>JBBRCO010000040.1:0-27145 GCA_038204755.1 Verrucomicrobiales bacterium
TCGAAGCGCTTGAGGACGGAACGTTTGCCGCCGACGGTGGCGCTGGACTTGAGGCTGTTGTGCTTGGACATCTCGGGATGAGGTTAAAAATCGCGGGAGGCGGAAACTAGGGACGACTTTCCCCGGTGGCAACCCGAAAAAGGAGGAAATTTCGCCACCGGATTATTCCGACCCGTCACCCACCCGAAAACCGGGAACGCGCCTGAACTTTTGGCAATTGTTTGTCAGCGCGGTAAGGGTGCGGGTGTCGAGCAGCTAACGCTATCACCATTCAGGAGTTGGTTCGGGCGGCGGATCGTCCGGCAGGTCCGAAACTTCACCGGCAAGGCAACCGGCGAATTTTTCAAAATGTCCAATCGGCCAACCATTGGCAGCGACGGCTCCGGTGATGGCTTTCGATGGTTGCGCGAGAGCAATGGCATCGCGCACCAAGCGCTTCAACTTGGATGCCGAGTCGGGATCCAGTTGCTTGAGGGTGGTTGGTAAATCCACGGCGAGCGTGCCCATCATGGCGGAAATTTGCCTCAGTTCGTTGGATTTACCATGAGGAGAATCCGGTCGTGCAACAGGGCACCTTGATCAAAAAAGAAATGATCCTGACCTCACCTGGCCACCGCGAAACTTCTCGCCTGCCTGACCGGGAAATCTCTCACTTTTTTCTCTCAGCGTTCCAGAATCTCCACCTCATACCCATCCGGATCTGTCACAAACGCCATTTTCCGCGCGCCCGTGCTGAATTTTTCGCGCCAGCCGGATGGCCAGATCTCGATGCCCGCTTTCTCCACCTTGTCGCAGTATTCGTTGATGTCGGAAACCCCTAGCGCCGTGTGCATCAGATCCTCAGGGCAGGTCGCCGGGTAGTCCGGCGAGTGGCAGAGCTCCAGGAAAACGTCGTTTCCCGGCAGTTCCAGGAACGCCAGGCTGTTCCCCTCCGGCGATTCCTTGAACTCGCCCAGCGTGTAGCCGAGGTGCTGGTAGAAATTGATCGACGTCTGGAGATTGCGGACACGGATGCGGGTGTGGAGAAAGCGGATCATGGTGCGCGCACCTTGGAACAAAACCGCCCGCTTGCCAAACGGCGATTCCGAGAATTCCGCAAAACCTTGCATTTCCCGCGCACCGGATGATGAGGCTTTGCAAGGGCTCGCCAGCGATGCTAGGAAATAGACGCCATGAAAATTATCCTAGTCGCCGTCGATTTCTCAAATGCAACGCCCGGAGTGCTCGAAATGGCCGTCGGCATGGCCAAATCCTTCAACGCTGGCCTCCGCCTCTTCCACGCTGTCGAGCCCGAGCCCAGCTACACCGCCTACGGCTTCACGCCCGAGGAATTCCCCGCCATGCACGTCTATCAAGAAGAGGCGAAGCGCCGCGCCGTCACCAAGATCGATGAACTCGTCGTCCAGGTGAAATCCGAGGTCCCCGACGTCTCCGCCCAAGTCGTGGAAGGCAGCCCGCTCCATGCTCTGCTAGACCAAATCAAAGAATGCAAGGCCGACCTCGTCGTTCTCGGCACCCATGGCCACGGCGTCATCGCCTCGCTCCTCCTCGGCAGCGTCGCCGAAGGAATGGTGAGAAAGGCCACCATCCCCACGCTCATCGTCCCGGCAGACCCAGAGTAGTCATTTCAAAAACGAAGGTCCAATCTCAGCGTCAGGCAAAAAGGTAGGGTTTCACCCCATGGTTTTCGCCACGCCGGTAGCGGAAGCTCGCCACCGCCGAATGCTCCGGCTTTGGCCAACACGATAAAAAGCACGGCACTGGTAAATTCCCCAATTAAATGACCCAAAAAACTTCGCCTAAACGCAGCGCTCCAATGTTGTATCTCCCGCGCTGCCCCACGGGCATTCAGGGACTTGATGAAATCACCAGCGGTGGATTGCCGCGCGGGCGCCCCACGCTGGTGTGTGGCGGCGCGGGTTGTGGCAAGACGCTGTTAGCTGCTGAGTTCCTTGTGCGCGGCGCGACTCAGTTTGACGAACCGGGCGTGCTGATGGCCTTTGAGGAGACGGAAAAGGAATTGAAGGACAACGTCGCGTCTCTCGGATTCGATCTGGATGGCCTGGTGAAGCGCAAAAAAATCCTGGTGGACTATGTCCACATCGAGCGCGGGGAACTCCACGAGACGGGCGAGTACGACCTAGAGGGGATATTCGTCCGGCTCGGGCACGCCATCGACTCCATCGGTGCGAAGCGCGTCGTGCTCGATACGCTGGAGGTGTTATTCGCCGCCTTGCCCAATGAGGCGGTGCTGCGCTCGGAACTGCGGCGTCTCTTCCGCTGGCTGAAGGAAAAAGGCGTCACTTCCGTCATCACCGCCGAGCGCGGGCGCGAATCGCTAACACGCCATGGCTTGGAAGAATATGTGTCCGACTGCGTCATCCTGCTCGACCACCGGGTCAATGACCAGATCGCCACGCGGCACCTGCGCGTGGTGAAGTATCGCGGTGCGCAGCATGGCACGAACGAGTTTCCATTCCTCATCGGCGAAGAAGGCATCAGCGTGCTGCCGATCACCTCGCTGGCGCTCAATCATAAAGTATCGCGCGAGCGCATCGCCACCGGCATTCCACGGCTGGATGCGATGCTCGGCGGCAAGGGGTTTTTCCGTGGCAGCAGTATCCTGCTCACCGGCACGCCGGGCACGGGCAAGACCATCATTTCATCTAACTTTGCCCAAGCTGCAGCCAGGCGCGGCGAGCGTGTGCTTTTCTTTTCGTTTGAGGAATCGCCCGATCAGATCATGCGCAACATGCACTCCATCGGGCTGCAACTGGAGCCGCTGGTAAAAAAAGGCCTGCTGCGATTTCATTCCGCGCGACCCTCGCTTTACGGCCTGGAGATGCATTTGGCCACGATGTTCAAAGAGATCGCCACGTTCAAACCGCATGTCGTCATCGTGGACCCCATCACCAGCCTGTTGGGCACTGGCACCGATTCCGAAGGCAAAGGAATGGTGACGCGCCTGATCGACTATCTGAAGGCCGGACAAATCACCTCGCTCTTCACCAGCCTGACGCAGGGCGGCGGCGCACTGCAACAAAGCGAAGCCGCCATGTCCTCGCTGATGGATGCATGGCTGTTGTTGCAGGACTTCGAGGGCAACGGCGAACGCAATCGTCTGTTCTATGTGCTCAAAGCGCGTGGCATGGCGCACTCGAACCAGATCCGTGAGTTCCTCATCTCTAACCATGGTATCGACATCGTGGATGCCTACATCGGAGTCAGCGGCGTCTTGACCGGCTCCGCCCGCGTGGCGCAAGAGTCGCTGGAAAAAGCCGTGGTGCTGGCCAACCAACAAGAAGCCGCCCGACTCAAGCGAGAGGTGGAGCGCAAGCGTGAAGCCATCGAACGACAGATCAGCGGCCTGCGCGCCGAATACGAGGCAGATGCCATCGAGCTGCGGCGCATCGCCGAGCAGGTCGGAAACAGCACGCTCATGCTGACCACGGATCGCGCGGCCTCCGGGCTGCTGCGCCAGGCAGACACCAAGGTCGTGGGTGCTGCGCAGAGCAGCGCCAAAACCAAGAAGGCCTCATTGAACGGAGGTGCTCTGTGAACAAAGCCGCATCCAAACGTGCGGCACCGGTCGCCAAGAGAACCGTTACAGTCGCCAAACCCCAGGCCGCCTACGTCCTCCGCCTCTACGTGGCTGGTGCCACCGCACGCTCCGAGCAGGCCATCTTGCGAGCACGCGAACTTTGCGAAGCGGAACTGGACGGCGACTACGAGCTGGAAGTGATTGATATCTATCAGCAACCGCTGCTTGCCCGCGAGGGGCAGATTCTCGCCACCCCCACACTGGTCAAAACCTATCCGCTGCCCGTGCGCCGCCTCATCGGCAATCTCTCAAATACGGTTGGCTTTTTTGCCGGGCTCGATCTCACCGCAAAGCCTGGGCCTGCGCTGTGAAACCCACCCAACCATCCTCGGAAAACGACGATCTTGCCACGCTGCGCGCCCGTCTAGCCGAGGCGGAGGAAACACTGCGCGCCATCGGCAGCGGCGAGGTGGATGCGTTAGTCGGCACCGGTGGGGCAGATGCGCAGGTCTATACGTTATCGAGCGCGGGGGATGCCTACCGTGTGCTCATCGAGTCCATGAACGAGGGCGCACTCACGCTCACGACCGACAAGATGATTCTTTATGCCAATGCATGCTTCGCCAAAATGGTGAGGCGACCGTTGGAACAAGTCATCGGTAGATCCTTTCGTGAGTTTCTAGCAGCCGAGGATCGGGAGCCATTGCGCGCATTGCTGAAAAGCGCAGGTGAGGATGGATCAAAAGTTCAGATGATCCTGCATTTGGACGATGGCCCGCAGTTGCCCGTGCTCATCTCCGCCCGCCCTCTGGCGAAGAATGGCTCCGACATCATGACCGTCGGCATGGTGGTCACGGACATGACGGAAACGCGGCGCAACGAGGAAATGCTGCGCGGCTTTTCACAACGCCTCGTGCAGGGGCAGGAAGCCGAACGTGAGCATGTGGCCGGTGAACTGCACGATCACATCACGCAACTCCTCTGCGCCATCCTTCTGCGCAGCAAAACACTCTTCGAGAAACTCTCGCCCGACGACAAGGCCGCCAAAAAGGAAGCGAGGAAACTCCTCGAAATGGTCGGTGATGCCGCTAACGAAGTGGAGCGCATCTCGCGGCATCTCCGCCCCAGCGTGCTGGACCTTCTCGGCCTGAGCGCGGTGTTGCACACGGACTGCACTGAGTTTCAGACTCGCACCGGCATCCCGCTTGAATTGCGCGGAGGACAACTCACCGAACGACTGCCGGCCGATGCCGAACTCGCCTTCTACCGCATCCTGCAGGAGGCCCTGAAAAACGTCGAGCATCACGCCCACGCGCGCCAGGTCACGGTGCATCTAACTCAGGAAGGAGCATTCGTGGAACTCGCGATCCATGACGACGGCGTCGGCTTCGATCCCGCAGAGCACGCATTCAAAAGCAAAGTCGCACGCGGCTACGGACTTCTCAGCATGAGCGAGCGCGCGGCCGGCGTGGGCGGCGCCTTGCGCGTAAGATCCGCCCCTAGCCAGGGCACCACGATACGAGCACAAATTCCAATTTCAAATCCAGCCTAACCTTTGCTCATCCCTGCGATCACGCGGATCGCCCCATTGATGAAAAGCTCCACCATCGGCATCTGGCTGCCGAGTGTTAGCGCGTGGAAGCTGATTTCCGGGAAACCGGATAATGGCAGCGCGCGCAGGCCGGGCGGGCGCTTGATGCCGGGAATATCGAGCACGAGGCCTGCGCCGTAGCCTTCGGAAACGAAGCGGGCGACGTGATAGAAAAGTTCCAGGTGGTGGATGTTTATGGACGGAGGCTCTCGGTTCGTCTATTGAAGCCGTCGATGATGGCGTTGAAAGATTCAATTAACTCCCCGGGCGGGTCGTTTGCTAGAACGTGACCGTAACCAACCCGGTTCCGCCGAATGAAAACCGAAACCTCCCCGCGCATCCCGCTCTGGCTCAAAATCGCCTGCACCGGGTTCCTCACCGTCATGATCCCGGTTTACTGGATCAACTACGGCCCCACGAATTTCCTCTACTTCTGCGATGGGGCACTGCTGCTTGCACTTACCGGAATCTGGAAAGAGGACGCGCTGCTCGTCTCGCTGCCCGCTGTTCGCATCCTCATCCCGCAGGCACTGTGGTGCGCGGATTTTCTCATGCAGCTCTGCGGTGGAAAAATGACGGGCATGACCGCCTACATGTTCGATGCGGACCGCTCGCTCTTTTTGCGCGGACTGTCGCTCTTCCACGGCTGGCTGTCATTCCTGTTGTTCTATCTGGTCCGCAAGCTGGGCTATGATAGGCGTGCTCTGCTAGGTTGGACGCTGCTTGCCGTGGTGCTCTGCCTGATCGCCTGTTTCCTCCTCCCTCCCGCCGGTGCCGTGCTTTCCGATCCGAAACTGCCGCGCAATGCGAACTACGTTTTCAACCTGCTCAGCGACGAGAAGCCACAAACGCTCTTGCCACCGCCGGCCTATCTTGGAGCATGGATCACAGCCCTGATCGCCATCGTTTTCGTGCCCACTCACTTCCTCCTGAAAAAATTCTGCCCACCATCCTGCTAACATGTCCGACGAATCCTCCAAATCCTGGCCGCGCGGTTTCTGGAACCTGATGTTCACCCAGTTCCAGGGCGCGTTCTCCGACAACGCGCTCCGCTGGCTGGTCATCTTCCCCGTGCTCGCCTCCCTCACCCTCAGCGAGACCGACAAGGAAAGCTTCGCGGGCCACGCATCGCTGTTATTCGCCGTGCCGTTCCTGCTATTTGCCACCGTCGGCGGCTGGATGGCGGACCGCTGCAGCAAGCGCTCGGTGATGATCGGTGTGAAGGCCGGTGAAATCGCGATCATGCTCTTCGCCGCGTATGCCCTGAAGCTGGAGCACCAATCACTCCAACTCGCCGCCATCTGTCTGATGGGCGTTCACAGCACCATCTTCGCCCCAGCAAAATACGGCATCATGCCAGAAGTCCTGCCGACCTCGAAGCTGTCTGCCGGAAATGGAGTCCTCGAGCTTCTTACCTTCCTCGGCATCATCCTCGGCACCTTCGCCGGTGGCTGGCTGGCGGAAACTCTCGTCCATCGCGAAGTCTGGTCTGGCGTCCTGTTAGCCGCGCTGGCGGCTGTCGGCTTGATCACCAGCATCGGCATCGCCAAAGTGCCCGCCGCAGATCCGGTGAAAAAATTCAACCCCAACATCATCGGCGAGATTTGGAACAATCTCAGCGTGATGAAAACCGACCGCGACCTGTGGCGGGCGAACTGGGGAAACACCGCGTTCTTTTTCGTCGCCACGTTGGTTCAGATCAATCTCGCGCTTTTTGCCCAGAAGGTCTTCCATCTGAAACCTACGGAACAAGCGTCGTTGCAAGCCGCGCTGAGCCTGGGCATCGGCATCGGCAGCATGCTGGCGGGCAGACTTTCCCGCGGCCGCATCGAATACGGCCTGATTCCAATCGGCGCAGGATTGATGGCGCTGGCCGGCGTCTATCTCGGCTGGCCGGGAATCTCGAAGCCGCTCTTTGCTGGAGCACTAGGATTGTTAGGCCTCGGCGGTGGACTGTTCATCGTGCCGATCGTTTCCGTTCTCCAACACCGCCCGTCGCCGCAAACGAAAGGCGCGGTGCAGGGCGCGGTGAGCTGGCTTTCATGGGTCGGCATCGCCGCCGCAGCCATCACGCAGAACCAGCTCGCCTCCACCCTGCACCTCAGCTACAGCCAGATCTTCTGGGTCTGCGGCGCCGTCGCGGGACTGGCTGGCCTGTTCGTCACCTGGTCGCGGCCTCAAGCAGTGCCTGAAATGTTCGCTCGTTGGAAAAACCGCTGACTGCTATTTAACATGCAAAGCGTCGTCATCGACAAGCCCTGCACTTTCATTCCACCGCGCTTCAGCCACTTCTGGCACTGGGTGGTGCGGCGGATCCTGCCGCGCAAGGAAGGAAAAGTCGTCGCCATCGAGGTGACCGCCGCCCGTGACAAATCGCAGGAACACGATCCGCTCACTGTGGAAATCCGCAGGCAGATGGAAGCGCTGCTAGAGTGGTTGTTTGGAGGAAATTTCAGAAACGCTTGGTCAATGAAACCCGGAATGTCCGTGGTTCCGCCGGGTGAAGATGCACGTCATCCACGCCGCCAGCAGGTTCACCGGGAAGACGCGAGGCATAGTAATACTCGATGTCGTTGTCATGGCGGCCTAGCAGGTTGAGGCAGTCCACCGCCACTTCCCAATCGTTCTTACGGTAGCCGATGCGGGCGCTGACCTCCCAGTTCTGTTTGGAATCGACGCTGCCATCCTCGATCAACGGACGCGGGCTGAAATAACGCGAGCGCAGGCTGCCGAAGAAGCCTTCGTCTTTTCCAAGGGTGATCCCGGTGTTCATTACGAAGGGCACCGCACCGGGGATTTCATCATCGGGGCCGATGTCCAACAGCTTCGCTTGGGCGAGGGTCATTTCGTGATCGAAGGTGAGCCACTCGGCCGCGTGCCAGTAGGTGGACCATTCGACGCCGTACCGCTGGGAAGCTGGCCCCGCCTCGGCGGAACCTGCATCACCGACGTAGATCAGCTCGGAGTCGCTGTGCAGATAGAACAGCGAGAGCGTGCTGACCACGCTGCTCACGGCCTCGGTGCGCGCACCCAGCTCGAAACCGTAGGTCCGCACTAATGGATCGGCGGCGTCCTTGCCGAGGGTGACGCCGCGCGCGTCATTGCTGTGGAAGCCGGTGCCGGCGCTCGCATAGAATTCCGTATCGCTCCACGGCCCGAAGATGAGGTTGAGCTTCGGACTGACAATGCCATCGGCGTCGGTGCCCGAGTTCGCGGGATTATTGCTGTCCACATCGAAGTAGAAGCCATCGGCCCGGAGGCCGGGCTGGACCCGGAACCAATCATTCACATGCCATTCGCCGGTGGCGAAAACACCGACGCTTCCTTCATAAACATCGTCCTTCTTGATCGTGTTGAAACGGTCGCGCTTCTCGGTGTTATAGAGCCCGATGCCGTTGATGAAATCGTTCCGCGTCTGCAGGCCGATCTTGAGGGTGTCCTTCGCGCCGATATTCCACTCGCGCGTGACTTCGCCTCCGGCAAACATGCGGTTGTCCTGTTGCTCGAACTGATCGCCCCTCACCGGATTGTCCAGGAAGTAGGTGAAGTTGGAAAACAAATCGAAATCATAGTGACCCACGTATATATCCGCATGGGTGCGGCCGTTCGTGTTTTCGTGATCCCACTCACCCATCAGGCTGTAGCGGCTGGAGTCGCCGCCCACGCTTCCGTCGAAGTTTCCCAGTCGATCCAGCAAGCCACTATCGATGGCGCGCTGCGGAATTTGGTCTGTGGAGTCCCAGCGGCCGTCATAGCCCATTGCGGTGATGCTGAACTTGTCCGGGCCGGATTCCTTAAAGTATTTCAGGAAACCATTGATGCGCTGCGAGTTTCCCGGCTGGTCCCAAGGGCCGTCGTAATAGTTGTATTCCAGCGCATAGGTCAGTCCCGAGCGGTTACGGCTTGGCGCGGTGAGGATGGCGCCCTTCGCGCTGTTTTCCATAAGCGGAGACGGATTTGATAGGTCGATGGTATCCGCCAGCAGCCCGTGGAAATAATTGTGCTGGCCGATGCCGACGCTCGCGATGCCCTGCGGCAGCATGTCATGAAAATTAAACTTCGCGGCACCAGCGGTGCTGAGATCGCCTGTTTCCGCGTTGAACGGGCCTTTCCAATAGTCGAGTTGTTCGACGAGTTCCGGGATGATCGGATTGAGGTCCGCGTAGCCCTGACCATGCGCGTGGGTGACGAAATTCACCGGCTGGCCGTCCATGCTGATGGAGAAGTCCGTGCCGTGATCGAGATTGAAGCCGCGGACGAAATATTGGTTCGCCTTGCCGTCGCCGGAGTGCTGTGTGATGACTACACCG
Organism: Verrucomicrobiales bacterium; assembly: GCA_038204755.1. Classification (GTDB taxonomy): domain Bacteria; phylum Verrucomicrobiota; class Verrucomicrobiia; order Verrucomicrobiales; family Akkermansiaceae; genus Luteolibacter. Next base: position 9,443 of record JBBRCO010000040.1, read on the forward strand.
GGGATGGTTTCGAGGATTTCACCCCGGCGGAGGTAGGGCCTTTGTGCAAGTTCTTCGTTGCTGACCTGCCCTTTCGAGGCCGTCGTTGCGACGCCGACGAGGCTCTCCGCTTTGCCGGTGACCACCAGCGTTGAGAGCACTTGCGGATCGGTTTCCTCTTTGCGGGTTTCGATGGTCTGCGCGGAGGTGGAAATGGTGAGGAGAAATAGGTAGAGTGGAGATAGATAGAAATATTTCATGAGTCGGGGAGTTGGTAATTAACAGTAGAAGGACCGCGTGAAATCGTCCGGACACCTGCCCGAACGCGCGTTTCCTGAAACCGGGCGGCATGCCCGCTTCGCACGGCTGGCACGCGCCAGCGCCGTCCTGTTATCCCAACCTCGGCGGTGGCCCGGGCGGTGCCTGCGGCCACGCCGGTGTCCATACCCGCGAGGAATCCACGATGGCAACCCGGCTGGAAAGATTTACCAACACCAGCGGCGCGGCCTGCCAAGCGGTGGCCGGCATCTTCACTTTCACGATCTTTGATTTGGGATCGTCGGTGGGGAGAGGGGATTTTGTAGCCGCCTGCTGAAGCCCATCATCGTGCGCGAGGGCCGCCTGGAATTCCGGGTTGTGCCAAGCTTTCATAACCGCCGTGGCCACACCATTTCGCGGGGCTTCCCGGACGGTGAGCTTGCACAATAATGTCACCTGAAACAGCACCAAGGGACCGGCCACCAGTTGGAACAATGCCAACAGGTAAAGGAATCGCAGGTTTCTGGTGCTGAGCTTGCCCATCGACGTCACGAACATGTACATTTCAGGCAGCACGACAAGTTCTGATCTTGAATGGCTTCATTGTGAAACGCCGCCAGCGACTAATTTTCCTTGTCCGCTCTGGAAAAGGCACCTACCCAACGGTCGTCCTTGCGCTTCAAACACGGCCAACCACCCTGAAGAAGCTCTTCCAACTCCTGTTCGTTTTTCTCGGCTGCCTTCAATTGGTGGGCGGGCCTTCTGCTGCGATTCAGGTTTATGCATGGGCCGGAATGCTCGTGAGCTACTCACAGGACGGCGGCATCGTCAAAGCCGCCAAAGAAACCTTCAGCGGTGAAAAACCTTGTGCCCTGTGCTGCAAGATCGCGACAGCCCGCCAGGCCGCACAGGAGGAAAACAAGGAACCACTCGCTCCCGTTTCCGATAGCAAGCTCGCTAAGCAGCTTCAGGAAATGATTCCAGCGACTGATATCCACATGGTGTTTTCGCGCCCCGTTGCGCTCCCTCCGGTGAGGTTCATCGGCATCCGTTTTTATAATGGGATGGCGTCAGCATCGCCGCCCACGCCGCCGCCGCGAGCCGTGGGCTGACCACGCACCGCGCTGCGCAACGTCTGCTAGTTTCGAGCAGTCTCTTGTGAACCCTGATCCCATTGCGTCTGGCGTCATCGCCAGAGCAGTAGGTGAGATCCTATCCGGTCACCCGCAGCCGTGCGCCCCGTTGCCACTCTGGCCTGCACCTCCGTCAAAACCGGAAGCGCAAGGACCAAGGCCGGACCTTCCGCCGGGTTGCGTCTCGAAAGCGCGCCTGGCGGGAGGAGTCCGCCGCCGCATCCCCGTGACCGGTCCATCCGTGCCGGCACACCACTCCAGCTTTCCATTCATTAAGTAAATCATGTCAAATCTATACAAACCTCGCAAGGGATTCACCCTCGTCGAACTGCTCGTCGTCATTGCGATCATCGTCACGTTGGCTGCCACTGCCTCGTCGGTCGCACTCAATATCAGGAAAAACGCACTCGCCGTGAAATGCGGGGCGAACATGCACCAGCTCGGAATGGCCGCATTGTTATATGCCACCGACAACGGCATGAAACTTCCCAATACCTCCCACGGCCGCAAGGCCGGCGGGAAATCATGGACACTTACCCTCCAAGCCTATTCCTCCGGTACCATCACGTTCATGTGCCCGTGCGACGAGGATCAAGTCCGCGTTTACACCTATGTCATCAACGATTTTCTCACTCCCAATCCCGCTGGCGCTCCCGATATCGATTATTCCCGACTTGCGAAAATCGCCACTCCGGAACTCACCCTGTTGTTCGGCGAGGCATCGCAAGGCTATCAGAACTCTGATCATTTCCATTTCTCTGACTATCGTGGGGGAACCATTCCCTCCGCTGTGTTCGAGGAACAGATCGCGGTGCGACGCCATGGCGGAAAGGCGAACTACGTCTTCGTCGATGCCCATGTCGAGGCACTGACGTGGAAGGATGCACAAGCCCGCCTGGCAAAAAGCGGAAGTTCGTTCATCGATCCCACTTCTGCACCATGAACGATTACCCGCTTTCAAAATGAAATCTCACCACATCCTGATATCAGCAATTGTTGCTCTCTCTTCCGCCGGCGCCCACGACCACTTTGCCGCCGGTATCGTGGATTCCAACAACAATGGCTCGCCCGATGCCGGTGAGCCACTTGCTTTCGTGGGAGCCAACGGCACCGCCCGCATCTTCCATTTACTCGCCCGCCCTATCGGATTCCGTCCCGCCCAGCGCTGTGGCGGATACTACATGCTCGACGAACGCCCGCGCACGCTTTTCCCCACGGACTCGTTTTCCATCACCGCTCTATCAGACGGGCAATATGGTGTGGCTTCCCCCAATCATGCCCACACCGGAGCCCTCATCGCGGCGGAAATCACCAGCGTCCGCGGCCCGGCCGGCGCTAACTTCGGCTTCTGGGATCAGGACCATTCGTTTTTTTCCGACACCCCCAGCGTTTCCTTTCCTACCCATCAGCCGACCGGAAACCATCGCTTCGTGATTAGCGATGGAATCGACGATGTGAACGACGATCCCGCAGGGCACATTCACGGCCGTTCGTGGACCGCAGACAAACCCGGCGACTATGAAATCGGCATCCGGCTGGTGGACATCAGCACTAGCGGGCCCGGCGGCGGGCCGTGGCATCCGCCCAGCCAGATCCACGTCTATCACTTCTCGGCCGGTCCTGCATTCCAGCCCACCATTCAGACGTCCTCGGGAAACGGATGCGTCCTGACATGGCCGAGTCTGATGGGCACCTACGGGCCTTCCCAGACCGGCATTGTTTTCACCATCCAGCGCAGCACCTCAATGGCCGCGAAGGACTGGACCACGATCGGTACGGTGACCGGCACCGCTGCCGGCACCGCGTCTTTCACTGATCCCTCTCCCCCTGCCACCAAAGCTTTCTACCGGCTCCGGTACGGTTGGTCCGCTCGCTAACCGGACTGATGAAAATACAAAACAACAATACGGAATACAAAAATATGAGAACAAATCGCAAGACATCCCACCTCATCGCGTCACTTGCGTTCATCGGAATCGAAGCCGCCTCCGCCCACATCACCTACACGGGCCGGGATTTCGGGACCTTCACGGGAACTTCGGCCCAGAGCAACAGCGTAACTATCGCTAACATCTCCGGCGATTCCGGCTGGGCAGCCGCCACGGATGACAACTACGGCGACAGCCACCGCGCCCGCGCCTTCCGTTTCCAATTGGCCAGCGCCGGTATCGTCACCCTGGCCGTTCAATCCAACACCAGTGGCTTTTTCCCGGCGTTTTCGATTTGCTCCGGCCTCGCCCACCTCAGCCCCAGCCTGGCGGACCATGATGCCACGCAGATCAGCCTCGATTACCTCGCTGCTCTATCAGGCCTGGCCAAGGTCGGAGCGTTCTTCGCCCTCGGGGATTGGAAGGTCGGGAACGATCCTGTCTATATCACCCCGGGTGATCCCCTCAGCGGTGTCAGCGTTCCAGCGAGTCTCAGCAGCTTCGTCTATCAAGGAAACGCCGCCGATGGCACCACCTCGCATTTCGGCCTAGCCGCCGGCATTCACGGTGATGGTAATGCGGACGGATTCGTCACGGGCACCTTCAGTCTGCCCGCCGGAAACTACTCGATCTTCATCGGTGGTGCGAACCTCGCCAACGAAGGCCCGCCGCCCGTATCCGGCACCTACACGAACTACGGTGCCACTGCCATGCTGAGCGTCATCCCCGAGCCGACGTCGGCCTTGCTGATAGGGATTTCCTCGCTCGGCTTGCTGGTCCGCCGCCGAGACACCCGGTGTTCGGCGTTGCTGGACTGACGACTATGGACCAGGAGGTTTTATTTTGCATTGAGCGGACCGTTTGTTTCACGACGGCTCATTTTGGGAAAAGAAAAGGGTTTCATCGAGAACTGGTGTTCTACCTGATGTGAGCGGGAAACAGAATGCTCCAACCTGGACTCCGTTTGCGAAAATGGAGTCCAGGCGTTACAAACCGACACTTCAAACGTAGCCTGATCCCATGAACGATTCAGAATTCGATGACCTGCTGAGGCGGACGCGAGATCCGGTTCACCTGCCGCCCTCGTTTCAGCAAGGGGTCTGGCATCGCATCGAAAGCGCGGATGCGGACCACACGCCGGAGGAGGTGAAATTCCAGCCCGTCGTGGCCGCTCTCACGCGGCCATGGAGTGCCGTGGCTGGCATCGCCGCGATGGTGACATTGGGACTGTGGCTGGGTGCAACCACTGCTCCTGAGGCGAGGGATGCGAAGACCGCCTATGCCGAATCTATCAGCCCCTTCGCCCAAGGACACTCCAAATGAAAAAGGCAGCGCTCATTCTGATAGCGGCTGTTCTGGCGGGGGCGCTGGCATTCTATCTGATGCGTTCCCATCAGATCGCTAAACACCAGGGCGCGCTCCTGGATTCCATGCCCGAGCTGGCCTGGGTGAGGACGGAATTGAAACTCAGCGACGAGCAGTTCGCGGAGGTTTCCAAACTGCATTCCGATTATCGCCCGAGGTGCGTTGAGATGTGCGGGAAAATCGCCACGGCGCACGGGAGGATGGTGGCGCTGGCAGGCCGGGGACGTGAAATTTCTCCTGAACTGGAAACTGCCATCCGTGAGTATGCCGCGACGCGGGCCGAATGCCAGCAGGCGATGCTGAAGCATATCTATCAAACGGCCGGAGTTTTGGACAAGGATCAGGCGGCCCGCTATCTGGAAACGACTTTGCCCTACGCCTTGGACACCACCCCGGGCGGGTCCGTGCACGTTCACCCGCGTTAGAAGCCGCCCCTCCATGGAACCTTCCGACTCCGAACTGATGGCCCGGCTGGCCGCCGGCGATGACCTTGCCCTGAATGCGCTGATGGACCGGTGGGGCGAACGCGTCGCCGCCTTTCTCTATAAGATGACGAGGCGGCGTGAAACCGCTGTAGATCTTGCGCAGGAAACCTTCGTCAAACTTTACCAGGCCCGCGAGCGCTACCGGCCGATCGGGACGTTCAGCACCTATCTTTTTGCGATCGCCACGAACCTGGCGAGAAACCACGCCCGCTGGAAAGGCCGCCACCCGACGGTTTCCATCGATGCCGGGACGGAGGATGGCGAGTCTGCGGTGCCCGAGCTAACCGACGGCCGCCAGACACCCGGTGAGGCCGCCCAAGCCATGGAGAAACTCCGTGCGGTGCATGAAGCATTCCTGCTGCTGCCGCCGGATTTACGGGAAGCGATGTCCTTGTTCATTTACGAGGGAATGGGCTATGCGGAGATCGCTGCCGTGTCCGGATGCAGCCCGAAGGCGGTGGAAACCCGGATCTATCGAGCCAGGCAGATCCTGAAGGAGCGGCTGGGCGAGTTCATATCGTAGGCCGGTGAGGTGAGATCGCCCGGGGGGGAACAAGCGCAGCCTTGTGCATTCAAACTATTTTTTCATCGACGGGCTATCGGGAAATACCGGCGCGGATGATTTCTGAGGGGGTCATACAGGGCGACTTTCAAGGCTCGGGTGGCTTCGAAAATCGGAGGATATTCTAGCGAAATGATTTCCGCCGTCCAGTTAGGTGATCATTCCAGCAGCGAGCTGCGGGTGAAGAGCGAGATCACATGCACGCCTTTTTCCTCGATGGCTTGGCGGCCGCCTTCTTCTCTATCGACGAGGACGAGGCAGAAGGCGACTTTTCCGCCTTCGCGTTCGATGGCTTCGATGGCTTTGAGGGTGGAGCCGCCGGTGGTGATGACGTCATCGACGACGATGATGTTATCGCCGGATTTGAAATTGCCTTCGATCTGTTTGCCGGCGCCGTGGCCTTTGGGTTCCTTGCGGACGGTGAAGACCTGGAGCGCTTCGGTGGGGTTCTTGGTGGCGGAGGCCATGCCGACGGCGAGGGAAATGGGGTCGGCACCGAGGGTCATGCCGCCGATGGCGTCGATCTTGAGGTGCTCGGAGTGGATCTTGGAACGGACGGCGTGCCAGCCGAGATCGCCGATGAGGAGGGCTCCGAAGGGATCGAGCGCGGTGACGCGGCAGTCGATGTAGAGGTCGCTCTGTTTTCCGGAGGCGAGGGTGAAGCTGCCGGTGCGGACGGATTTTTCGAGGAGAAGTTTTTTCAGGGCTGAGGCGGTCTGGAGCATGGGGGGATGATGGGGAGATGCGGAATTTCTGAAAAGCGGAAAGACGGGGGATTCCAGAAATAGGACTTATGAGAATTATAGGACCTATTGTGCTGCTCTTTCTTTCCATCAACCATTAACTCTCAACCATCAACTTCTTCCCCTGCTTTTGTTGCTCGCCAGCTCGTTGGCGTGGCGTTTAGATTTTCCCCACATGATTTTAGGATTGATGGAACCGTCCGGGATGATCGAGCAGGGTGGCCCGCTGGTGTGGGTGCTGCTGGGATTGGCGTTTATCGGGTCGGTGTGTGTGGTGGAGCGGTTGTTTTTCTTCCACCGGGCGCGGATCAACGTGGGGGATTTGCTGGTGGGGCTGTCGCACCATATCCGGCGGCGGGCGTTTGCGGAGGCGCTGCACGAGGCGGCGCGGGCTCCGGGGCCGGTGGCGCGGGTGGCGCATGCGGCTTTGCTGAGGTATTATCTGGATCGGAAGGATTTGCGGGATGTGGTGCAGGAGGTGGGGCAACTGGAGGTGCCGAGGATTGAGAAAAACATCCGGACGATCTTAGGGGCGGCGTTGCTGGCTCCGCTGGTGGGGCTGCTAGGGACGATGGTGGGGATGTTGGACACGGTGCAGAAGGTGAGCGAGCACGGCGGCTTTTCGGATCCGGCGGAGCTTTCGCGCGGGGTGTTCGTGGCGCTGATCACTTCGGTGCTGGGGCTGACGGTGGCGGTGCCGCTGTATTTGTTTTACCTGTATTTCCTGGGCCGGGCGAAGCGGCTGGTGCATCGGATCGAGCGGGCGGGGATTGAAATGGTGCATCTCATCGCGGATGCGCGTGAGGAGGAGGAATTCGCGCCGTTCCGGGGTGAGGTGACTCATGGGAAGAAGCCGCAGCAGCCTGAAAAGGAGGCTGCGAAATGAAGTTGGAAATGACGTTGCCGGAGCGCCCGGGGCTGCTGCATGCGGTGCCGGTGCTGAATCTCTTCGCGCTGATGGTGTTTTTCCTGCTGCTCGGTCCCTCGCTGGTCCTGCAGTCCGGTGTGGCGGTGGAACTGCCGCCCTCGCGGTTTCAAATGCAGCGCTATCAGGAGACGCTGGTGATCACTCTGGGGCCGGACGAGCCGCTGCCACGCATTCATTTGGGCCGTGATCCGGTGACGATGGAGGAGCTGGCGGGCCGTCTGGAAAAGCTGCACGAGGAAGGTGCCTCGGCGAAGTCCATCGTGCTGCTGCAAACAGACGCGGGCACGCAGGTGGGAGCCGAGCGTGAGGTGACGGAGCTGGTGCTGGGGAAGGGATTCCGCTTGGCGATCGTCGGGAAAAACGCCGGTGAAACGAAGGCGGTCGTGCCGAAAACCGAGCCTTGAACATCATGGCCAGCACCGCCGCGAAGCAGCCGAGATTGATGAACACGCCGGAGTGGGTGTTTCCGTGGCGCGGCCGGAAGAGGACGTTTTTTTCGATGCTCGTCGCCTCTGTGATGGTCGGAGTTGCCTTCGTGGGGATGCTCGGAGCGGTGCATGTGAGGGTGATTTCTCCCAAACCGATGGCTCCGCGGAAGGCCTCGCTCATTTACCTGGCGGACGATGCGCAGGGCCGCGTGCTCGCCCTACAGGCGCAGGAGGGCGGGCCGTTTCCCTCGCGATTCGAGCCCTCGCACTGGGAAGGTATGGCGGCGGTGGAAGCCGAGGCGATGGCGGCTACCCGGCAAGCGAAGCCGTATGTGCCACGGCTGCGCGATCTGCCGAAGGAAAAGCGGAGCGTGCCGATGGAACTCGCCGCAAAAGGTGAGCCGGTTTTCCCGAAACGCCAATCGGTCGCCCGCGCAGCCCCGGATCCCGCGAAAATGCGGCTGGTGCCGACGATTTACCCGCTCTCCGGCATCCCGGTGGAGGCGATTCCGGCCGAGCTCCCGCCATTCACCGGCGCGTTGGACAGCGCGATGACTGCGGCGTCGTGGAGATTTCTCGTCCGCCTGAATGCCCAGGGCGGCGTGGCCGAGTGCGTCTCGCTGGAAAAAGGCGGCGAGGCGGGCGCGCTGGAGCTAGAAACCTGGCTGCACGGCATTCAGTTCCTCACCACTTCGGAAAAAGCGTTCCGCTGGATCGCTGTGGGCATCGGATTCAGCAATCAACCCGCCGCCGATGGACCTGACAATCGCTGATTTCGTGCTCTACGCACTTCTCGCCGCCGCCGCGCTGGTGCTGTGCATCGCATTCGTTTCGCGCACCCTGCACGGTCGGGCCGAGCGCCGGTCACTGGCGAACCGCGTGATCTGCCGCCTCTGCCTCTACGCCTTCGAGGACACCAGCCACGTCGGCACCGTCGATTGCCCGATGTGCGGCGCGATAAATGAAAAGGGCCGCAGCCGGCGGCTGGGGTGAGGGGAGATCCAAACGCGGAGGCGGGCAGGCAGCAGGGAGAATCGCAGGGAATTGGAAATCGATTCCTGCTTTCCTGATTTCTTCATTTAAATTTCTTCCCCTGCGCATCACTCCGCGCCCTCCCCGCCTCCGCGTTTCGTTCCATCATCGTATTTTTCGTGCCTTGTCGTGGATTTCCTGCTTTCCCTCGCCCCGCCCACGTTTCTCATTTCCGCCCATGTCCACCGAGCTGACCCGAAATTTTTCCATCATCGCCCACATCGACCATGGGAAAACCACGCTCTCCGACCGCCTGATGGGAGCCACCAACACTGTGGCCGTCCGCGATGAGAAGGCTCAGTTGCTGGACTCCATGGACCTGGAGCGGGAAAAAGGCATCACCATCAAGTCCCACCCTGTCGCGATGGAATACAAGGCGAAGGACGGAAAAACCTACAAGCTCAACCTGCTCGATACGCCCGGCCACGTCGATTTCTCCTACGAAGTCGCCCGCTCACTGGCCGCTTGCGAGGGTGCCATCCTCATGGTGGACGCCGCCCAAGGCGTGGAAGCCCAGACTGTCGCGAACCTCCACCTCGCCCACGAGCAGAACCTCGTCATCATCCCGGTCCTCAACAAAATCGACCTCCCGGCCGCCGACGTGGAAAAATGCCGCAAGCAGCTTGAGGAAATTCTCGCCATCCCCGGCGAGGACGCGATTCCCGCCTCCGCCAAGGCCGGCATCGGCATCGAGGAAATCTTGGAAGCCATCGTCGCCCGCGTCCCCGCACCGGTGGAAAATCCGGACAAGCTCCTGCGTTGTTCGGTTTTCGACTCGATCTACGACACCTATCGCGGCGTCGTTTCCTACGTCCGCGTGTTTTCCGGCACCGTGAAAAAGGGCCAGCGGGTGAAGCTGATGCATACGAACAAGACCTACGAGGTAAAGGAAGTCGGCGTCTTCACTCCCAAGATGAACGCCCGCGAAAAGCTCGTCGCAGGCGATGTCGGCTACGTCATCGCTAACATGAAATCGGCTGACGAGGCGAAGATCGGCGACACCATCACCGACAATACCCACCCGTGTCCCGAGCCGCTTCCCGGCTACAAGGAAATCCAGCCGATGGTGTTTTCCGGCATCTATCCGGTCGAGTCCTCCGACTACGAAGCGCTCAAGGCGGGCATGGGCAAGCTCCAGATCAACGACGCCGCCTTCACGTTTTCCTCGGAAAGCTCCACCGCGCTTGGCTTCGGCTTCCGCTGCGGATTCCTCGGCCTGCTCCATATGGAAATCATCCAGGAGCGCCTCCGCCGCGAGTTCAACATGGACGTGATTTCCACCTATCCGTCCGTGATCTATCAAGTCTCTCTGACCGATGGCACGGAACTCATCGTGGACAATCCGGCGCTTTTTCCCGAACAGCAGATCATTCAGGAAATCCGCGAGCCGATCGTGAATGTCTATATCATGGTCCCCGGCGAATACATCGGCGATATGATGCAGCTCGTGCTCGAAAAACGCGGCGAGGTCACCAATACCGAGACCATCGACGACATGCGCGTCATGCTTTCCTGCGTCCTGCCATTAGCTGAAATTCTCGTCGATTTCAACGACCGCCTCAAATCCATGACCCGCGGCTACGGCTCGATGGACTACGAACACTCCGGCTACCGCGCCGCGAAAATGGTCAAGATGGACATGCTCATCGCCGGTGATCCCGTCGAGGCGTTCTCCACCATCGTCCACCGCGACAAAGCGGAATCCTACGGCCGTGTCCTGGCAGGAAAGCTCAAGGACGTCATCCCGTCGCACCTCTTCGTCGTCGCCATCCAGGCTGCTGTTGGCGGAAAAATCGTCGCCCGCGAATCCATCTCCGCCATGCGGAAAAACGTCACCGCCAAGTGCTACGGCGGCGATATTTCCCGGAAGCGCAAACTGCTGGAAAAGCAGAAGGAAGGGAAAAAGAAGATGAAGATGTTCGGCAAAGTGAACATCCCGCAGGACGCCTTCATCAAGGTGCTGAAAAGCGGGGATTGATAGAATCGGAGCGCGAAATTCATTTCGGCTTTCATTCATTCATCCTCTTCCGCAGATGCCAAAACATGCCATGAGCGCACTCACCGTCAGACTTCGGCTATCGTAAGATCATCTTACTTGACGGACTCAGTTTCCTTGTGGAGTATCGATTCATGATCAGAACGACTCTTTCCAGCAAAGGGCAGGTGGTATTGCCGCGTCTCGTGCGCAGCCGCTTGCATCTGGCACCGGGAACCCGGTTTTTCTGTGAGGTACAGGGAGATTCGGTGGTTTTGACTCCGGAGTATCCCATCCGCCACAAGCGTGAGTATGTGATCGATTCCCTCACCGGTCTGCGCGTGACGAAGGCAGCCGGAGATGCGGGGCCTGTCACGAGTGAGATGATCAAATCACTGCTGGAGGACTACCCATGAACTGGCTGCTGGATGTCAATGCGTTGGTGGCGCTCGCCCATCAGGGACATGCCGAACACCCGCGTCTGATGCGGTGGTTCGCTTCCTTGATCGGCTCAGGGAGCAAGCTGGCAACCAGTTCGATCACGGAGATTGGCTTTGTCCGCGTAAGCATCCAGGCGGGTTTCGAGGCAGATGCGGCCGGAGCTGTGGAAACCTTGAGAGGCCTCAAGGAAAGCAGTCGGCTTCCTTTCGAGCTGTTAGCGGATCCGCTGGGGGCTGCCCGACTGCCCTCGTGGGTGACGGGAGCGAAGCAGGTGACCGATGGTCATCTGCTGGAACTGGCAGATGAACATGCCATGCAACTGGCCACCTTGGACAAGGGCATTCCCAAAGCCTTTTTGATTCTCTAACCTCGCCGGGGCTGCCCGCCTGCCACCGCAGCCGCCGGGATTGAGTTCCGACTGCTGGTTCTTCGATGGGGGAGGGAATTTGGCTGGAAGCTATTTACAAATCTGGAACCAAAACGAATGGCTGGAAATGTGGAAGCTTCTATTCCCCTCAAGATTCTTCATCTCAGGCAAGAAATGCCTTTACAAGCGGAGGTTGCTGGCTAATTTCCGCGCCCCGGCGGTCAGTACCATCGGTCAATTTCAACAAATTTACGCCATGAAAGTTCTCTCCTCACTCGCCTCCGCAAAACGCCGTCACGCTGATTGCCAAGTTGTGAAACGCAAGGGCACGGTTTACGTCATCTGTAAATCGAACCCCAAGTTCAAGGCCCGCCAAGGCGCGACCGCAGGTACCCGTCTCTCGAAGAAGGGTCTGTAATCCGAATCCACTTCCGAAATCATTTTTGAAAAGCGGCCTCCGGGCCGCTTTTTTCATGCCATCGTGGCGAGCTTGTCCAGCACCCGCCCGGCGGCGATGAGGCCGAAGCTGGCGATGATGTGCGTGGCGGAGCCGAAGCCGGACGCACAGTTCAGCCGCAGGGAAATTTCCTCCGGCGCGGTTTTGGAAACTGTGCCTTCGCAGTTGGAATACCAGGGGGCTTCGTCGGAATAAACGGCGTCGATGCCGAAGGGGACCGGTTCCTGATGGCGCGGGGTTTTCGGAAATCCGTAGTCATTCCGCAGGCCGCGGCGGAGTTGGAGCAGCAGGGGATCCATGCCGCTGTAAGCGAGGTCGGTCACCCGGATGCGCGTGGGATCGCGCCGCCCGCCCGCGCCGCCGCAGGTGACGGCGTAGATTTTCCGCCGGTGGCACTCGGCGGCGAGCAGGGACTTGTGGCGGGCGTAGTCGATCGCGTCGATCACCGCGTCGAAGCCGGCGTCGAGGATTTCAGTAGCAGATTTTTCGTTGAAAAACTTCGGGATGATCACGACCTCGCACTTCGGGTGGATGGCGATCACGCGCTCGGCCATCGCTTCGGTTTTCTGGCGTCCGATCTGGCCGTCCATCGCGTGGAGCTGGCGGTTCACGTTGGTCACGCAGATTTCATCCAGATCCACCAGCGTCAGGTGGCCGATCCCCGAGCGTGCCAGCGATTCCGCCGCCCATGATCCCACGCCGCCGACCCCGATCACGGCGACACGGGCGGTCATGAAACGATCCAGCGCCGCCTGGCCGTAAAGTCGCGCGATCCCGCCGAAACGATGGTTGAGTGAATCCGTGTCAGGCACGGCGGGAAGATGCATGCGCGTGCGAAGGGGAGTCACGATCAAAAAGTAGTCCAATGCCTTTAAGAATTGGGGTGAAAGCTCCGATTGGTGTCTTGATCCCGGGAGGGATCTCAGAAATTAGCCCGGGGTCGAGGAGCGATAGCGACGACCACCCCGGGTCTCGGATTTCTCTTGGATTGGCACCCTGAAAGGTGTGCTGGAAACGCCGGTTCTGCCACTGGCCCTCCGCTTTCTACGGCCCTCTGCCGGGGTCGAATCCCATTTTGCATTGGACCCGGGGTGGTCGCTATCGCTCGACTCCGGAAGGAACTCACCGCAGCGGACGAGGCGAAGGAACCGGTGATCCTTTGTGGCCATCACCCGCTGATCCCGGCGGATGGCTACCAAGTCTGGAACAGCGAAGTTTTGTTAGCGATGATCGACAAGCACTCATCCGTCGCCGCCTATTTCTGCGGTCACCAGCACGGCGGCGCGGAGGTGATGCGGAACGGCGTTCCCTTCATCACTTTCAAGTCCATGCTCCACGAGCCGGGTGTGAACTCATGGTCGGTGATCCATCTCTTCAAGGACAAACTACGGATCGAAGGCTACGGCCGCGAGGTGGCGCGTGAAATTCCGCTCAAGGCATGAGGTGTTGGCCGCTTGAGCCGCCGCCGCCCGCCGCCTCGGAAGACAGCGGGCGTCGGCCGCCCTCGAAGCGATCCAACACGGGCATTCAAGCGCGCATCGGCAGTCCCGCGAAGGTTTTCAAGGTGACAGTATTTTCACCTGGCCTTGCGGTGGGCGCATTGCCGTGGTAACCCCAAAGCCACATGGGCTTGTCAGATCGCGATTATTACCGGGAGGAAACCCGCAGCGGCCAAGGTCCGTTCGCGCAGCTCACCCCCGTGGTGAAATGGCTGCTAGTCCTCAATCTCGGGATTTACTTCCTCGATACGCTGGTGCTGAAAGACGCGAGCATGGAAAGCGGCCCGATCCGCACGTTTGGCGCGTTTGCGATCCAGAGTGCGGTTTTCGAAGGGCGGATCTGGGAGTTCGTCACCTTCCAGTTCATCCACGGCTTTCTTGGCCATGTGTTGTTCAACTGCATGGGAATTTTCTTCTTCGGCCCGTGGCTGGAGCGCTGGTGGGGATCGAAAAAATTCCTGTTGTATTATTTACTCTGCGGCGCGGCGGGCGCGGTGCTTTTCACGCTGCTTGTCCTGATAGGAATCCTGCCGCACGGCAACTACGAGAGCAGTCTGGTAGGCGCGTCCGCCGGCATCTACGGCATCTTCATCGGCGTGGCGATGATCGCGCCGAACCTGCGGGTTTCCCTGCTGTTTCCACCGATCGAGCTCTCGATGCGGCAGCTCGCGATCGCGCTGCTGGTCATTTCCGTGGGCTCGATCATTCTGAAAATCGGCGGTAACGAAGGCGGTGAGGCCGGTCACCTCGGCGGGGCGATTCTCGGGTTCATCCTGATGCGCTACCCGCAGTTCCTAGGACAGCGGCCGGAAGTCGAAGTTGTGCGGCCCAAGGCATTTTCCCGCTCGCCCGAGTCGAAACTCCGGCCGCGCAGCGCGGGGGAAAAGGACCAAGACACCGAACTGGATCGCATCCTCGACAAGATTTCCGCGCAGGGTTTCCAAAGTCTGACCGACGCGGAAAAAGCGACTCTCCAGAAAGTTTCCGAATCCCAGAAATCCCGATGATGACCGACGCCGAAATGATTGATTCCCCGGACGCCGGTGAACAGCTCGGCCGCCTGCGGGCCATCATGCACCGTCTGCGCGCACCCGGCGGATGCCCGTGGGATGCTGAGCAAACGCACGAATCCATCGTCCCGAATCTCATCGAGGAGGCCTATGAAACGGTCGATACCATCCAGCGCGGCGATTACGAGCACCTCAAGGAAGAGCTCGGTGATCTGTTATTGCAGGTCGTTTTCCACAGCGAAATGGCCGAGGAGGCAGGGCGCTACAATCTGGACGACGTCGCCCGCGGGATCAGCGAAAAGCTCGTCCGCCGGCATCCACATGTATTTGGCGAGAGTCATGCCGCCACTGCCGATGCCGTTCTCCAACAATGGGATGAGATCAAGCGCGCCGAAAAAGGCGACGAGGAGAAATCCTATCTGCACGGCGTGGGCAAAGGATTGCCCGCCCTGATCCGCGCCTCGAAGCTGCAGAAAAAAGCCGCAAAAGTCGGCTTCGACTGGCCGGCCGAAACCGGCGTTATTTCGAAAATCCGCGAGGAACTGCTGGAACTCGAAGCCGCCATCGAAGCGCAGGACTTGAACGGTGTGTCTGAGGAAATGGGCGATCTCATGTTTTCCATCGTGAATCTGGCGCGCTTCCGCAAGGTCGATCCAGAAGTGATCATGGCCTCCGCAAACGCGAAATTCGAAAGCCGATTCGGCGAAATGGAGCGCATTCTCGCCGACGCCGGCCTGACGTTGGAAGCGGCGACTTCCGACCAGATGGACGAAGCGTGGGAGGAAGCGAAGAGCCGCAGGGTTTGTTGATGCGGTGCTTGCCTGTTTCGCGAAGCGTCCTAACTTCGCCGGTGTGAACGATTCTTATCCAGTTTCCCCGCCGCGCGCCTGGGCGGAAATCAACCTCGGAGCGATGCGGAAAAACCTCGCTGTCGCCCGCGAAACCTTCGGCGGCGGTGCGCTGATGGCGGTGGTGAAGGCGGGGGCTTACGGCCATGGGCTGGAGGAAATCGCGAGAGCGCTGGAGAGTGAGCACATCGCGTTTTTCGGGGTTGCCAACGTCGGCGAGGCCCGCCGCATCCGGAATGCGGGGGTGGAATCGCGGATCTATCTGCTCGGGGCGACCTGGTCCGAGGAGCGTGAGGAAATCGTCGCCCGCGATTGGACGCCGTGTATTTCCACGATTCAGGAAGCCGAGCAGTTCGACCGCCTCGCGGCGAAATACGGCCGGCGTTTGAAGGCCCACATCGCCGTCGATACCGGCATGGGCCGAGGCGGATTTGTGGCGGATCATCTGGTGGAATCGCTGCGGAAACTGGAGCTGTTGGAAAATCTGGAGATCGAGGGGATCGGCTCGCACCTGCCGTCTGCGGACGAGGATGTGGAGTTCACGAAGAGCCAGTTTGCGAGGTTCCAAGCGATTGTGGATGAACTCGGCGGTGCCGCGCGTTTCAAGTGGATCCATCTTTCCAACAGCGCGGGCCTGCTCGGGTATGATCAGGGCGTTTGCAATCTATCAAGGCCGGGTCTGATGCTTTATGGAGTCTCGCCGCTGCCGGGGTTTCAGGAAAAACTGAGCACGGTGATGACGCTGAAATCCCGCGTCACACTGGTGCGGACCCTGCCGACTGGTCACGGCGTTTCCTACGGGCGGCAATTCGTCACGACTAAGCCGACGCGGGTCGCAACCGTGGGCATCGGCTACGGCGACGGCTACCCGCGCGCGGTTTCCGGCAAAGGCGCGGACGTCTGGCTGCGCGGCCGGCGTTTCCCGATCCTCGGCCGCGTGACGATGGACCAGCTCATGGTCGATGTGACCGGCGCAGATGACGTGGTGGAAGGCGACGAGGTGGAAATTTTCGGCCCGAACATCCCGGTGGACGAAATCGCGGTGAAGGCGGAGATGATCGTCTGGGAAATTTTCACCTGCATCACGCCAAGGGTGATGAGGTGCCATGTTTGAAGAGGTTGAGAGTTGAGAGAAAGAGAAGAGATTCCTAACTCTCCACCATCCACTCTCAACTTATTCCGAAAAACCATGCGGTTTCCTATGAAGTGGACCGCACAGTCCTCTGTGCGGTCTTCCCCGTAGCGAAGAGCCGCACAGGGGACTGTGCGGACTACGCAAAAAACACCCGGTCTCTCGTGAAGAAGACCGGGTGTGTTGAAAAGGTTATGGGTGGAGGGCTGGATTACCAGTCGCCGCCGCCGCCGCCGCCTTTGTAGCCGCCACCGCCGCCGCCGCCTTTGTATCCGCCACCACCGCCGCGACGATCACCGCCGCCGCCGTAGCCGCCTCCACCGCCGCCGCGACGATCACCGCCACCGCCGCCGCCGCCGCTGCCGCCGCTGCCGCCGCTGCCGCCGCTGCCACCACCGCCGCCACCACGGCGTTCGCCGCCGTAGCCACCGCCGCCACCGCCGCCGCTTGGACGGAAGCCGCCGGGTTTTGCTTCTTTAGGCTCAGAAGCATTCACGCGGAGAGCGCGGCCCTGATAGTCGTAGCCGTTGAGAGCTTCTATCGAAGCGTTCAGTTGGCTCTGGTCGCCGAGGGTCACGAAAGCAAATCCTTTGGATCTGCCGGTTTCGCGGTCGGTGATGATTTTGACCCGTTCAACAGGTCCATAAGCGGCGAAGAGGCCAGTAACGTCTTCTTCAGTAGCGGTGTAGGGCAGGTTGCCCACGTAGATGTCCATTTTTGTCTATTCTTAGCACGCCATCACATTCAACACTTCCTGAGACCATGGCGAAAAGACCAGACGAAGCGCGTCCAATTGCGAAATTACAAAATGAACGCCGTGTCTCTACCGCCATAAATCAGGGTTGGCAAGAATTGTTTTTTTGCCGAAATTTTCCGTGAAGCCGGGAATTCCGCGTTGCATGGCTGATTGCGATCCGATGTTTGGAAAGAATCAGGGGTGAGGGAATTTTTCGCGTTTCATCCGGCTCGGTTCCAGTTCAAATCTGCCGTGCCTCACAAAACGTGGGCTTCATTTTACTCCCATCAATCTCACCGCCATGTGGAAAGGCCGCTTCTCCCAAGATACTTCGTCACTCGTCCAGCAATTCGGCGAATCCATTTCGTATGACTGGCGCTTGTTTCCGCACGACATC
>JBBRCO010000041.1:0-26581 GCA_038204755.1 Verrucomicrobiales bacterium
AAGGGGAAGGTGTCATCTTTCGTTTCACAGGTAAATATCCACCTCAGGGCCTCCAAGTTCGCCGGAATCCTTTGCCGTTCAATGACCTGGCTGTCTGCGCAACATGCCGTTTCTGGTTGCCGGGATCAGGATCTCTGAGTCTAGAAGTGACGTCGGCGCTTGCACTCATAGCGGTGATTCTCGCCGCACTCCAAAGTTTGGCTGTTCTCCATCTCAAACCAATTCCGCAGCGATGGGATCGACGAGGGCGCGGCCGTGGTGGATGAGGATGAGTTGGCTGCCATCGATGCGGGCTAGGCCTTCGCCTGCGAGATTCCGGGCGCGGGTGATGGCGTCGGGATTGAGGAGATGGAGGGAAATGCCGTCCTTGGTGCGCAGTCCGAGGGCGATGCGTTCGAGGCGGGTGGCTTCGGCGTCGAGGGTTTCGGACTCTGCGAGGGCGTGGCCGATCAATTGGACTTGTGCGACGTAGCGGGAGGTGTCCGGGATGTTTTTCCAGCGGATGGCGTCGATGGTGGAGACGGCGGATGGGCCGAGGCCGAGGTAGTCTTCGCCGCGCCAGTAGCCTTGGTTGTGGGTGGAGTGGTGGCCGGGCTTGGCGTAGTTGGAGGTTTCGTAGTGATCGAATCCGGCGGTGGTTAGCAAATCGTCGGCGAGGTGGAAGAACCCGGCGTCGTGGTCCTCGTTCTCGCGCATTTCGCCGCGGCGGAGGGATTCGAAAAAGACGGTGTCTTCTTCGTAGGTGAGGTTGTAGGCGGAGATATGGTCGGGCTCTAGCGAGATGGCGTGCTCCAGGGTTTGTTGCCAGTCGTCCTTCGATTGGCCGGGGATGGAGAACATCAGGTCGATGTTGATGGACGGGATGCCGGCCTCGCGGAGGATGCTGATGGATTCGCTGGCTTGGGCGGCGGAGTGCTCGCGGCCGAGGATTTTCAACACATGCGGGGTGAACGACTGGATACCTAACGAAATACGGGTGACGCCGAGGTCGCGGAAGAGTTCGGCTTTCGCCGCATCGAAGGTGGCGGGGTTGGCTTCCATCGTGACCTCATCGAGTTTTGAAAAGTCGATCTTCTCATGCAGCGCGGCGAACAGACGTGATAGATGGCCGGACGAGAGCATGCTGGGCGTGCCACCGCCGAGGTAAAGGGTGCGCGGGGGGGCCGTGAGGCGGGATTTCGTTTCCGCTACTAGCGCATCAATGAAGCTACCGATAGATGTCGCACCCGGCGTGTGCTTGTAGAACGAGCAGTAGGGGCAGACGCGGTGGCAGAAGGGGATGTGGAGGTAGAGCAGCAAGGCGCGGTTTTAAATGTGTCCCGACTGTCTCAGTCGGGAGGAGGGGTGCAAGATCCGACTGTGGCAATCGGGACACGTTCTAGGCACCGTGAACTCGCGAAATGTAGCGGCGCACGGCCTCGCGGGTCATTTCAGCGAGGTTTGCTTCCGGCTTTGCGAATGGCGGGACGAACCATGGATACGAGCCCAGCAGATCGGTGACCACGGCCACCTCGCCATCGCAGGTGTGGTTTCCGCAGCCGATGGCGATGATGGGGACGGCAAGCGATTCGGATAGAGCCCGCGCGGTTTCCGGGACGATGGATTCGAAAACGATGGCGAAGACTCCGGCGTCGATGATGGCTTGTGCACCTTCGCGGAGGGCTTCCATCTGCTCGGGGGTTTTGCCTTTTTTGCGATAGCCGCCTTCTTCGATGACGCGCTGCGGGAGCATGCCGAGGTGGCCCATCACGGGAATGCCGGCAGCGGTGATGGCGCGGATTTTTTCTGCCTGACGGATGCCGCCTTCGAGTTTCACGGCTTCGGCTCCGGCGGCGACGAGTTGCCTAGCGGTTTCCAGTGCCTGCTCGGGCGTGTCGTAGCTATGGATCGGCAGATCACCGACGACGAGAGCCTTTGGTTTTGCACGGGCGACGGCGGCCACATGATGGAGCATGTGAGCGAGCGTAACGTGGGTGGTGTCCGGAAATCCGAGGACGACCATGCCCAGGGAATCGCCGACGAGCAGGACATCAATGCCGCACTCATCGAGGAGGCGCGCGGTGGGGTAGTCGTAGGCGGTCAGCGCCGTGACGGGTGGCCCGTTTTTGCGGGACCTGATGGATTCTGCTTTTTGAAGGGCGGGCACGGAGGCGTGGATGACTCGTTCAGAAACTCAAATGCCCCCGCGGGGCGGAGGCATGAAACAAATGGCGACCCGTAAGGGAGTCGAACCCTTCTTGCCAGGATGAAAACCTGGAGTCCTAACCGATAGACGAACGGGTCTTTCGCTGTGAGGCGGGCGGAAAAGAACCGCAATCGACCGGACTGTGCAAGGTTTTTTTAGGGAAAATTACCAGACCATCGGAATCATGCGGGAAATGAGCGGCTTTCGTGAGATTGTTCCGAATGCTGGCTTGTCAATCGAGGGAGGATTTCTAGGGTTGCCGCCGCCGCTCCCGGCAAAGGGCGCGGTCCCTTCCAGATTTCACCTCATGAATACGACCCGACTCGCACACGCTGCCAATGAAGCCCGTGGCCTCGCCATGGATGCCGTCCACGCCTGCAATTCCGGCCACCTCGGCCTGCCACTTGGTTGTGCAGAGATCGGTGCGGTGCTGTTTGGAGAAAAACTCCGCTATTTCCCGGACGCGCCGAAGTGGCTCAACCGTGACCGTTTCGTGCTCTCGGCCGGGCACGGATCGATGTTCATCTACTCGTGGCTGCACCTCGCCGGTTACGCCGTTTCCCGCGAGGATGTGAAAAATTTCCGCCGCCTGCATTCGATCACGCCGGGGCATCCTGAGTTTCACGAAACCCCGGGCATCGAGGCGACCACCGGCCCGCTCGGCCAAGGTGTGGGCAACGCCGTCGGTTATGCGCTTTCCGGAAAACGCGCTGCCGCCCTTTATAACACGGACGAGCACACGATCATCGACCACCACGTCTTCGCCATCCTCGGCGACGGCTGTCTCCAGGAAGGCGTGGCCAAGGAAGCGATCGCCTTCGCCGGCCATAACAATCTCGACAACCTCATTCTCATCTATGACTCCAACGACGTGACGCTCGACGCCATGGCCGTGCTCACCCAGGGCGAGGATGCCGAACAATATTTCACCTCCCAGCGCTGGGATGCCGTGACCATCGACGGCCACAACCTCACGGAGATCGCCGCCGCCATCGACAAGGCGAAGGCGAACGACAACGGCCGCCCGAAGGTGATCATCGCGAAGACCGTCATCGGCAAGGGCATCGTCGAAGTCCAAGGCACCGCGAAGGGCCACGGCGAAGGCGGCGCGAAGTTCATCACCGGTGCACGCGAGGGCCTGGGCCTTCCTGCCGACGAGCATTTCTACGTTTCTCCCGAGACCATCGCTTATTTCGCTGAGAAAAAAGCCGCGTCCAAGGGCACTTTCGAAGCTTGGCGGGCCACCTACGACGCCTGGGCCGCTGCGAATCCTGCACTCGCCGCGGATCTCACCGCCGGCGTCGCCAAGGCCGTGCCGGTCGATCTCAGCGATCAGATTCCGGCCTTCGCTGCGGATTACAAGGACGCCACCCGCTCCGCCGGTTCCACTGTTATCAATGCGGTGGCCAAGGCTGTGCCGCAGTTCCTGACGGGCAGCGCCGACCTTTTCGGCTCCACGAAAAACTACATCAAGGACGGCGGCGATTTTTCGGAAACCAACTTCCTCGGGAAAAACATCTGGTTCGGCATCCGTGAGCACGCGATGGGAGCGATCTGCAATGGCATCGCCTACGACGGCCTGTTCCGTGCGAGCGGCGCGACCTTCCTCGTTTTCGCCGACTACATGCGCGGCTCCATCCGCCTCGCGGCCCTATCCGGTCTGCCGGTGACCTACATCTTCACCCACGATTCTGTCGGAGTCGGCGAGGACGGCCCTACCCACCAGCCGGTGGAAACCGTTAGCGGCCTGCGCGTCATTCCGAACCTCGACGTCGTCCGTCCGGGCGATGCAGAGGAAACCGCCGGTGCGTTTGTCGCCGCGCTTAGCCGCACTGATGGCCCGACCGCACTGATCCTCACCCGCCAGGCGATCCCGCTGATGAATGAGCTTTCCGTCGATGTCCGCCGTGATGGCGTGCTCCGCGGCGGCTACATTGCGAAACAGGAAACCGGTGCCTTCACCACCATCCTCCTCGCCAGCGGATCCGAGCTGCAATACGCGATTTCCGCCGCCGCCGAACTGGGTGATGGCGTGCGCGTCGTTTCCATGCCGTGCTTCGAGCGCTTCGACCGCCAGAGCGCCGAGTATCGCGAAAGCGTGCTGCCGAAGGCCGTCACCCACCGCGTTTCCATCGAAGCCGGAGTCACCGGTCTCTGGTGGAAATACGTCGGCACCGAAGGCAGGGCGATCGGCATCGACCGCTTCGGCATGAGTGCTCCGGGAGACGTCGTCTTCAAGGAGCTCGGCATCACCAAGGAAGCCGTTATCGCCGCTGCGAGGTGATTCCGGCGAGCTAACAAATTCAATCGAGGCCCGTTGTGTTACAGGCAGCCCAGCCTGTTCTTCGCATTTGAAATTCAGGCAGGAATGTCTGAATTACGTCCTGATGAAACTCCGCGTCCGCGCCACTCCCAATGCCCGCCAGAACGAGATCATCGGCTGGGAAGATGACCCGCAGGCCGGGCGCATCCTGCGCGTCCGCATCGCCGCGCCGCCGGTGGATGGGAAGGCGAATGTGGCGATCCGGGATTTCCTCGCAAAATCGTTAGATCTCTCGAAATCCGCGGTGGTGTTGGAAAAAGGCAGTTCGTCGCGCTTCAAGACGTTCGAGATTCCGGATGGCACGACGTTACCGGAAGGGTGAGGAGCCCCGACATTTTTGGAGCGTCGAAATTCTATCTACTGTTTCATGGCTGACAGAGTGCCCACGCTCCTCAAGCCGCGCGGTTTCCTCCGCGTTTGATGGCGGTGGTGAGCTGTTTTGTCAGATGGGCGAGGCGTTCGCTTTCCTCCGGCCGCGACGGTTGCGGATCGAAGCGGAGGCGCTGGTGAAGCTCGATGGCCTCGTCCAACATCCGGTGGTCTGCTAGAAATGGCCGCAGTCCCGCCAGCCATTCCGCGAAGGGTCTTCCCAACGGGCGGTAGCCAAGGAGTTTTCGCGCCTGCGGCTCCAGATCGTGCAGCGGGGTGTGGAGGACAGGGCCGTCGTAGGTCGCGAATACGGCGAGGCTTTCCATACGGCGCTTCGATTTCCACAGGCGTTTCACCACGAAGGCGGCGACTGCCAGCGCGATGGTGGACATGATGAGCGAGACGGCCAAGCGATTAGGCGGACGGTTTCTCCAGATGAAAAAATCCTCGCGGATGCGCTTCAAGCCGTCGTCGAACCACTGGGTGCGGGAGGCGGTGGGAGTCGCACTGCCGAGCCAGTCCGGCGGGGTGGTGTCGAAATCGATCCACAATCCCGCGCTCTGGTCCCAGACCCGGCACCAAGCGTGGCCGTGGGTGCCGCGGATCACGAATTCGTTGTGTTTGAGGTCCCGTTCCATCACGGCATAGCCGGTGGCATAGCGCGCGGGAATGCCACATTCGCGAAGCAGCAGAGTGGTGGCGGTGGCGAAGTATTCACAGTGGCCCTGCCGCTTTGTGGTGAGGAACTGGGCGACGCCGCTGGGTGAGGTGGCGACGTGGCGGGAGCTGATAATCGACAGCGTGCGAGAGTAATTGAAATTCTGATGGAACCACGTTTGCAGCAGCGCGAGTTTTTCCCGCAGTCCTTGGTGACGCAAGTAACCTGCCTCGGCCATCAGCCGCCGCTGTCTGTATTCCGCGTGAAGCAGCCCTTCATCGCATGGAGTGGACGGCTCGGACCAAGCGCGGAGAAGGGTGTGCCGGTCGGACACGAAAGGCTCATTCATTAGCCCGATTTCCGCGGCGATACGGCGGAGGACCTTCTGCTCGGATAACACAACCTTGGTGTCCTCCTGCACCATCGGCGGTTCTTCGGGATTGGTCCCGCCCTTCCACAGGACGGTGCCGTCGATCACGGATTCCTTCGGGAAAACGCGAATGCAGCCGAAACTGTTGCGCTCCACACCGTCCAGCGCGAAATCCCGCAGGCTGGCTCCGTCCCCGGGCAAGGGCAGGGGAGTTTCGGCGGCGGCGGCACCGCGCAGGTTGAAGCGGGGCAGGGATGGATCGGTCGCCCGTAAGTCGGTGCCTTCCTTGAGGAGATAGTAGCCCTCGCTGCCGCTGCCGGCGAAGTCGAGGTCCTTGAAATCCAGCTCCGCGACTCTCTGGTTTTCCCACGTCGAGGTGCGGTAGTTGCTATAAGTGGCGGCCCGCAGCAGCCTGGGCATCGGGTTTTTACCGGCAGGAGTGAGCCGCCAGACGATATCGGGCGACTGGCGGACGACGCCGGGGATGCCGATCAGTGTGGTGATCGAGTTGGGGTTGAATTTCGGATCACCCATGCCGCCGCCGCTGCTGATCCAGTCCTGGGCGCGCTGCAAGCCGAGTTGTCCGGCCACAGCGATCATTCCGGCGACGAACAAGGCGAGGAAGAGGGCCAGCGGGCGGCTGCGGGTGAGGGACAGCAGCATCCAACCGATCAGACTAACGGTGCCGATGAGGAAGACCCAGATGTTTGAATTGGACCGGCTGCCGAGCGTGGCGGAGACCAGAGTGGTGACGAAGTAGATGTTGCCGAAATTGACGTAAATGACCGCCTCGGAGAGTCCAAGCCGCATGTTGCGTCTGCGGCGCTGTTTGGCGAGGAAGGAAAATGTATTCAGCGGCATCGACCCCCGCAGCCCGAAGGACTGGACAAACTGCATGGGAACCAGCAGCGGCGGCATCCAGGTGAGTAACTTGGGAAGCGCGGTGTAGCGATCTCCGTCCAGCCAGATCAGGACGGTGGCGAGGCCGATGCCGATCGAGGTGAATTGCCAAGCGCGGCCGCAGGCCTCGTCGTCGAAGTCCCAGCGGAAGCGCGCCCAGTGCGCGGCCTCCACCATCAGTGCGAGAACCAGGCCGATCACCGGGCGGTTCGTCATCGCGCCCCAGAAGAGGAGCGATGCGCCGAGGATGAAACGGGGAGGTGGATGGACGTGGTTGATGGCGTGCGGGAGATTCAGTTGGCGGTGAGGAGTCTGTTGGGAATCTGCCGGAGATCGCGGACGATGTTCTCGCAGTCCAGCCAATGCCCGGGAATGCCGGCGGGAGCTCGCCCGCTGCCGACGATGAGGGGCGCGCAGACGATGCCCTGCCGGGTGAGCATGCCGAGAAACTCCGCTTTTGTCTCATCCCAGCCATTGAAAATCACCAGGCAGGAGGTGAGGTCGTCGCGGTGGCGCGTCACCAACCGGGCGAGCGACGGGTAGTTGCCGGTGCGCTCCGGGGTCACCCCAGCGAGGACTTCTAATAGCTTCTCCGCCCGTTCCAGCCCGCGGCCGGCGGTGACGATGTGCGCCTGGTTTTTAATGAACATCAGGTCCAACAGCGAATCGCTGGTGTCGATGGACGCGGCGAACGAAGCGGCCACTGAGACGGCCACCTCGAACTGCGCATCTGTTCTATCACAGGACAACGTGTCCAGTATCAACCCGTAGCGTGGATAGAAAGTGTCCTCCAGTTCTTTTACGATCGGCCGGCCGGTACGTGCCCAGCTTTTCCAGTGGATCTGGCGCAGCGGGTCGCCCGGGCGGTATTCGCGCAGGCCGACGAACTCGCCGGAGTTGCCAATCGCGTTGGTGTTAGCCTCGCCGGTGATCTT
Organism: Verrucomicrobiales bacterium; assembly: GCA_038204755.1. Classification (GTDB taxonomy): domain Bacteria; phylum Verrucomicrobiota; class Verrucomicrobiia; order Verrucomicrobiales; family Akkermansiaceae; genus Luteolibacter. The sequence goes on from JBBRCO010000041.1 coordinate 7,741, forward strand.
GAACGCCGCGCCGCCGGGCAGCTCGATGGGCGGCAGTGGGAATCGTTTCGGCAGGACAGTTAGCGTCGATGCGGGAGCCTTCACCTTTCGGCATCTTTGGAACAAACCGAAGGGATCCGGCAGCAGCACCCGCAGGTCGTCGAAGCGGATGACACCGCGCCGCAGCGGGATCACCTCGATGAAGACCCGCGCGTGCTGGCCGGGATTCAGATCCAGCACCGTTTCGGAAACGCCGCCGGTGAACAGGCGGTTTCTCAGAAGCAGCCAGCTCCAGCGGAAATACGCCAGGGTTCGGTCGAATCCGTTTCTTTCCTCCTCGCCCGGTTCCTTCAGTTTCGAGAAATCCTCCAAGCTCGGTCGCGGGTCCGGTGGGGAATCGGACAGCCAGGCGCGGCGCAGGGTGGACCGGCCGTTCTGCCAGACGTTCACGGAATAACGCAGCGTCTCGCCGGCGGTCGCGTAGCGCGGGAGCTCGCGTTTCGCCTCCACGCTGGCCCGCCGCACCATCGCCCACGGTCCGCCTATCAGGATCATTCCGAAGGTCAGCGAGAATAGCTGATAGACCGCGTTGCTGTTCTGGCCGATGCTGAGGAAGGTCGCCAGGATGAAGACCAGTCCGAGCGCGATGCCGGTGGGCCGCAGCCGCCGTGCGATGAAAAAATGCATGCCCGCCCATTTGCAGTAGGCGCGATGCAGCCAGTAGTCCAACCGCTCCCGCCGTTCTGTTTGCGGAGCGCCAGACGGTGTGGGTGGAGCGTTCATGATCGGCAGATCCTACGCCGGAACCGGCGTTTGTTCAATGAGATCGGCGACGATCTGCCGTGCGCTCGATCCCGAGTATTTCGCCTCCGGCGCGAGCACCAACCGGTGGGCGATCACATCTGCGGCGACCGACTGGATCAGCTCGGGCGAGACGAAATCCTCACCGCGGAATACCGCCAGCGCCTGCGAAACTTTCATCAGCGCCAGCGACGCCCGCGGACTGGCGGCGAGTTGGATGGCCGGATGGCCGCGGGTGGCGCCGACGAGGGCGACGACGTAGTGCCTCAGCTCGTCGCTGAAACGCACGCGCTTGGCGGCTGTCATGAGTTCGAGAACCTCCTCGCGGGTGACGGAGGATGGCAAGGTATCCACCGGATGCGTTTCCGATTGGTCCGCCAGAATACCCGCTTCCTCGGCGGCGCTCACGTAGCCGAGCGTACACTGGATGGAGAAGCGGTCCATCTGCGCTTCCGGCAGCGGATAGGTGCCGCGGAATTCCACCGGGTTCTGGGTGGCGATGACAAAAAACAGTCCGTCGAGATCGTGGCGCTGGCCTTCGATGGTCGCCTGCCGTTCGCCCATCGCTTCTAGCAGGGCACTCTGCGTCCGCGGCGAGGCGCGGTTGATTTCATCCGCTAGAAGAATATCGGTGAAGACCGGCCCCGGATGAAAGCGGAACTCCTGGGTGCGGGGATCGAGCACGGAAATCCCGAGAATGTCGGAAGGCAGAAGGTCCGGCGTGAACTGCACGCGCTTGAAGACCGCACTGCCGATCGTTTTGGCGATGGCCTTGGCGAGCGTGGTTTTTCCAGTTCCCGGGAAATCCTCCAGCAGCACATGTCCTCCGGAAATCATGCAGGCCAGAACGCGCCGGATGACATCCTGTTGGCCGCGCACCACTGAGCAGACGGAGCTTTCCAATTGGGCGGCGGTTTCGGAGATGGTCATGGGTTGTCTTGATTTCAACGCGCCGGAATGGAGCCGTCGAGAATTTCAATGGTTGAAGCGCGAAATAAATCACGCCAGTGGTATTAATGGATTTTTACCAACGTCTGTCAGAGCCCTGCCGCCAATTTGCGGACAAGGGCCGGTCCCTGATAGATGAAGGAGGTGTAGATCTGCACCAGCGTGGCTCCCGCGCGGATTTTTTCCTGGGCATCTTCCAGTGAGGAAATGCCGCCGACACCGATGATCGGGATACGCCCGCTGAGATGGCTGGCGAAGGTGCCGAGGATCGCCGTGCTTTTTTCAAACATCGGACGACCGGAAAGTCCGCCGGCTTCCCCGGCACGCGGGTGACCGACGACTTTTTCGCGATCAAGCGTGGTGTTGGTGGCGATCAGTCCGTCGAGCCCGCCGTCGATGAACACCTGCGAGAGGTCGCGGATGTGGGTTTCATCGAGATCGGGAGCGATCTTGAAGAGTAGCGGCACGTTCCTGCCATGTTCGGCGGCGAGTTTTTGTTGCTCGCGTTTGAGAGTTTCGAGGAGCCGCGCGCTGGCTTCCGCTCCCTGTAGGTCTCGCAGGCCTGGGGTGTTAGGTGAAGATAGATTCACGGCGATATAGCCGGCCACCGGATAGGCCTTGCGCAGGCAGACGAGGTAGTCGTCCGCAGCGTCGTCGTTGGGCGTGTCCTTGTTTTTGCCGATGTTGAAACCGACGATGCCGCTGAAGGATTTGGTCCGCCGCACGTTTTCCACGCCGATGTCGATTCCCGGGTTATTGAAGCCCATGCGGTTGATGATGGCCTCCTGCGGGATCAGGCGGAACAGCCGGGGTTTTGGATTTCCAGCCTGCGGGCGCGGGGTGATGGTGCCGATTTCCACACAGCCGAAACCGAGGCGGCCGAGCGCGTCGATGGTGTTGCACTCTTTGTCGAGGCCCGCTGCGAGTCCGACGCGGTTGGGAAATTTCAGTCCCATCACCTCGACCGGAGTTGACAGTTTATCATGAGGAGAAAGGCGGCCCAGCAAGCCGCTTTTTTCGGCCATTCTCAGGCCCGCCATGCTCAGGTGGTGGGCGGTTTCCGCGTCCAAGCGGAATAAGCCGGCGCGTGCGATTGGATACATTGCGTCAAACACAGGGGAAAATTGAGGGATAGGGGGGCGCTTGTCGAACATCTCGTGCGCCAAAATGGCACATTGCATGGGCAAATCGGTCGTATCGTGCGTTCTGTCACGCTTGTCAAAAAATAGACGATTGATTATCAGTTACTTGCGGCTGACTGACGTAGGCATGGGGATTGCTAAACCTCTGGCGAACCTTTTGTAAAACGCCGCAAGCAAAAGAATGGTATAGACCGTGTAGTCACAATGAAGGTATTTTAAGAAAAAAAGGAATAAAATCATTTCTGCGACGTTTAACAAATAACCAACCCCACAAAACAATGGCCTACGAATCAGACAGCAGCTTAAAGCTCTACCTGCGTGAGATCTCCAAAACTCCTCTACTCACTGCCCAAGAAGAAGTCGCTCTCGCGGAGAGAATCAAAAACGGCGATGCGGAGGCCCGTTCCCATATGATCCGCGCAAACCTCCGTTTGGTGGTGAAAATCGCTCAAGACTATTCGAACTACGGAATGCCCGTCACGGACCTCATTTCGGAAGGAAACATCGGCCTAATGAAGGCGGTGGAACGTTTCGACCCCGAAAAAGGCGGCAAACTTTCAACCTACGCCGCTTGGTGGATCAAGCAGTCGATCAAGCGCGCATTGGCTAACCAATCCAAGACAATCCGCCTGCCCGTTCACATGGTGGATAAAATCGCGAAAATGCGCCGGATCGCGGCGATTCTCACCGAAGCGCTGGGCCGCGAGCCGACCGACGAGGAACTGGCGGACGAAGTGGGCCTGCCGCACCGCAAGCTGGCCTTGCTGAGACAGGCGTCCTATCGCCCGACCTCGCTGGACGCGCCGATCAATGAAGGCGAGGCCACCGAGTTTGGAGAAGTGATCAGTGATGAGCGCGCCGTCAACCCGCTGGACATGCTTTCTGACAAAAATCTCCACGGCGAGCTCGATGGACTGCTTTCCGTTCTCGACGAGCGCGAGCGCCGCATCATCGACGAGCGCTTCGGACTCAACGGCCGCAAGGCGCTGACTTTGGAAGAAGTGGGTCGTGAATTCGGGGTGACCCGTGAGCGTATCCGCCAGCTTCAGAACTCCGCGCTGACCAAAATGCGGCGTGCCCTGCGCAAGAAGGAGAAGCCGCTGCCAAAGCCGCTGGTGGGTGATTTTGTCGGAGCATGACTTTCCGTGTGTTTTAGTATTCTGGTGTGCGACCGCAGTGGGGAAACCCACTGCGGTTGTTTTCCTTTGGATCCAGGTATTTCTACCTGTTCTTCATCCTCCAACCGCAACTGTGCGGTCTCATGAATCTGTAAAATCGCTTCCGAAATATCCGCTTCCCAGAAACTACCAACTGCTCCTCGAAAGTCTGGATAGCGCCTGATTTCGTGGATTTTTCCGCGCAGATGATGAAGAGAAGACCGAATCCTTCCCAGTAGCGTTCGCTGCGGCCGGAAAAGTGTTCATATTCACCGTCGCTAAACCCCGGTTGGGTGAAAGGAGGACCTGCATTTCTCCCACACCCCAGAAGTAATATCCAAAGCAAAAAGCCGCTTCCCGTGAGGGAAGCGGCTTTTCTCCTATAAGTGAGTAAGTGAGATCAGTTGCGGCGACGACGGGCGAAGGCGCAGGAAGTGCCTAGCAGGACAAGCAATGCCGAAGATGGCTCGGGGATCACACTGACGTTGTCGATGGTGATGGAGTTGTTACCAAAACCGCCATTGCTAAAGCCATACCAATTGACCGAGAAGTTGTTAATCACATCAGTTGGCAAAGCGCCCGTTAAAATACCGGACGCTACAGGGTTTGCCACATTGGTGAAGGAATAACCTACGTTGAGACCGCTCGCAAACGTGTTAAGTTGGAATTGGGTGGTGTCACCTGCGAGCAGGGTGCCCATGGCACCTCCACCGAAAAAGCCACTGCTGTAGGAAACGTCATATTCTCCGGGTGCACCTGGCGTGAGATTGATCGTCAGGAGGTTTCCCGAACTGGCAGTCACCACGAACTGGAAGTCGTTACGAAAACCACTGGTGCTTTCGGTGTAGGAGGTCTCGAATGAGAACGAAGTTAACGGGGTAGTTAGGCTGACGAGCGGCACGCTGATGGTATGGCTCAGGGCGCTGAGTCCACCAGCAGTTGACTCAACACCGCCAACAGTGGCGGATTGTAAGCTTGCATCCCAAGTGTAGGAGTCAAGGATTACGACTGGACCCTCCAGAGGATCGAGAGGGATGCCGTTTGAAACGGTCCATCCCCCTTTGCCCTGCATGTCAGTGCCGACGCCAGTGTAGCTTTCAAAATTATCGACCAGAACGGCAGCATGGGAGCCGCCGACGAGTGCAAGTGTAGCCGTAAGGCTGAGAATTGAGTGATTCATAATATGGGAGCGCACGGATTTTAGGTGATTTTGAGGGATTATTTCAGAGCCCGCTCACCGGAGTGGGTGGATTCGGCACTGAAGGCGGGCGGCCTGCACGGGCGGCATCTGCGGGTGTGATTGCCGCGAAGCCTAGGAACACGACTATGGCAAGAGATATTTTGTGAAGTGGGGATTGTTTCATAACGATCAGGACTTTGATGGATTCTGGGATTAGGTCAATAGAAAATCAGAAGAATTAGAAAGGATTTGGCGGTGGATCAAAAGAGGCGCAAAGCTTCGCCCAGGCAGCGAAACCGGCTCATCGCTGGGCTTTCAGCCGCAGAAAATAGCTGGGTGAGCCGGTGGGTTTTGCGACTGAGGCCCGAATCACAAGGGTGGAACCGTCATCGGAGAGGGTGGTGGTTTCGCTCAGCGGCGTGACCGATGCCCACGATGCGGGATCGGCGAGGTTGGTGGTCTCCTGCAGGCTGTATTCGAGATCCAAGGCATTCAGGTTGCGGCGGTAGGTGAAGTCCAGAGCGCCGCCGTTGGGTTCAAAACCCGTCGGGGATGGTTGATCCCCGCTGAGTGGATTGGAGTTGAATGCGTATTCAAGGAAATTGCTAAGACCGTCACTATCGGGATCTGCTGTGTCGGTGGTTTGGTCCGCAGGAAGCCCGGTGCCGGTAAAACTCGCGGTTTGCCAGGATCCGAAGTTATCTCCGATCTGCAGAGTGCCGGCGGCTTGCCCTTCGTAGTTCGGGTTGGTTGACGTGGCATTGACCGGATAGTAGCCTACGGCGGAAGGAGCCACGGAGGAACCTGCGTAGCTCACGCTGGTGGAGATTCCCACCGGGGTGGTGCTGACCGTAATGGGTTTCGGAGCGCCGTCCCGGACTTGGCTGAGGTTGCTGAGGGTGACCTGCAAGGGGGCCTTGGTGATCATCAGGGTAGAGGTGGAGCTACCGTCCGTCCCGAATCCGGCTGCCTTGGTCTTGATTTCATAGTTTCCCGCATTTACGGGCGCGGCGATGGTCGAGTTGGTAGGGACTGCGCGTAAGCGCAGCATAGGACCGCTGCTGCCGGTGGAAGACTGCCAACGCCAATCTTTGTAGAGCAAGACAGAGGGTAGAAGGGTGGAGCCAGTTTGTTGACCTGATGCCCTGGCGATGTTGAGCGCATCATAGGGCCCCGGAACTCCGACCGGGGCGGTGCCGTGGGTGTTGGTGTTAAAACTGACCGCTACCCAGACCTGCTGCGGCAGGATCACGCCATCGGGAAAGGCAAAGGGTACCCGGAAGGCATAGCCATCGTGCGGATAAGCGGTCCCGTTGGCAAGTTTGGCAGGCCGCCACGGAATGAAGGCTTGCACGGTTTGTGCGGTGATCAGGCGGTAGTTCTCGATGACTCCATCATTTTCATACGTGTAGAACGCCAAGGTAACGGGGTGATAAAAGCCGCCGCTGTTCCCGGGAACGGAAATGCCCGGAGTGGGCGGCACAACCAAATTCGGATGGGCATCTGCCCAGGATACGTAATCATAGGTGGGATGGGAGTGATCGTATCTAGCCCATGAAACGAGCGTCACATCGCAGGAATCCAGCTTCCGCGCCGTGCCGCCGAGGTTTGCGTATTTCGCCAACCCCCAATAACTGACCGCCTGTAAACCCGTGCTTAAATAGCTGAGATCGAGCGTATCTGGACCATTTTGAAACACCACCTGCGGAGTGGGAACTACTTCGGCCACATTGGTGTTACGGTAGGTGATTTCGGATGCCTGGCCCGAGGGCAGGGTATTGGCATCCAGTCCTTGGGCGCTGCCATTGTAAGGCACGGACTGCGCCCCGGAGGGCAAGGGGGCAAGCGAGCGGGCTACGTTGAGCGGCCGGGCAATCCAGGCGGCATTATAATTGGTGTCGCCGGTGTTGCTGGCGATGATTGAGGTTTGCCCGGCTCCGACGAGGGTCACCAGTCCGCTTGGGGAAATGGTCGCCACGCCTGGATCAGTGCTCTCCCACTTCGTAATGGGGAGCCCGCTGTTTGCGGTGGCCGAGACGGTGAACGGCTCGTCACCGAAGGTTTTTGCAGACAATGTCCCAAGAGTAATAGCCTGATCTGCTTTCTTAATCACGAGGGTTCCGCTCGCCGATCCGGTTTCCACTGCATCTACTACCGTGGCGACCACCGCGTAGCTGCCGACGTTGGTGGGCGGAGTGGGCGAGCCGGCATATATAACAGTGTATGTTAGTCCGGCGGGGACGGTGGTGACCGTGGCGGATTTCGGGGTGCCGTTGTAGGTCGGCACCAGATTCGAAAGTGTGACTTGGGCAGCCATGGCGGCTCCGGCAAAAACCGTGACAAGCGAAATCCCTAGCAAGCGGGTGCAAAAGCGGAAATTTCGATACCCTGCTGGGCCGCCGATTAGATCAAGTGAATTTGTAGGCATGGCAATTTTTTTTGAATTTGAAGTGCGATGGATAGTCAATAAAAGTCCATAACGCAAAAGAAATAAGCCAACAACTTCGTCACAAATCCCACTCGGGTCTCTAGCAGTCAACCAAGCTTTTGAGAATGTGGCGGTTATGGCTGGGAAAGATCCAGTTCCGGGTGGCTTTTGGCACAATCCGCTGCCAATTGTTTGGAACCTCGTTTTTCCCATGTTTGAAACAGATTTCTGCGCGGGACGGCGGCGGCGCACTCCTCGAGCAAACGCGGCATTTCCCGATCCAGAAGTGGCACAGGAGTGGTGCGTGCCCACAGGATCCAGAGGTCGGCATCATGACCTGCGACTTTGAGTGCGGCGGTGAACAGGGGCTCGTCCTTTCCTGCGGCATGGAGCATTTTTTGGTAGGTGTTCACTACCCTACTATGGCTGCCCGGGTGGCGGGATTCTTCGGTGGCAGCCCGGCGCAAGGCGTCTTCCCAGAGCACAATGACTTGTTGCGGGTCCTGTTTGACCCATGCTTGAGCCTGTTCCATAGCGAGGTCCACGCGAGCCGGATCCAAGCGGCGCTGGATGGCGAATGCCTTGTAGGCGATGTCCTTCTTGTCATCATAATGCAGGGCCAGAGTGCCGCGGACGTAATAAGGGTGGGGATCCAAGGGGGCGAGGTGGTTCACATCCGCGAGCAGGAGAAGTGCTTTTTCCAATGGGTCATCGGCGGGATCAGGTTGGTAATCCCGGCCCTCGGCGGTGGCCTTATCATAGGCGACCTGATCCTGAGCGTAGAGGGCTTTGGCCTCGCCCATGAGGTGGCTGATTCGGGCAGATTGAAGCAGCGGTTTCTCTGCCCATTGGGCGTGAAGGAGAAAGATTCCTGCCAATGACAGAGTTAGTCCGAGTCCGCGCCAGCCATAAGTGGACCAACGGGAAGGGCGGGAGCGGGATCCATTCGCCTCCGGGGGCCTCAAGCTCATGGCCAGCAGCAGGGCTCCGCCCCACGCCAATCCGATACGGTGCCCCGGCACATCGAAGATCCCGTGAAGGCACAAAAGCATTGCCGCAGTGATGCAGCCGGCGCGAAGAACCCGACCCCGGCCATTTCTGGCGCATTTCAGCGCGGTAAAAATCACCGCAAGCACCCCGCCTGCCAGGCACAGCGTGGCAGGCAAGCCGATTTCCGCCATCATCATCAGCCAGTCGCTCTCGGGATGGAGACATCGAGAACCGTTGGGGGCGGTTGTTGTTTTCCGGTATTGCGGAAAAACCTGGGCGAACTGCGCGGGACCCACTCCGGTCCACGGGCTCTGACGGATCATTTCTAACGTATCTTGGAAAATCGTAATCCTTCCGTCTTTCGGTAACGCCGGTTGTTCGGTCGTGCCTGTGACGAAAGGGGTTTCAGGGGAGGTGGCGGAGCCTGGCGCAGCAGGTGCCATTTGCTCGATGGAATCGCTCAAGCGGGCCTTTACCTTGGTATCCACGATGAGGAAAATGCCAACTGCGGCGAGTAGGATCAGAAGCAGCGCCTTGCCGGCGTTTCCCCGTAGATGGCGGATGCCGGAGGCGGAAATCCAAATGACAAACCCGGCGATCACCAGCACAATGCCTGCCCGGCTCTCCGAAGCGACATAGATAGAATAGAGGCAGACCCCCACCGGCAGGGCTGAGAGCCCGGCTATCCAGCTATTGCGGTAGCGGATCGCCTGGGTGAAGGTCCCCAAGCCGACGAAGGTGCCCATGGCCAGCAGGGTGGCAGTGTGATTGCGGTTGGGGAAAAAGCCGAACAATCCGCCCGGCTGGTAAATGTATAGCGCGAATGACGCCCACGCGCCGACACCCAGTGCGAACCCAAGTGCCAACCGGTGATGCATGCGGTTGCTTACCCGATGACCAAGCATATAGAGCACCGCTGCCGCCGTGATGGCGAAGTTCGCCAAACTTTCCAATGCGAGCCAAGGCTGCACAAAGGCGGAACGGCCCGTATCCAGCCCGAGCGATTCCAACTCGGACCGCCACTGCGGTATTCCAAACCACTCCCGCGGGAGGAATCCTACCGCCGCAGCGACTGCGAAGCCTGCTGCCAGCAGGGGCCAGGCGCGTGGTAATTTTATCCAGGGTGGTAACCACAGCATCATCAGGCCGACTCCCGCCCACATGAATCCCTGCAAGGCCTGCGGGGGCATTTCAGGAAATGAAATGGCGAGAAGGACGAGCAGCAGGATCGTGGAAAAAGCCACCACAGACCCGCGTTCGGCCGGTGGGGTTGGTTCTGGGGCGGAGGATTGGTTACGTGGCATGGCTGGGTTTCCCTGTGACGTTAGAATGTGAAATGTGCAGACGGAAAGACAAAAAACCGAGCTCCTGTAGCCCTGCTCGACTGGACTGGCCTTGGGACGATTTCCTAGCACTGGGTTGCCTTCGATAAAGGACTTGCGAGCAGCGGGCGTTGGCACTATCACAGGCCCAACTGCCCAAAGACATTCATTGAAGCAAATTCATTACAACCGCTTGCACTCCGACCGCCTCATGAAAGCCGAAATAGGATGGTTTGATCCTGCCGGTATGTCAGGCGCGTTGATTCTTTTTCAACTCGCTTTCGGGGTCTCCGTGCAGGCCGCAAGCGTGAGTCTTCCGTCGTCTCCAAGCGGATTTTCCACCTTGCCCACCGCTCCAAACGGATTTTCTGGTGCTGTCGCCACGCTTGATACAGGCAGTGGGCTGGAAAGCCGGATCCTGGAAGGGGTCACCATCGTGACTTCGCTGGCCATGACCTACGACTCGAATATCACCCAGAGTCCGGGGTTGGCGGAGTTTCCGGTGGAGGATGATGCGTTCCTCACCTTGGGAGGCGCAGTGAAATACCTGTCAAAGGCTTCCGAGCTGACCTTCGGAGGGGACTACCACGGCAGCTACAGCCAATACTTCCAAAATGCCGACTACAGCGGATTCAGCCAGGGGGCGAGTCTTACGGCGAATTACGAGGTCGGCCGGTTCCGTCTCTCAGGCGCGTTCGGGGCGGATTACAACCGCGGGGCCAACCGCAATTACGGCTCCGTGGTGGTCGATCAGACAACGATCCGTTCCTCGCTAGCCGGCCGTTACCTTCTCAGCCCCAAGACATCGCTGGCGGGAAATTTCAGCCAAAGCTTCACCACCTCCAGCGGAGGCTTCAACGAGACCCAGTACTACGATCTCGGCGCTTCAGCACTCTGGAAATACTCGCCGCTCACCGAAGTGGGGCCCGGCATCCGATACACCTATACATCGGACGGGACGGGTGACGGCCGGACCTCGATCGGGCCGACTGTCAGCTTGAATTACAAACTCAGTTCCAAGGTTTCCCTGAATTCGAGGCTGGGCATGGATTTTGCCACCTATGAGGACGGTGCCTCCGCTGATCCCACGTTTTCCACCTCCATGGCCCTCAATTACCGGGCGTCCCGCCTTTGGGGAATGAATCTCTCGCTTTACCGGGATACGCAGGCGGATCCCAGGGTCTCCGGTGGCTATTACGAGGTCACCGCCCTCCGCATCGGCTACAACCGGAAAATCCAGCGTGCCACCCTGAATTTGGGGATGAGCTACGAAACGACCTCCTACACGCTCCCGGTCTTCACCGGAGTGGTCAGCGGCAACGATCCGATACCCACCGCGCAGCCTGACCGGGATTATTTCAGCCTCGACGGCTCGTTGGGCATGCTGATTTTTGGAAACAGCAGTTATGCCAGCGTTTTCGTCCGCTACAACGACCAGAGCGGCGGCGGCTTGGGATCCTGGGATTCCTTCCAGACCGGCATCAGCATCAGCCGGAACTTTTGAAAATTCACCGATTTTTTTTCTAGTTCAGATGCGTTTGAATCCCTATGGCTCTTTTGTATGAAGCGATTCGAAAACTTCGTGCGCAATTGACCCTGCCATGGAATTTTCCGCATTTGTGATCCCATTCCCACCTTCCCCTTAAATTCATGATTTTCCCCATCGTCCAGCGCCTCCTGCTTCTAGCCGTTCTCACCCTCGGATTCGCCCGTGCCGGGTCCGAAGACGGCACCTACATCCTGCGTCCGAACGACACCATCCGCGTCGCGGTCTATGAGGAACCGGACCTCTCCGTCCAGATCCGCATCCTCAAAACCGGCCAGGCGTCGTTTCCTCTCATCGGCTCCGTCGAAGTCGGGGGAATCAGCGTTTCCGCTGCAGCAACTAAAATCCGCGATCTTTACGCGAAGGATTACCTCGTCGATCCCAAACTCACCGTCACCGTCGATGAATACGCCACCGAGTTCATTTCCGTCATCGGCGCGGTGAAAAGCCCGGGACAGATTCCGATGCCGGTTTCTGGAAACCTCGACCTGGCCTCCGCCATGGCCACTGCCGGCGGCCTTTCGGAAACCGCAGATGCCGGCAACATCCAGTTGGTCCGCGCTTCCGGCACCACCGCTACTTTCAGCATGGACTCGATCAGTGGTGCTTCCGGCCGCCTCAAATTGGAATCCGGCGACCGGGTGATCGTCAACCAGAGCGCATACGTGGGTAAAACCGTCACCGTGCTCGGCCAAGTCGGCAAGCCCGGTCCCGTGCCGTTTCCGCTCAATGGCCGCCTCGATCTGGTCAATGCGGTGGCCTTCGCCGGCGGCCTCACCGAACTCGCCAATTCAAAAAAAGTGACCATCAACCGCAAGGGCACCGTCACCATCCTGGACTACAAGGAAATCTCAAAACGCGGCGACCGTCCGTTCCTGCTCCAGCCCGATGACGTCATTACCGTCGCCGAGCGATTGTTCTAATTCTCTTGGTTGATCACTCCGCATTCCAGCATTCCAGCATTCCAGCATTCATCTTCCTCATGTATTCATCGCCCCGCTCCCGCCGCCAATCCCCTGAAACAGAAGATTTCGATGACGGCGACCTCATGGACGACGGCACACAGCGCCAGATGGGGCGCGAGAAAACCAAACAACTGATGCAGGACCTGTTGGGGCGCTGGCATTGGATCGTTTTCGGACTGATTCTCGGTGCGCTGGGCGGATTCTATTTCCTCTCCAAAGCGCCGAAAACCTACCAGACACGGGCCACCCTGCTGATCAAGCAGCAGACCTCCTCGGTCATTTCCCGCGATCAGGTGGAGGAGATGGATTACCGCACACTGGAGGCGATGAACACCGTCGCCGAGCGCATCACCCGCCCGGAACTCTTGCAGAAAGTCGCTTCCCGCCCGGAGATTCGGTCGCTGCCCGGTCTGATGCCAAAGCCGGTCGTCTGGTTGCCGGAATGGGCTGAAAAATGGTTCGGCAAGGGCAAGGAGGAGGCCGCCGATTCCGAGGGCGTTCCTTCACCTGCGGGTCTTGCCGGGGTCATTTCCAACTGGACGACCATCGCCGTGCGCCGCGGCACCCGCCTGCTGGATATTTCCATCAGTCATCAGAGCCCGGAAGTCGCCAAGGCTCTCGCGGACACCATCGCCATCGAATACCAAGCGGAGCTCACCGGAGCGCGCACCAGCGGGCGCAGTTCCTCGCTGCAGATTCTGATGGAGGAGTCCGAGGCTGCCAGAAAGCGGCTGCAAACCGCCCAGAACGCGCTGGCCAATTACCAGCGCGCCCTAATCACCCTCAAGGAGCTGGAAATCCGCGAAAACGCACATGCCGAGCTGGGACGCCGCTATCTGCCCAAGCATCCCAAGATGGTCACCGCCCTCGCGGAAAAGTCCGCCGTCCAGCAGCGCTTTCTCGCCGAGTTCGATTCCGCCAGGAATTCCTCTGCAGACCGCGCCTATTGGGATAGCAACGCCACGGAATGGAAGGATACCTCGGGCGACGAAAACAGCAGGCTCACCACCGCCCGCCGTCTGTTGCTCGCCCGTGGCAACGTGCTTGAGAGTGAGATCGCCAGTCAAACCAGTGTTTTCAACACCATCCTCACCCGCATCCACGAGTCGGACATCAACCAGCAGGGGGTAGAGTCGGAAATGGATATCAGCAGTCTGGCGCAAGTGCCGGGCCTGCCGATTTCCCCCGTGGTGCCCAAGGTGATTGCCATAGCCTCAGTCGGCGGGCTCGGCTTCGGAGTCCTGCTCGCGATGATTTTCATCCGTCTCGACAACAAGATCCACACGGTCGCCCAGGTGGAACGCGAGACCGGACTGCCCGCCCTGGCTGCCATCGCCAATATTCAAATCAAACAACTGGTGGCATCGAGCCGCAAGAGTGCGAATGAATCTCCCGCTCCCTGCAAGCTGTGGCATCCGCTCCTGATTTTCCGCGAGGGCCTTTCCACCACCACTTTCGCGGAGATGTTCCGCGTCCTCCGGGCTTCTGTCTCCCTTCTGGGTGATGAGAAAAAACGCAAGGTGACCCTCTTCAGCAGCGCACTTCCCGGGGAGGGAAAAACCCTCGTTTCCAGCAATTTTGCACTCGCCGCCGCCCATCAGGGGAAACGTACCCTGCTCATCGATCTGGATCTGCGCAAACCCGCCGTGCATCGCGCATTCGGACTGAAACGGGATTCCCACCTCAATGGCGTGGCTGAAGTGCTTTCCGGTCAATCGACGTTTGAAGACGCCATCTTCACCGAGACCGGCGCTCCTCATCTCCATCTGATGCTGGCCGGAAAACCCGCGCCCAATCCCGGTGAGCTTCTCAATGCGACCTCGCTGGAAGAATTCCTGAAATCCGCCGTGGCCGCGTATGATCTCGTGGTAATCGACTCCGCCCCGCTGCTCGCCGTACCCGACACCCGCATCATTGCCCAGATGGTGGATAATTTCTGCCTTGTCGTCCGCGCCAACTACGTCCCGAAAGGGGCCGTGCGCCGCGTCATCTCTCTGCTGGAAAACGATCAAAACATGCCCAGTGGCATCGTGTTCAATGGCTTCTCCGAAAAGCGCCGCCTCATCGGCCAGAATTATTCCTACGGAAACTTTCAGACCAATAAATACGGTGGGGCTTACCGCTACGGCTATGGTTCCTACGGAGCCTCCTACGGCAGCGACGAAAAATGATCGGGAAGCTCGGGCTAACCGGCCGCCTTGCTTCACCTTCCCCCGCCGGAGGCTGATTCATCCTCTTCATTTCCGTGCACCATCGGCAATCGAACCGGATTGTTCAAATTTTCTTGAACAGTTGAGCGGATCAGGAAATATTTCCGCAGGAATTTTCCATCCGCACAAAACGCTGGAAAAGAACCCACCCACAGCTGCCCACCCCGGTTTTCTCCGTCCCTCCGGAGATTCGACCGAGGGCGGCAGCGTAGCAAGCCCACGTAGCTGCCGCGTCTCGCGGCAGACTGCTGATATGGCATCCCTGCCGCCTCTGAAAACGGCAGGGCGGGACCGCTCACCCCTCACCAGGTAATCTCTGCATGTCCGCCCCCGCCGTCATTCTCCCGCTTCTGCTGAGCCTGGCAGTAATCGAGGGCACCTCCTACTGGTGGATGCACCCCGCCCCCGCCGGCCTGGGAGAACCCGTGCTCATCTATCGACCGGAAAACAGGGGGCAGGGGCCACGGGACAGTAGTCAGCAAGACGCCAAAGATCCCGCGCAAACCTCTTCTTCAAATCAAAAATCCATAATCGACGATCATCAATCGTCAATCGCTTCCTCTCCCCTCTCAGCCTCTCAGGATTTCAGCGCTCCAGCTTCTACCCATACGCCTCTCCCCGATGTCGTAGCCCGCGCATTGCCCTCCCTGCATTGCTCCACCGGCACGGCCGCCCGCATTGATAGCAACGACGGCGTAACCATTCACGTTGCATTTTTCGAATGGGATCTTTCCTCTTCTACCAGTGTGCTCGAGGCCTACAAGCACCTCCCGGAGGAATGCATGGGGTCCATCGGCCTCACGCTCATTGAAAAAGCCCCGCCGCGGTCGTATGTGGTCAGGAGTCGGGGGACAGGAGCCAGAGGTCAGGAGTCGGAGGGCGGAAGTCGCGAAGAAGCTGCTGCCCTGGCCAACTCTTCTTCTTCAGATCCAAAATCCAAAATTCAAAATCCAAAACTGCCGCAAAGCGACGAAACCCTCACCTTTGACCACACCGTATTCCGCGATCCGGCTGGAGTTGCGGTCCATGCGTTCAAAGGAACCTGGGTTTCCGGTGCTAGTGGCCTGATCGGCAAGGGCTTTCGTGGAGGAGTCGATCAATGGACGCAACTCCGGTGGAAAGCCGGACTCAAGCGCTTCCGCCCCGCCCATGCGCGCGTCGCCCAAGGAGCCGTCCGCGGCATTCACGATCCCGATTTTGCTTGGCAAGCCTTTGAAAACGCCATGCTCAAGGATTTACGAATGGAAAACCGACAAGGCCCGTAGCTGCCGCGACGCGCGGCAGGCCGTGCCAGCGGCGTCCCGCCGCCCTCCGTATCCCTCCGACAACTGACAACTGACCTCCGCCTTCTCAAGGTTCCCTCTTCTCTCCCACAGACAACGGACCACCGACCACTCTCCCTCTTCCCTTCGACGTCCGATATTCGATATTCGATATTCTCCTCAGCTCTTCCATTCAGAAACCAACATTCGTCAATCGTCATTCAAAATCTGATCTCTCATCTTTTAATTCTGGTCTCTGAAATCCGTCCTGATCTTCCTTTCAGCTTTCAACTTTCAGCTTTCAACTTCCTCCGATTTCCAGTTTGAAAACATGAAAACCATTCTCGTGACCGGAGGCTCCGGATACATCAGCACCCACACTGTTCTGGCGCTTCATGAGGCGGGCTTTGATTCTGTCATCGTTGATAATTTTTCCAACAGCAGCCCACATGCTATCGAGAGGATTCGAGAGCTGGCTAAAGGTCACGATTTTCCCTTGATCGAGGCAGACGTGCGGGATGACGTTGCGATGGACGATATCTTCGCAAAATACCGGATAGACGCCGTCATTCATTTCGCAGGTCTGAAGGCAGTAGGGGAGTCAGTGAGCCAGCCACTTGAATATTACAGAAACAACCTCGAATCGACGTTTGTTCTTCTGGATGTCATGCAGCGCCATGATTGCTTCAATCTCGTCTTTTCGTCGTCTGCGACGGTTTACGGTGCCCCCGAGCACCTGCCGATTTCGGAGAATCATCCGCTCCGTGCCACTAATCCTTATGGCCGGACCAAGCTGTTCATCGAAGAGATTCTGCGGGATGCCACCTTCTCCGATCCCCGCTGGCACATTGCCCTGCTGCGTTATTTTAATCCGGTAGGGGCACATCCTTCCGGTCGAATTGGCGAATCTCCCAACGATGCTCCGAACAACTTATTCCCCTGCATCACTCAATTTGCGGTTGGAAAACGCGATACACTTAAGGTTTTCGGTATCGATTACCCCACCCTGGACGGTAGTGGTGTCCGCGATTACCTGCACGTCTGCGACCTTGCCGAAGGACATGTGGCAGCTTTGAGAACGCTGGATCAGTTACAAGGCACCGTGCCGATCAATCTCGGAACAGGAACCGGCTATTCAGTGCTTGAGGTCATCCGGATGTTCGAAGAGATCACAGGCCAATCCATTCCTGCCACACACGAATCACGAATCACGAAGGCCGGGCGACGTCGCCGAATGCTATGCCGATTCCCGGAAGGCCGAAAGCCTCCTCGGGTGGAAGGCCAAAGAGTCCCTCCATTCCATGTGCCGCGACAGTTGGAAATGGCAAACCCTGAATCCTTCGGGTTACGGTGCGGGATAACAGACAGCCCAAAAGATAAAGTGTGACCCGTCAGGCACGCCGCAACATAAAAAGGTAGGGCGCGCTACGCCGCGGCGCGCCCACTCTCCCATCTCCCGCCGACTTGCAACAGCATCGCACGCGCGAAGCCGTGGAGGCTGAATCTTCCTCATCCTCTTCCCTTCGATGTTGGACGTTCGATGTTCGATGTTCTCCTCCTCGTCACGGGATACAGCACCCCCTCTTGCATTCTGTTCCAAAATGTGAGAAATCCTCGCCATGAACACCGCTGCTGAAATCCACGATCTGGCCTTGAAACTTCCTCAACGATCCAGACTCAAGCTTGCCGGTGAGCTTCTTCGCAGCGTCGCCCCGCAAACCTCTGCCCTGGACCTTGTTGGAGAAGCGGTCCGCCGCGAAAACGAGATTGATTCCGGAAAAATTACCCTTCTCGATGAATCCGAATTCTGGAGCGGCATTACGGAACGCCGCGGACGGCCATGAGGGCCACCATTGGCTTTCATCCGCTGGTTCAAAAGGACCTCAATGAGATTCTTGATTATTACGAGTCCGAAGCCGGTTTTTGGATTTAGAATTTCAGATTTTGAATTTTGGATGAAGGAAGAAAACCTAATCATAGAAAAGTCTTACGCTTTTGCCTTGGAAATCATGCGCATCGCGAAACGGATTCGTGATCATCGAGAGTATGACCTAGCATCTCAACTCTGGCGAGCTGGCACCAGTATTGGTTCGAATGTAGAAGAAGCTCAGGCTGCACAAAGTCGGGCGGACTTTCGATCAAAAATGAGCATCGCCTCAAAAGAAGCTCGCGAATCCCATTACTGGCTCCGACTGACACCAGATGGCAAGGTTCTCGCTGACAGGCAACTGGGGCCCCTCATCGACGAAATCGAATTCATCAAACGGATCCTCACGTCCTCCGTCAAAAGCTCTGGCACCTGAGGGGCGCATTGCTAAAATTTGTATTCTGATTTTCGAATGAGTTACCGAGGCGCGCGCCATAAAGGCACGCGAAACTCATCTGAAATCCAAAATCCAAAATCCAAAATCATCTCTCCTGATACCGGCAGCAGTTCCTTCACGTCAATGAACGGGGAAAACGCAATGTCTGTTATTTGGGACGGACCCCGTCGAGATCAGACCTCTTCGAGATCACCGATCATCTGTCTCCTGCGTTCCTCCCGGCTGCTTGCCAAACCCTTGTTGCTCTCCTATTCTGCTTCCGATGAAACTCATCTCTGAAATTGCCCTGGATTGCCTCGAACTGCCGCCCGCGCAGCGGCTCAAACTCGCCCGGATCCTCATGGATGTCTCTGAACCTGGTCAGGATTTTTCCCCGGATGTGCAGACTGCCTGGGAGGATGAAATCGGCGCACGGGTCGAGGCCGTCAAGAACGGCACCGCCCACTCACGCCCCATCGCCGAAGTCTTCGCCCGGCTCGACCAACTCTATCCTGCATGAATCTCCGGATTCTTGATGATGCGGCCTCGGAATTTGCCGCTGCCATCGGCCGCTATGAATCCATTGAATCCGGGTTGGGTGTCCGTTT
>JBBRCO010000042.1:0-26503 GCA_038204755.1 Verrucomicrobiales bacterium
CCGATGTCATCCGCCACCCCTACCACCACGGAACAAGACGCCCTGCTCCGCGCCGGGATTGATCGTTCGTTGCGCCATCCGGTGATGTTTTTCCTGACCAGCGGTGCCGCGTGGCTCGCGGTTTCGATCATCCTTGGAATCGTCTCGTCCGCCAAGGTGCACAGTCCTGAGTTTCTCGCCGGCTGCCCGCTTCTAACTTACGGCCGTGTTGCACCGGCGCACATCAACGCGCTGATTTACGGCTGGGGATTTCAAGCGGCTTTTGCGGTGATCATCTGGCTGATGGCGCGCCTTTCCCGCAAGGAATGCACCGCCTCCGGAATTATCCTCGCCGCCGGTCACATCTGGAATCTGGGGGTGATGCTCGGCGTGGGTGGGATCCTCTGCGGCTTCAGCACGGGCATGCCATGGATGGAGTTTCCAGTGTTCGCCTGGCCGGTGCTGCTGGTCAGTTATTTTGCAATCGTCGTCTGGTCGTTCATCCAGTTTCGCGTC
This sequence comes from Verrucomicrobiales bacterium, assembly GCA_038204755.1. GTDB lineage: Bacteria > Verrucomicrobiota > Verrucomicrobiia > Verrucomicrobiales > Akkermansiaceae > Luteolibacter. Next base: position 496 of record JBBRCO010000042.1, read on the forward strand.
CGACCAGAGGGCCATGTGTATGTTTCCCAGTGGTATATCCTGGCTGCGGTGATTTGGTTTCCGTGGGTTTTCATCACCGCTAACACGTTGCTCCATTGCTTGCCGGGTCATCCGGTGATGGCTGCGGGTATCAACGCTTGGTATAAATCGGCGCTGATTTTCCTGTTCTTCACTCCGGTTGCCCTCGGTGCTGCTTATTACCTGGCTCCCAAAGTGACGGGCCGCCCGGTCTTCAGCTACTCGCTGGCGAAACTCGGTTTCTGGTCGCTCGCGATCATCGCTCCGTGGGCTGGCTTCCAGAAGCTGGCAGGCGCGCCGATCCCCTATTTCATTCCCTACCTGAGCGCCACGGCGACGGTTTTGCTGTTCATTCCTTGCATTGCAGCCGCAATCAACATCGTCCGGACGATGATGGGCTCACCGGATACTCTCGCTGCCAGTCCTGCACTGCGTTTCACCGCAGCCGGCATGGGCGGACTCGGCCTGCTGGGACTTGCGGCGGTGTTTCTCAATCTGCCGGAGTCCACGCTGCCGATGACCCAGTTCTCGATCTCCGGCTATGGATTTGAAATCCTTGCGCTCTATGGTTTCTTCAGCTTCGTGATGTTCGGCGCGGTCTATTTCATCGTGCCGCGCGTCACTCGCCGCGAATGGCTTTCCCGCCGTCTAATCAAGATGCATTTCCTGTTCTCAATCTACGGCATTGCTGCCATCGTGCTGTTCGCCATCCTCGGTGGTCTGGAGCAGGGGATCGGCCAGGAAGATTGGCAACAACCTTGGTCAAATGCCGCCGATCGTGCATATCCTTACGCGGTGGGAACGACCATCTCATGGTGCTTCATTCTGTTCTCGAACTTTTTCTTCTTCATCCACCTCACCCTGATGTGGTTGCGTCTGGGACGGCGCAGTTCCCATCCGACCCTGCTAGTCGCCCACCATGGTGGTGGCAGCCCGCATGGTGAAGAGGGCGACATCGATAACGCCGGACCGGGTCACATGCCCGCCCGCTAACATGAAATTTCAAATTCCAGATTTCAGATTTCAAATTTTTCCCCAATGAGCCTCCGCATATTCATTCTCGGTCTATCCGCCAGCTTCGGCATCGCTTGGCTTGCGATGGTCGTCGTGCCATTCATCAAGATGCGTAACCTCGCCCCCGTCCAGCTCAGCGAGGCTGCCGACGGAGCCACCGGGATTTTCTACCCGAAACGCACCGGCCGCGTCGCCAACGGTGCTGAGGTTTACGCTGAAAACGGTTGCTATCTCTGCCACACCCAGCTCGTCCGTCCGACCTATGCCGGCAATGATCTCTATCGCCCGGACTGGGGTGGTCTGAAGCCTGATGCGAAAGATCCGGAGCGGGTCACAGACACCCGCCGTGAGACGAATGCCTATGACTTCTACGGTGAAAAATTCGCCCAGATCGGTGTGGTCCGCATGGGCCCGGATCTTTCCAATCTCGGCCGCCGCGTCGAGTCGATCTACGCGGTTGGAAAAAGCCCTGCCGACTGGCTTTACGCCCACCTCTACAATCCGCGCCTGAGCCCGGATCGCTGGAAGTCCACCTGCCCGTCCTATCGTTTCCTGTTTACCGAACAGAAGGTCGTCGGCGGCCCTCCGTCGGACGCCCTTTCCTTTGGCAAGGGCGAAAAGACGGTGCTCGTTCCCGACTCCGACGCGAAAGCTCTCGTCTCCTACCTGCTGTCTTTGAAAAAGGACCAGGCGGTCCCCGCTTCGCTGAATTTCTCTCCGGTGAAAAATGCAAAGTGACCGTTGAACCAAACGATTTCCCCAATACTTTCATCCATGTCACAGCCTAATCAAAAGCCAGACCTTGAGGACTCGATCAATGTGACCGAGACCCACGGTCGTGTGGTCCGCGAAGCCGCCGCCTGCGCCCGCGAGAAGAGGATTGCCGACAACGGCATCGCCCCCGTTTCCCTGTGGGCCTTCGTCGCCTGTGGAGTGGTCCTCCTCATCGCCGGCGGAGTTCTCGGAACCGCCGGAAATCTTTTTGCCTACGGGGCGACGTTCCGCCCCGGTTACGTGCGGACACCGGCTCCCGGCGAAGTTGATTCAGGGCCGCAGCCGAAGCCGGCGCTCGCGGCCTATGAAGCCAAGGGTGCGAAAATTTATTCTGCCAAATGCAGCGGCTGCCACGGTTCCGACGCACGGGGCAACGGCTCGACCTATCCTTCACTGGCCGGATCCGCTTGGGTGAATGGCGAGACCGAACGCTTTGCGATGGTGATCCTCAACGGTCTCCAAGGTCCTGTCAGCGATGGTAAGACCTACGGCGTGATGCCGCCGCAAGGAATCGGCATGGCTCCTGAGGATCTTGCCGGGATCATGACCTACCTGCGCAACAACTTCGGCAACAAGAAGGGCGATGTGGTCACCGCCGATATGGCGAAGGCAGCCATTGAAATTTCCGGCAAGCGTGCCAAGGCAGGTGCCCCCTCGACCGCAGAGGAACTCACCGCCGATCACGTCAAGATGCTGCCTGGAACCATACTTGATCCCGCGACGATGCTGGATCCGATCACGCTGGCACCCGCCACCGCGAAGCCCTGAGCCGCCCAACGTTTTTCCTGCAATCCTCAAATCGAGCCGATTTTTTTCATTTCATCCCGACACACCACCCCAACCTTTCAGTTTGATCCAGATTATTCGAAATCCACCACGCATATTTTGCTATTCACTTTCCATAATTTGGATTAACCAAAGCCGCAAGACGGAACCATGAGCTCTCACGACACCACCCACGCCGGGCACGATGCCCACCACGACGATCACCATCACGAGCAGGGATTCTGGTCGAAATACGTCTTTTCAACCGACCATAAGATGATCGGCCTGCAGTATGGAATCACCGCGCTGTGCTTTCTGGCCTTCGGCTTCTATCTGATGATGGTGATGCGCTGGAGCATCGCCTACCCGCACCAGCCGCTGCCGGAGTGGATGAGCTGGATCTTTACCGATGGCTGGAAGGCCCGCTGGTTGCAAGACGGCAAGGTGACCGGTGAGACCTACAACATGTTCGGTGCCATGCACGGCACGATCATGGTGTTCCTTGGAATCGTTCCGCTAGGCTTCGGTGCTTTCGGCAACTACGTCACACCGCTGCAAATCGGTGCGGTGGACATGGCATTTCCACGACTCAACATGGCGAGCTACTGGATCTATCTGATCGGTGGCCTGATCATGTGTGCCTCATTTTTCATGGAGTCAGGCGCGGCTAAATCCGGTTGGACAAACTACTCGCCGCTCGCGGGCTTCGCCGACGGGCAGGTGGTGAACCAGTTCCTCGCGGGTCAGACCCAGTGGCTGATCGGCCTCGTCTGTCTGATCACTTCGTCGCTCCTCGGTTCCGTCAATTTCATCACCACCATCATCAATCTCCGCGTCCGTGGCATGACCTGGATGCGCATGCCGTTTTTCGTCTGGTCCATGCTGGTGACTGCATTCCTGCTGCTGCTTGCATTCCCTCCGCTAGAGGCTGCCGGTATCATGCAGTTGATTGACCGTGTGGGTCACTCCTCGTTTTTCATGCCTTCCGGACTTTTCACGAAGTCCGAGGGGCTCGCTGATCTATCTGGTGGTGGCTCGCCGCTGTTGTTCCAGCACTTGTTCTGGTTCCTCGGCCACCCGGAAGTTTATGTGCTCCTGCTACCCGCCTTCGCCTGCGTTTCGGAAATCATTCCGGCCAACACCCGCAAACCGCTCTGGGGCTACAAGTCGATGGTGTATTCGGTGCTGGTGCTCGGTTTCCTTTCCTTCGTCGTATGGGCCCACCACATGTACATGACCGGCATGGGTGCTGCTGTGTCCACCTTCTTCCAAACGACCACGGTACTCATCTCTATACCGTCCGTGGTCATCATCACCGCGATGCTCATCTCCCTGTGGGGCGGCTCCATCCGTTTTACCCCTCCGATGATGTGGGCCTGCGCCTTCATCCCGATGTTTGGTATCGGAGGCCTAACTGGTTTACCTCTCGCATTTAATCTCGCCGACCTCCACTTGCATGACACCTACTATGTCATCGGCCACTTCCACTACGTGGTCGCGCCTGGGATTCTCTTCGGCTTCTTCGGCGGCGTGCTCCACTGGTATCAAAAAATCACCGGGCGTTTCATGAGCAGGACGCTCAACCACCTGCACTTCTGGCCCAGCCTGATCTGCATGAACCTGATCTTCTTCCCGATGCTCGTACAAGGCATGGCCGGTTTCCACCGCCGTTGGTATAACGGGGGGGACGCCTACCTCGCCAAGGCGCAGGACAGCGTGAACATTTTCGGCAACACCGTCGCTCAGTATATCGACATGAACATCATCATGTCGATGGGAGCCTGGACCATGGCCGTATTCCAAATCTTCTTCGTGATCAACTTGTTCACGTCATGGAAGTTCGGCAAAAAGGTCACCAGCGACAATCCATGGGATGCCACCACGCTCGAGTGGGCCACTCCGACACCTCCGGGCCATGGCAATTTCCTCGTCGAGCCCGTCACCTACCGCGGTCCTTACGAATACAGCCGTCCCGATTGTGAAGAGGATTTCCTTCCGCAATGGATCGCACCAAAGCACGCGGCTCCTGCCGAAAAGCCCGCCGAAAAGCACTAACACTCCAATATCCGCGGTCCCCAATCCTCCACGCCTTCCCTTTTTTAAATGGAAATTCCTTACATTGTCACTCCCCGAAAGGACACCGGCCTCTTCAACTCGAAGATCGCAATCTGGTTGTTCCTGGCATCCGAAGTCATGCTCTTCGGAGGTTTCTTCTCGGCCTACGTTTTCCTCCGCCTCGGCGCGGACTATCCATGGCCCGAGCGGACGCTTCCGGTGCTGCCCGGTCTGATCAACACCTTCGTGCTCATTGGTTCCTCGGTGACGGTCGTTTTCGCATGGGCCTCTCTGAAAATGCGCCAATGGCGGAGATTCCAGATCTTCATGGGCATCACGGTCTTCTGCGCGTTGATTTTCATGGTGCTCAAGGGTGTCGAGTATAACGTGAAATTCCATCACCAAGCCCTTCGCCTGAAGGACTACACGGTGATCGAAGGTCACCTCGGAAAAGAAATGGAAGACGGTAAGCCGGTGCTCAATCACCACGGCAAGGAGATCGAGGAAAATCTAATCTATATCGAAACCACCAAGCTAACTTTCAATACCGTCCGTTTCTACAAGCCATGGATTGATGAACTCCTGACCCAGGCAGAGCATCGTAAATCGTCCATCAAGCTCGCCGCCGACGTCAATGCGGTAACTACGGAAGGTCAGCCTGCCGAGGTAATCGCGAAAGCCGGTGAGCCACTCTCCATCGAGCTTCTCAACAAAATCCAGAAGATCCACCTAGCCGCCCGCAGCCACAACGGCGCGATGCGGACCGCCGCTCTGCGCAGCGAGTGGAAAACCGCCAAAACGGCGAACCCGGACAAGAAGGGCTGGCAGCTTGCCTCCAACGTAAACATCGACGCGGCCTCCCTTGCGCCGCGCTTGTTGGACGAGGTTTCGAGCGTGGCTTTCACCGTCGATCCCGCGACCAAGTTTGATTTCAAGCCGCGCGATATCAAAGAGGCCGATGGTTCATCCGTGGTGCGTGACGATACCGTTGTCGAAGGCAAGCTGCTGGCAAGCCCGATGGTGTTCCATGCGGTGGATGCAATCGACTTCCAATACCTCGCGATGAAGGCCGTGCAAAAGGGTGTCGATCCTGAGGTCGCCATCGAGAATTCATGGCTCATCAAGAACCACCCGTTCGCCAGAGATGCCTGGGAATGGAACAAGGTGCAGGTCGCCAAAATCGAGAAGAAGCTGCTCGACAAATACGGTACCGACAAGAAAACCGGCAAGGCCAATCGTGAGCCGACCGCCAAGGAGCGCTATCGCGTCGGTTGGAAGGACTTGGTGGCGAAAGCCGATGGTGTGGATCGCGAGAAGGAGAAGATCCAGTTCAAAGAAGAATTCTTAGGCCCGGATTACAAGGGACGCGAAGACAAGCACACCTTTGAAGAACTTACAGTCCCTCGTGAGGAAGTTGGTTTCGCCGCCAAGTTCACTCCTGCTTGGAACACCTATTATGCGATTTACTTCGCCATCACCGGTCTTCATGGCCTTCACGTCATCGGTGGCGCTCTGGTGCTTGCTTACTATCTATTTTTCGGAAAGAAGATGTATCTCACCAATCCCGAGTGGCTCGCCAACCGCGTCGAAATCGGCGGTCTGTTCTGGCACTTCGTGGACCTTGTCTGGATCTTCGTATTCCCGATCCTCTATTTGATGTAAGTCCCAAATTCCAAATCCCCAATTTCCAATCCCTACTTCCATGGCCGATTCACCAGAAGAAATAAAAAAAGCCGTCCGCACCTATCTATTTGTAGGAGCCATTCTGTTTCTCGGAACGATCATCACCGTGATGGTTGCGACTTATCCTCCATTTGACGTCGGCTCCCACGGTTTCGACAAATGGGACTGCATCCTCGGCCTCACGATCGCTTCGATCAAGGCTACCTTGGTCGGGGCGATCTTCATGCACTTGAACCACGAGAAAAAAGCGGTTTACTGGCTCTTCGGCTCAGGAATCTGCGCCGTCATCAGCCTCGCCGGCCTCACCGCGTTGGCGCTGGGTGATCCTATCGTCGACAAGTACTTCTACTCCGGCCATTGATTTTCTTACATCCGATTGTTCTATAGGACATGTCTCTCAAAAGCTTCCACATCGTTTTCGTGACCGTCTGCACCCTGCTGTGTCTGTTCTTGGCGTTGTGGTCGTTTGTGCTCTCGCCCGAGTCCTCTGCCATGTTCACCGCTCTCGGCATCGTCGGTGCCATCGGTGCAGTGGTAATGCCGGTTTACGGAGTCTGTTTCTACCGCAAGGCCACCCGGATTCATATCTAATCAATCTCTCATCCAATTCCCCATGAACTTCATCCCTGAAATTTTTGCCTGTTCGACTTGCCGCATCACGATGGTCGAGGGCGGCGGGGATGCCGCCGGTTGGTCCATTTTCTTCCTGCTCGGGATCATCCTCGCGATTCTCAGTGCTATCGGATTTTTCATGTTCCGTATCGCCATGCGGCAGAAGGAATATTTCGACCCCACTTTGTCCGACGATTACGTCGTGCCCGAATCCTCCAACTGATTTTTCAACATCACCTTATTTTCCCCAGTCTTCATGAGTCCTTCCAAGTTACTCGGTATCCCAGAAAATTTCTCCGCTCACGGCGGTCAGGTGGATCACATGATTGATGTGGTGCATTGGTTCATGATCGCGCTTTTTGTCGGTTGGACGATTTTTTTCTTCTACTGCATTTTCCGCTTCTGGCACAAAAACAACCCGAAGGCTTCCTATGAGGGCGTGAAGAGCCACCTTTCGAGCCATTTGGAAGTCGGCGTCATCATTGTGGAAGCCGTGCTGCTGATCGGTTTCGCCTTCCCGTTGTGGGCCGAGCGCGTGGACAGTTGGAAGCAAGTGGAAAAACTCAACCCGAACCGCGTTCGCGTGGTCGGCTGGCAGTTCGGCTGGACCTATCACTATCCCGGTGCCGATAGCAAGTTCGGCCGTCTCGATCCCAACCTCATCTCCGGCTCCAATGAACTCGGCATCGACTACACCGATCCGAACGCGCTCGACGATTTCACCAGCCCCATCCTCAAGCTTCCCGTGGACCAGCCCGCCGTGCTCAACATCGGTACCAAGGACGTGATTCATAACTACTGCATCGTCCCGATGCGTGTCCAACAGGACGCCATCCCTGGCCGCGAGATTCCGATGTGGTTCACTCCGATCAAGACCCTTGAAACTTACGTCGTCTGCGCCCAACTCTGCGGTGAAGGCCACAGCAACATGGTCGGCTCCATGGAAGTGGTGCCCAAGGCCGAATATGATACCTGGTTCAAGAGCCAGACTGAGGGTGCCCTCAAGCTTCATGCTCCGGCACCGGTGGCTCCGGCGACTGCCAAGAACTAGGTCCCTCCCGTGGCAGACATCACCGAGATTGATCGAGATGATTTCCGCAATCTCCTGATCGAGATCGGCAAGGCACGGATTCCTTTTGGTAAGTTCGGCATCAAGGACTACCCGCCTGCCGGAGTTCCTATCATTGATCTGCCCCCGGAATACCTGGGCTGGTTCAAGGAGCGCGGTTTTCCCAAAGGCCGGCTAGGCGAGCTGATGGCGCAGGTCGAGGAAATCAAGTCCGTCGGCATGGATTCCATTTTTGATCCGATCCGCCAGGCAAACGGTGGCCGTTTCAACCTCCGGCCGACCCGCCGCAGGTCGTTCGATTTCGAATGATCAGGTGATGGGGCCGCTTGATGGCAAATGGGGCGGCCGCCTCCATTGCATGAGCGGATTGGCTCCCTGAATCAACCCGCCGCCGCCGACCATCGCGGTGGACAGATGCTCACCCCTCACAGGGCACAGGCGATGATCAGTAGAAAAACCGGCATAGGCAGGGCGAAACAAGGTCGTTTCCCACAAGACCCGCAAGGCGCGAAACCGGCTGGCTTGCGTTTACCGTCAGATGCGACATGGTTCGCCCCATGAGTGGATTCACGCATTCGCGGCGGCAGTTTCTAGCAGGAGCCGGCGCGTGGCTTGGGGGATCGGCGATTGGCTTCGGAGCTGATGCAGCGAAGACCAAAACCATCTCCATTTTCCACACCACCGATCTCCACGGCCACATCGTTCCGACCCAGACCTACGGTGGCGTCAAGGATATCGGCGGATTCGCGCGCTGTGTTTCCTGTATCCGTCAGTGGCGCAAGGAGGCTCCGGACTCATTGCTGTTGGACATCGGTGATGTCTATCAGGGAACGCCGGAAAGTCTGAACAACGGCGGCGCACTGATGATCGGTCTCTTCAACCGCCTTGGCTACGATGCCTGGGCACTCGGTAACCACGACTTCGACTGGGGACCGGAGATGTTGGAAAAAAATCTGGCTCTCTCCAAATCCCCGGTCCTAACTGGAAATCTCGAACTCGGAGGAAAACTTCCCGGTAATCTCGAAGGTGCTTGGAAAGCCGTGAAACCGTGGACGATGAAGGAAATCGGCGGTTTCCGCATCGCGCTGATAGGCTTGGTGACTCCAGGCCTGCCCTACTGGCTGTCTCCGGAAACCTTGGGCGGAGTTTCTCCCACTGATCCGGCGGAGTCACTCAATCGCTCCATCGCCGAAGCAAAAGCGGACAAGGCCGATGTCATCGTCGTCATGGGCCACATGGGCTGGCGCAAGGAGGACGACTTCGCCAACCCCATGCGCGAGGTTCTCCAACAGAACAGCGGAGTGGATGTTTTCCTAGCAGGCCATACCCATCAGGACCAACCGTCGTTTGAGCTCGCTGGCGTGCTCTGTTCGCAGGCCGGCTACTACGGCATCCACTGCGGCCGCGTGGATCTGGTGATGGATTTGGAAACCCGCAAGGTCGTTGACCGCAAGGCTTACACGATGCTGATGGACAAGCGTTTCGACCTCGATCCTGTCGTGATGGAAATGGCCCGGCCGGATTTGAAAAATGCCAACGAGCAGATGGCCCGCAAACTTGGCGTGGTCAAAACCGAAATCGACGGCAAGGGCAGGGGAAACCGTCTCTCACAGCTTTTCTGCGAGTTTTTCAGCGAAGCCCTCGCCCGCAACCAAACGCCGGTGGATGGCATATTCCACGGCACTTTCGGCACCGGAAATCTCGCACCCGGAGAACTAACCGTCGCCGATTGTTGGAAAATGCTCCCCTACGAAAACCTCCTCACCACCGCAGAAGTCACTGCCGAGGAACTGGTCGAAATCGTCCGCGAGGATCGAAAGGAATACCAATCCGACCGCACGCTCTGGCCGTTTGATCTGGAAATCGACAAGGCCGGAAACCCCGTCCGCTACTTTTACAAGGGCGGGCCCGTCGCCCCTGGCAGACGATTCACCATCGGCTTCAACAGTTACGACGCCCAATCCGGCGGCCAGAAACTCATGCGTCTGCGGGAAATCGTCGCCAACCCTGCCGCCAAACGCGCCACCACCCGCATCGACACCCGTGGCGCTCTCATCGATGGAATTCTCAACCGCAAAGAACTCTCCTGAAATTTCACGCTTTCTTCATTGGCATTTCACAAGGAGGGGGTGAAATCCATCCATGCCCCGCGTCCTACTGGTTGAAGATGAACCGGCCATCGCCGATACGCTCGTTTATGCGCTCGGAACCGAGTGTTTCGAAGTGACCCACGCCCTGACCGGTGCGGACGCGCTCGCCGCTGCCGCGAGCGAGTCGTTCGATTTCGCCATCCTCGACATCGGTCTGCCGGACATGACCGGGCTCGACGTTTGCCGCCGGCTGCGCGAGAAATCGGCCATTCCCGTGCTATTTCTAACTGCGAGGGACGGTGAAATGGATCGCATCCTCGGCCTCGAACTCGGCGGCGACGATTATGTCACCAAGCCGTTTTCACCCCGCGAAATCGTCGCCCGCGTCCGTGCGATCCTCCGCCGTTCGCAAAACACTGTTTCGCCCCAACCCCGGATCGCCTGTGGAGGGAAATCCCTGCACCACGATCAGGAAACCATGCGCATCCACTGCCACGGTGAGCAGCTCGATCTCACCGCCCACGAATACAAGCTCCTTCTCGTTCTGATGGAAAAACCCGGCCGTGTTTTCACACGCGACCAATTGCTCGACCACGCATGGGAAGATCCCGGCGCGGTTACCGACCGCACCATCGACGCTCATATCAAGTCGATCCGCGCGAAACTCCGCATCGCCCGCGACGGCGCCGAGAACCTGATCGAAACCCGCCGCGGACTCGGCTATCTGGTGGTGTCGTGAATTTCCCCACCTCCATGCGTTTCACCCGGGTCACGCTGTTTTTCATCGCGTTCATCATCACGCTCGGTTTCTATCAGCTTGCGCGCAGTTTCATCGCCGAGGTCGAGCCGCAGACATTCCAGGCGACCGAGGAGGTGCTGGTCGATACTTCCAATCTCCTCGCCGAAATCGTCACGAAGGATATGATAGAGAACCGCTTGGACGCGGATGAACTCCATAGAGCTTTCGAAGGAGCCCACCGCCGCGTTATCGAGGCGCGGATCTTCGATCACATGAAACGCAGTATCGGCATTCACGCCTATCTGACAGATGCTAAGGGCAAGGTCATCTTCGATTCCGACGGCGGCCGCAGGGAAGGGCAGGATTTCTCTGCCAAGCGCGACGTGTCGCTGACCATGGCCGGCCGCTACGGTGCGCGGAGCAGCCGTGAAAACCCGAAGGATTCCACCACCTCGGTGCTCTACGTCGCCGCGCCGGTGGGGGATAAGGCCAAGCCGATCGGGGTGTTAACTGTTTTTAAGCCCCAGCTCGACGTCCTGCCGCTGGTTCGTGAACGGCAGCGGATCATCTACACTGCGTGCGGCCTGATTGGTGGAGGCATCCTATTTTTGATAGCTGCGGTTTTCCTCTGGCTGTTTCATCCTATCGGGAAAATCACCGAATACGCCCGCGCCATCGAACGTGGTGAACGACCTTCGAAACCGAAGATCGGCATCGGCCGTGAGGTGAACACGCTGGCCCATGCGCTCGATTCGATGCGTGATGTGTTAGAGGGCCGTCGTTACGCCGAGCGCTACATCCAAACTCTGACGCACGAGATGAAAAGCCCGCTCGCCGCAATCCGCGGTGCGGCGGAACTGCTCGACGAGGATATGCCGATCAAAGACCGCAAGCGCTTCCTTGAAAACATCCGCGCGGAAACGGCACGCAGCGAGCGGCTCATCAATCGTCTGTTAGAGCTCTCCGCCATCGAGGGCCGCGCCAGTCTCGACATTGTCGATGAACTCGACTTTCACGCCATCGTCGCCCGCGCCATCGACCAAGCGCGTCCGCTTGCCGAGGTCGCGGATGTCGCCTTGGAAATCCAAGCGCCCGATGCCGTCATCCCAATGCGCGGTGACGGATTCATCCTGCGTGCGGCCGTGACAAATCTGTTGGAAAATGCCATCGACTTTTCACCACGCGGCGGGAAAATTGAGATTGGCCTGCAAACTGCCGACGGGCATGCCGTTCTCTCCATCCGCGACCACGGCCCTGGAGTTCCAGACTATGCGCGTGAGAAGATCTTCGAGCGTTTCTACTCGCTGCGCCACCACGCCTCGAAACGCAAGGGCACCGGACTCGGTCTGACTCTAGTTAGGGAAACCGCCGAGCTTCACGGCGGCACGATCACTTTGGAGCCCGCCGAGGGCGGGGGAATGGTCGCGACTCTCAAGCTGCCCCTCTGATTGGACCGCGAAATTTATTTCGCCAGACCGCCGGAACTTTGGAGTGCGGTGAGAACCACCGCTTTGAGAGGTGGCCCCGCCATTCCCTGGATATTCCTAACCGAATAAAAATCCGTATTCACGCCCTTTTGTAAAACGAGCGGACACTAGGGAGGCATCCTTCCCTCCCCTCAAAGCGGTGATTCCCGCCGCACTCCAAAGTGCGCTGAATCCTTGCTGCACGCTGCTAGCGAAACAAATTTGGCAGTCCAATCTTCCCAAGAATTTCACACAAGCTTTATCAGGCTTTCACGCACGGACGCTTTCATCACCTCGTCAACCCCGACGAATCCCATGAAAGCACTATTCCGCCTCACCTATTTTGCCATCATCTATGGCGTCCTCACTTTGCTTGCTCCGGCGGCCGAGGAGAAATCGTCCGCACCCTACTTCCAGATCATCGGCATCAGGGATGATCTCTCTAACGAGCAGCTTCCGCTGAAATCCGCCGATGCGAAGGTGGTGATCGACGGAACCATCGCCCACGTTGTCCTAACGCAGAGCTATGCGAACGCCGGAAAAGCCCCGATCGAGGCGATCTATGTTTTTCCTGCATCCACCCGCGCGGCGGTGCACGGCATGACTTTGAAAACCGGCGGCCGGGTGATCTCCGCTCGGGTGAGGGAATCCGCGAAGGCGAAGGCCGAGTATCAGACTGCGAAGGCGGAAAAGAAAACCGCCGCGCTGTTGGAGGAGCACCGACCTAACGTTTTTCAAATGTCCGTCGCCAATCTGATGCCCGGTGACGACATCGCGGTGGAGATCGAATGGACGGAAACCATACCGGCGGTGGATTCCACCTATGAGTTTGTTTTTCCAACCGTAGCTGGCCCGAGATACACCGGCGGCTCGGCGGCGGCGAAGGGTGAAACGTGGACGGCGAACCCGCACCTTAAAAAAGGCACTCAGAATCCCGCGACGTTTTCCCTGGATGTAGCGCTGACCACCACGCTCGCTCTGGCAGAAGTGAAGTGCCCGAGTCATCCGGTGGCGATCAATTTCAAGGCGAAGGATCGGGCTTACGTGAAGATCGACACAAAGGGCGGTGAGGAAGCGGCGAACCGTGATTTCATCCTGCGCTGGAAGTTAGGAAACGATCAAGTGGACGCCGGACTGCTGCTGAATCGCGGTGAGGTGGAGAATCATTTCCTGCTTCAGATCGCGCCGCCGCCGAGGGTGACGGTGGATCAGATTCCGCCGAGAGATTATGTCGTGGTGCTCGATGTGTCGGGATCGATGGAGGGTTTTCCGTTGAATACGGCGAAGATGCTGTTGCGTGATCTCGTCCAAGGACTTCGCCCGGACGACACTTTCAATGTGGTGACCTTCGCCTCCGGCAGCAGCGTTCTATCCGAAAAGCCATTGCCTGCAATTCCGGCAAACCTGATATTGGCCAATGAACTGATCGACGGCCAGCGGGCCGGCGGCGGCACCGAACTGGAAGCCGCGCTCAAAGTTTCACTCGCACTGCCCGGTGGAGAAGACCGCTCGCGTTCGATCCTTCTCATTACCGACGGTTTCATTTCTGCGGATGCGGAAGTTAGGGACCTGGTCCGCAGTCGGATCGGCGGCGCGAACCTGTTCGCATTCGGGATCGGTTCGTCTGTGAACCGTGAGCTGATGGAGAGCGTGGCCCGCGCCGGTGGTGGTGAGCCGGTGATCGTGACATCCGGCAGCGAGGTGGCGGAGGCGGGAAAACGATTCCGCGAAATGGTGTCGAATCCGGTGCTCGCCAAGGTCCGCATCGAAGCGGAAGGCGTGGTGCTCGGCCGCATCGAGCCGGACCCGCATCCGGACGTGTTTGCCTCGCGCCCGCTGATCGTCACCGGGACGTGGACCGGCGAGTCGAAAGGAAAGATCATCGTCCGCGGTATTGGCGGAAACGGTGCTGCATTTGAGAAATCCATCGATCTAGCGGAAGCTGCGGCGGCGACGGGAATGGACCATCCGGCTCTGCCAGTGCTGTGGGCGAGGGAACGGGTGAGGCATTTGGAAGAGAAGGAAAAGCGCGATGCCGAGACCGTTCGCGAGATCACATCGTTAGGTCTGAGCTATTCGTTGCTCACCCACTACACCTCCTTCCTTGCCGTGGACGAAACGCCGAAGAAGTTCGACGGCGTGGCACAAACGGTGAAACAGCCGGTGCCTTTACCAAAGGCCGTTTCCGAGTCGGCGATCGGTGAAACAACCGGTGCTCCCGTGATCGTGAAAAACGGCTCGATCCCTGAGCCGACGAGCATCGGACTGGTCTCATTCCTGGTGGTGCTGCTGGCGCTGCAACGCAGGCGGTAAAGATCTAATAAAAGCCGCCATGCTCACCGTGCTCCCCGCCACACAAATCAGCACCGAGGACGAAAGTCATCGAAGTTCCAGCATCATCCGGAAGATCCATCCGCTGCTATGGCTGCTTATGGCAATTTCTCCGGTGATTGCCTGGTATGTGAAGCGCCTCGACGACGGTGGTGATGAGCCGCTCGGATTGCTGACATTTTCCCTCGCTCTGATGTTGGCATGGCGCGATCGGAAATGCCTTGATGCCAGCTCCGAAGCGCGGATTTGCGGCGCAATGATGGTATTGGCATCGGCGATGGCCATTGTCTGGCTGCCACCGATGTTGCGGGCGGGCCTGGCGGTTTCCGGCGTCGCCGTTTTCTTCGGCATCCACCAACGGGCGGGATTGATGGGTTTGTTAGCGCTTTCGCTGCCGGTGGTTGCCTCCCTGCAGTTTTTTGCGGGCTACCCGTTACGGGTGGCGACGGCGGAAGGTGCGGTGCGGCTGTTGGAGATGGGAAGGGTGGTGGTTTCAAGGACTGGCGCGCAGATGGAAATCGGCGGTAGGATCGTCGGCGTGGATCCGGCATGCAGTGGGGTGAGAATGCTCTGGCACGCGCTGGCGGCGGCGATGGCTCTCGCCGCGCTTCATCGGGTTTCCTGGCGGGCGACTTCGGTGATGGGTTTGTTAGCGATCATTCTGGTGATCCCGGCCAACATCCTGCGCGCCTTCCTGTTGGTTTTTGAACAAACCGGATTCTGGGAGAAATCGGATCTGCTGCATGGCGGAATCGGACTGGCGTCGTTCGCGATCATTCTTGCTCCACTGTTGTGGATCGCGGTGAAGCGGGCGGGAAGAACAGACAGGAATGTCTGTATCACGACGAAGAGGGTGGGAGGAACAGACAGGAATGTCTGTATCACGACGAAGAGGGTGGGAGGAACAAACAGGAACGTCTGTATCACGACGGCGGTGGTGACGCCGTTTGTTACGACGCTACTGATAGTGGCTGCCATTCTTGCTCCGCTGTTAGCTATCGGTACGCCGCGGACTCCGCTGCAATCGGAGATCGGGCCGGAGCCGGTGAGTTTCACGTTCGACGGGCTGACTCTGCCGCTGCGTCCGCTGCGTTCCACTGAGGCGGAAATGGCGTTTGCAAAAAGTTTTCCCGGCACTCTGTCCAGCCACCGCTGGGGTGATGACCAGGTCATCCTGCGCCGCATGACCGAGGCGACGCGGCGGCTCCATCCGTCGCGCGACTGCCTGCGCGCCGCTGGATTTGAAACAACCGACGCCATTACTGTTACGCGGCCGGGTGGAGGCGAGTGGGCGAGTTTCTCCGCCGGCCGCGATGGCGAGTGGCTGCTGGTTTACGAACGCATTGTTAGCGAGCGCGATGGTGCCGCGTGGACGGATGTTTCGGCATGGTATTGGTCGGCGATGAGGCATCCGCTCAACGGCCCGTGGCGTGCGGAAACGGTGATTTCGAGGAGGTGAATTTTTCCCGCAAGTCGTGCGACTTCGCAGGTCGTTTTCATAGCCGGGACTTCGCCCGGGTGTGGATTGCATGGGTTCCCAAGCCTTGGGATGCGGATTTGGTTTCCGGTGGTCGGAATCGAATCCCTTCGGCAGGGCTTGGGGATTCGACCTGTCGCGGAAATTTTGTGCTTAGTGAGCTGCATTTCATGCGCTAGACCACGGGCATGGATGAACTGACACGCGATCACGGACCGCAGCCGCTCGACGGTTTGATGGTCCGCTGGAATTTGGCCAATCATGAATTGGTAGAGGTTTCTGAGGAACAACTGAACCACAAGCAGGTGCAGAAGGCCCGCAAAGGACGGCAACTGACGCTGAACTTGATGCAAAAAATGATGCGAGCGCTTAACGGGACGATCCTCATCAAACTGCCAAAGGAAGACCGGGAGACATTCACGCCCTATTTGCACAAGCATTTGTTCAACTACGCGAAGGGATACGACGCGGCGTGGATGGATTCGAATCAGGAGTTGATGCCGAAGTGAGCGCGGATTCCGCCAACTGGACCATCGTCGGACAAGGCCTTGCGGGGACTTGTCTGGCGTGGGTGTTGTGGAAACGCGGGGTGCCGTTTGTGATAGAGGATCTGGGTAGAGGCGGCGGTTCGCGGGTGGCGGCGGGGATGGTGAATCCGATCACCGGGAAAAATTTCGAGCCGAGCTGGCGTATTGCGGAGTTTCTGCCGGACGCGCTGGCTTTCTATGCGGAGGTCGAGGCTCTGATAGAGCGCAAGGTCTGGCATGCGTTTCCGGTGCTACGGCTGGCAGGATCGGAGAAGGAGTGGGGAAAGATCATTTCAAAACTCGCTGATCCGATGGTAGCGCCCTGGGTGGCCGGGCAAGTGACCGCGCCCGCCGGCTGGGTGGGTGCGGTGGAAGTGCGCGGTGGCGGCCGGCTGGACACGCGCGCATTCATGGATGGCTCGCAGGAATTTTTCCAAAAGCTGGGCTGTCACGAAACCGGGGTTGTTTCCGCCGGCACCGCTAACACAATCTGGTGCGACGGAGCGGCCGGGCTGATGTCTGGGAAGTTCGGCCCGCATCGCTGTGCGAAGGGGGAGATTTTGACGGTGCGTGCGGACTGGGATGAAACGCGGATCCGCATCGGCGCGGGCGGCTGGCTGGTCCCGATCGGCGGCGGTGATTTCAAGGTGGGCTCGACCTATGAGTGGAACGAGTTAGACGAAGTGCCCACGGACAAGGGCCGGATGCGGGTGGAGGAAATCGCCGCGAAGCTGGGTGGCCCGGATTTTGAGACGATCGCGCATGAAGCTGGTATCCGGCCGATTTTGCGACGCAGCCAGCCGCTGATCGGGCCGCTGGAGGAGGGCGGATGGATGTTCAATGCGCTGGGCTCCAAAGGTTCGCTTTACGCGCCGGGAATGGCGGCGAGGCTGGCGCGCTGGCTGTTGGATGGCTGGGAGCCCGAGCCGGATGTGGACTTGCGCGTCTTCCTGAAACAAAGTCGGCCCGATGAATCCGCCTGACTCCATGTTTCCGCCGCGTCCGACGGCGCTGGCGCAGGGGCTGTTGCGCGACGTTATCCACGGAGGTGATCAGGTGATCGATGCGACGGCGGGAAACGGGCATGACACGCTTTTTCTAGCGGAGTGTGTCGGTGAAAGCGGGCGGGTGTTGGCGTTCGACGTGCAGGAAGCGGCGGTTGCTTCCGCGCGGGAGAAAATCACGCAGGCGGGTTTTGCGGAGCGGGTGATTTTTTTCCAGGAATCGCACGAGCGGATGGAAGCACACGCGGCGGCGGAATCAGCGGCGGCGGTGATGTTTAATCTCGGCTACCTTCCGGGCGAGGATCATGAGCGGACGACTGAACCAGGCACTACTCTCAATGCGTTGGAAGCGACTGCTAGGGTCTTGAAGCCGGGCGGTGTGCTGTCTGTGATCTGTTATCCCGGGCATCCCGCAGGGGCCGTGGAGGCGGAGGCGGTGGAGAAGTGGATGACGGCTCGTTCCAGCAGAGGTTGGAGAGTGGCGAGGTATGGGGCGGTCGGAACGCGCAGGCCGGCACCATTTTTGTTAGTGGCGAGGACGTGATGCTGCCATTCTTGTCTGTTCTTCCGGTGCTTGTGAAAGAACAGACAGGAATGTCTGTGTCACGCCGGAAGAACAGACAGGAATGTCTGTGTCACGTCACTGATTCGCTGTGGGCTTGATTTCTCCGACGAGGGCTTCGGCGGTTAGTTCGACGAAGGAGCCGGGAGCACCTGCGTAGTGGATCTTGCGCTCTCCATCGAGCACGTAAACGAGCGGCCATGAACCGACGCGATACTCTCCGGCGAGTTTGTTTTCTGGATCGGAGAAATTCTGCCAGGTGACGGTGCCGTCCGCCTGCAGGGCGCGGAGTTTCTCGGCGGGGTCGTGGTTCACACCGATGATCGCGAACGGCCGCCCGCGGAATTTTTTCTCCATGGCGGCGGTAATTTCGATCACACGGGTGGCGTCCGGATCGCTGATGCTCCAGAACAGCAGGACGATGACCTTGTTCTTGTTAGCCGACAGGCTGAGTGGGCGGTTGGCGGAATCGACGCCTGTCAGATCGGGTGCGACGCGGCCTTTGGTGAGGTAGCGGATGATGTAAAGTTCGTCCTCGGCGATCTTGGCGACGGTGGTGCCGTTGAGATCGATGTCGGAGCTTTGGATGATGGCTTTGCGCAGGTAGGTGAGGCGTTTTTTCATCAGCTCGGGATCATCGCCGATGGTCTTGAGCTGCATGGCGGCACAGAGGGCGGCGACGCCTTGGATTTTCTTGTCAGGATGACTCGCTTGGATTTTTTCAAGGATCGCAAGCGAGCGCGGATCCTGGTTGCCGACGAAGGCCAGGCAGATTGGGACGAGCTTGCCGCTGTTGAGGTGATAGGACTCGATGGCCTTGCGGATCGCGTCGTTTTCCTTGGCGAAGGTGGGGGCGGTGGAGCCGTTGGGGTTGGCGGTGATCAGGCCTTGTGTGGTGCGGAGAAACCACGCGGCGGGCTCGATGGTCCATTCCTCGCCGAGCGAGGCACCGATCTGGTCCCACATTTTGCGAGCGGCGGCGGTGGCGTCCGGGCGGCTGCCGAGGGTTTTTGCGCGTTCGTCCGGAGTGGTGGCGGTGCGCATGTCGAGCGCCCACTTGTCGAGCGCAAGCTGATAGGATTTCTGGACGAGCAGGGCATCGGTGGAGGTTGCCAGCGAGCCCGAAGCGATCAGCAGGGAAATCAGGAGGGTGAGATGGCTCGGACGGATCATGATGGAAAAGGTTGGCGAAATCACGCGTGGGTGGCGCAGAAGGCGAGTGCAGTTTCACGCGCCCACTGGTCTGCGGCAACCACGGATTCGAGGGTGCCCGATGGCTGGACCTCGTGCGCGTCCATGACCGCCGCGACGCATTTCCAGATGCCGGGGAAACGAATTGCGCCCGCGCGGAACGCGTCCACTGCGATTTCGTTGGCGGCGTTGAAAACCGCAGGCAGCGTGCCGCCGGTAGCTCCGGCCCGGCGGGCGAGATCGATGGCGGGAAAATCCCCGGTGCGCGGCGCTTCGAACTCCAGTTTCGCCAGCGCTACGAAATCCAGCGGACGCAGACCACCCTTCACCCGGTGCGGCCAGGTCAGCGCGTATTGGATGGGAAAACACATGTCGGCCCGGCTCATCTGCGCGAGCACCGAGCCGTCTGTGAACTCCACCATCGAATGCACCACGCTCTGCGGATGCACCACCACGTCGATGCGGTCCATGCCAATGCCGAACAGCCAGCGCGCCTCGATCATCTCCAGCCCCTTGTTGAAAAGCGTGGCGGAATCGATGGTGATTTTCGGCCCCATTTCCCACGTCGGATGCTTGAGCGCCTGCGCTGGAGTGACGTTCTCCAACTGATCGGCGGGCAGCAAGCGGAACGGCCCACCGGATGCAGTCAGGATGAGCCGGGAAATTTCCTTCTCTCCACCGCGGTGGCCGTCGAGACACTGATAGATCGCGTTGTGCTCGCTGTCCACCGGCAGGAGCTTCACGCCGCAGCGTTGGGCGGCGGCGGTGATGACCTCACCTGCCATGACGAGAATTTCCTTCGAGGCGATGGCCAGATCCTTGCCGGCCTCGATCGCTGCGAGCGCGGGAAACAACCCGGCAGTGCCGACGATGGCGACGAGCACCACATCCGCATCGGCGAGGGTGGCGAGTTCGTCGAGACCCTTTGCTCCGAGGTGCAGCGTGACGTTTTCCGGCAGCAGCGCGCGGAGTCCGGCTGCCTTGGATTCGTCATAGAGCGCGACGTGTTTGACGCCGGTTTTGCGCGCTTGTTCGGCGAGTTTTTCCACGCTACCGCAGGCTGCCAACGCGACGATCTCAATCAGATCCGGCAGCTCGAGGGCAACCTTGAGGGCGGAGGTGCCGATGGAGCCAGTGGAACCTAGCAGAACAACCCTGCGTTTGCGTGGGGCGTTCATACGGGGGAGAACAGGACCAATTTTAGATAGAAAAACAGCGCCGGAGCGGTGAAGCAGAGGCTGTCGATCAGATCCAGCGATCCACCGATGCCGGGCAGCACATTCCCCGAGTCCTTGGCACCGAGCGCGCGCTTTACCACGCTTTCCGCGAGATCGCCGATGACGGCCAGCACCGCCAGCAGCAGGCCGAGCAAAGCGACGTGGTGCCAATGTTGGAAAAACGCAAGTTGCGCCGGAAACAGCAAGTAAAGCCCGCAGGCCGCGATCTGTGAGAAAAGCAGCGCACCGCCGAAGCCCTCCCACGTTTTCCCCGGGCTCACATGCGGGATCATCTTGTGACGGCCGATCATGGAGCCGGTGATATAGGCACCCATATCCGTGAATTTCGTCACCGCGAGCAGCCACAGTAACAGGAAAGCACCGTGGTCGCTCACGATTCCCGGCACCTCCGTACCGCTATGCACCATGAAGGTCACCCGCGCGGTGAAGTTGAAAAGGAACGATATGTAAATAAATCCCAGCAAGTTTGTCGCCACGCCGGTTAGCGACTCAAGCCCCAGGATCGGGTGGCGGAGCTGGAGTGTGAAGGCACCGGCGGCGGCGATGAAGAGCATCAACGCATCGAGCGCGAATGAAACCTCGTTCTGCCCCTTCATCAAACCGGAGTATAACACCCCGATGTAAACAACGCCCAGCGCGACGCCGAAGCGGGGAAAACATTTCACTCCCGCCGCCGTCAGCATGCGGAAATATTCCACGGTCGCGACGACTGCGGACACGCCCATCAGCCCGAGAAACGCCCATGACTGGCGGCTCATGAAAATCGCGGTGACCAAGGCCCACAGGAAAAGCGTGCTGGCGCTGCGCCGGGCGAAGACGAGGGCTTTGGATTGGACTGGTGGCTTCGGGGATTCGTCCATTGGCGGACGAATCCAAGACGGCTCCGGCGGACGTGGCAACTCATTCCACCCCCTGCCGCGCAACCTTTTTCCGGAACCGAGGTTTGATGCCCAGACGAGACCGCCAACAGGCCTCCCACCCATAAGAACAATCGACAATATGAAATCCACCAAACTGATGACCCTCGGTGTCCTGATCGGCACCTGCGCCCTCGCCTCAGCCCAAGACACGCCTCCAGCAGGCGGCCCTCCAGGCGGCGGACCACCTCCGGGTGGAAAGCGCGAAATCCCGGCTGCAATCCTGAAAAAATTCGACAAAGACGGTGACGGCAAGATCTCCGATGACGAGCGTAAGGCCATGCAGGCTGCGCGTGATGTAGAGCGCAAGGCAATGATCGCCAAGTTCGACAAAGACGGTGACGGCAAGCTTTCCGACGATGAAAAGGCTGCGATGAAGGCCGACATGGAAGCGAAGCACAACGCCATGCTCGAAAAATACGACGCCGACAAAAACGGCAAGCTCGATCCCGAGGAAGCCCAAGCAGCCATCGCCGCAGGTGAGAAACTTCCACCGATGCGCGGACCAGGTGGCGGAAAAGGCCCCGGCGGCAAAGGCGGCAAAAGCGGCAAAGGCGATAAAAGCGGGCCGGGTGCACCTCCAGAAGGCGGCGCTCCACCGCCACCACAAGCCGAGTGATTGGCTTCCCGTTTGATTGATTCACCGCCGCAGGCCGGATTTTCCGTCCTGCGGCGCTTCTTTTTGCGCGTGACGAATTGCGGTCAGGGGCGTTGCCGCACTCCAAAGTTTCCGCCTGAGGCGGCGATCACAAATCCTGCTCGATCGCCTTCAGCGTTAGGAAAAGCTCCTGCCAGCGTTTCAATTTCGGTTCGACGGCGATTTTTTCGTGCGCGAGGTGGCTGCGGACGACGCCGAGGGATGACAGATAGTCCTGGAAAACGATCCGCAGCGCTTCCTCGTAATCCGAACGCAGGGTGCTGGCGAAACTCCCGCAGGTGTTTAGCAGGCGTTTCTGGAAATCCGCGGTGATCGACTTTTGGGTGATGACTGCGGTGAGCACGCCGCCGATCAGGAAAACGGCGGATAGAGCGCAGAGGATGGCGGGAGCCCACGGCACGCCGAGCGCGCCGCAAATGGCTCCGGCGGTCAGCAGGATCAGTGTCATGAAGGTGAAGGACTTCAGCGCCACGTTGCGGCGGCGGAGTTCCTTGTCGAGTTGGTTGCGGACTTTGAGATTGCCGATGCCCTGCCGAGCGGCGCGGCCCAGGCGGCTGACAAACCGTTTTTTCGCGGCGGCCAGAGTTTCATCCAGAGGCGCGGGATCGCCCATCTCCACGTTCATCGATTCCTTCACGCGGCCGACGAGGTCGTTCCAGTGCTGGCGGCAGTAATCGACGACTTCAAGGCCGTCTTTTTCCGCCACAGCCTCGACGGCGGATTGCAGGCGCCCGATAAAAACGGACTCCATTTCCGGCCCGGTGCGGTCGCCGACGAAGAGGCGGAAACACGAGGGAATCACGCCCAGTTTCCGGCGGAGTTTTTTGGAAACCCAGACGCCCTCGGTCTCGAAAACCTCCGCCACGCCGGCGAGGTGGCGCGGCAGGCGGGTCACGAATTTCTCCCGGATGTCGTCGATCTCGCGCTCGATGGATTCGAGGAAACGGCCCTGCTGGTTGAGCTCGCGAGTCTGGTCCTCGATGCGGTCTTCCACCGTGCGCAGGGCGGTGGCTGCCTGATAGCGCCAGTCATCCAGAGTCTTTTTGCGGGACGGAGACTCGCAAACGCTACGGGAAATGAATTTCTCCAGCTCGGGAAAGCCGCTTTTTTTCAGAAGATCACCGGCGAAGGGCTTGGAGCGTTTCGCCTCGAAGGCCTGTTTTCCTGAAACGGCGAAGATCGGCGGCGTCCGGCCGATGCGTTTCATCGAGAGGTCCGTCATGTGGCCGAGGATCACGGTGATGTCGATGGCCTCGCGCTGGTCCGCCTGTTGGACGATGAAAACGACACGCTCCATCGCCTCGGCGGGCAGGCGGGAAATGAAGTTCCAGGTGGCGGCTCCCCATGGATTGGTGACCGGGAAAACAAATAGAATCAGATCGGCGGACGGGAGGAATTTCTCGGTGATGTCCTGATGGCCCTGGATGATCGAGTTGGTGCCGGGAGTGTCGATGAGGTTGAAGTCGCGGAGAAATTCGACGGGCCGGTAGCGTTCTTCCAGCATCGGCGTGACCTCGGCGTCGCGCGCCGGGCTGCCGTAGCGATACCAGAGCACGCGGTCGGTTTCCGGCAGGATGTTCACGCGGCACAGCTCGCGGCCGAAGAGGCCGTTGATAAGCGTGGATTTTCCCGCATTCACCTCGCCGGAGACGACAAAAAGGAAGGGCGTGCCGAGGCCTTTTGCCATCTCTGCGAAGGGCAGGCGGTCGCCCAACTCGGTGCCGGTTTCCAGTGCCAGCGCGGCGATGCCATGCATGACGTCCGAGAGCCGCTCACGCGTCGCGAAGTAGCGCTCACCGAACATCATCTCGCTCACGGGTCGTTGCGGTGAGGAGAAATGCTCAGGAATTGGCAGGTGCCACGGCCGCTTGCGGGGACGCGACCTCGGTCTGCATGGCGAGCAGTTGGGAAACCGTCACGAACTTGAAACCGCGGCGGAGCAGGGTATCGAGCGTGTTGGGCATGGCGTCCACCGTTTGGCCGTGGAGGTCGTGGGCGAGGACGATGCCACCGGCGCTGGCTCCCGCGAGGATGCGTGAGCTGACCACGCTGGGGCCGGGGCGTTTCCAATCCAGCGGATCGACGGACCAGAGGATAGTCGGATAGCCGAACTGTGAGTGGACGATTTCCCGCTGGCGCTGGAGCAGGCCGCCGTAGGGCGGGCGCATGGTGCGGGGCTTCATGCCGCAGGCACTAACGATGGCGGACTCACAACGCCCGAGATCCGCGACCACCTCGCTGTCGGAGAGCTTGCTCAGGAGGCGGTGGGTGTGGCTGTGGTTGGCGATTTCATGGCCTTCTTCCACCGTGCGGCGGACGATCTGCGGGTAGAGATTCACGCTCTGGCCGATGACGTAGAAAGTCGCATTGATATTGCGGGCGCGGAGCATGTCGAGCAGCCGCGGCGTGTTCTGCGGGTGTGGGCCGTCGTCGAAGGTCATTGCGATGTAGTTCCCGGAAACGTGGACGCGGGAGAAGCTGATGCCGTTGGCTTTGGAGAAATTCGCGTCCAGATTCATGTCCGGATTACGCGGCACCGGGCCCTGCACGGTGGGCGTGCGGTAGCCGGTGTTCGATGGGGTTTTCACAGATGCGGCGGGAGTCGCCGGGCGGGATTTCAGGGGCTCGGCGGCGGCGCAGCTCGTGAGCGAGGCGGCGGCGAGCAGGAATCCCCGGCGGGTGAGTGTGCTGAATTTCTCCTGCTCGGGAGAATCCGCCTCAAGCGAGGAGGTGAGGAGTTTGAAACCGAGGGCGTTGAGAGGGGTGTCCATATGGGGATTGGGGAATAGCTGGAATGTTTCAGGGAACTTAGTGAATCGGCGGCCAGTGTCACGCCTCGTTTTTGGCGGGATCGGGGGATGTGGATGGTGGCGAGAATGAAGCGCGCAGCGCTGGGGAGAGAAAGCGCCCTCGCTTGGGATTTCCTTTTTTCTTCAGCGCAACGTGAGCGGAATCCACAACACGTGATGCGCGGCAATAGGACGAACCGGGCTCGGTGATGCACGGAGCTGCCCGCCACATCATTCATTGCTAGGTGGCATTCGGTTCAGGAGTCTCGCGACAAAAACGGTTCATGCCGGGGGTGTGGAGGAGCATGATCCAAATGACAGGAATGAAGATTGTCCAGACACGGCGCCATGGGCTAATAGTAAGATAGGGATTATTGTAGTTAGGTTGATCGATCTCCGACAGGTCGAAATTGCCGAGGGTGATCATGATGAGCAACAACACCGTAATGCCGAAGAATCGAACGAAGCCCCGGCGTTGCCGCTGCAGCATGAGTTGGAAGGCGAAGAAAATAGTAAAGGCGTAAGGGCCACTGGCGCCCCAACCCGTATATTGAACAAGACTGGTGCGGAATGACGCCGGCGCAAAAGGGAGAACGACGAAATCTGCCAGCGTCACCATGATGGCGAACAGAGCGTAGGCCAATAGCGCTGGCGGCGCCGCGGATACTGCATCAAGTATTCGGCGAAGTATGTGCTTTGTGGGGGGCATGTTCGTATTTTTTCTAATTTTCTACTATGCGACAAGCGGATATCTCCAGTCGTGTAGCAGGAGACGCGGAAAGTGCCATTTTGCGTAGGTCGGCGTGGGGTTGAGGGTGTTTAAGGAGGGGACTGTGCAGGCTACTTTTTAAAGGAGGGGCGGTGGGGTGGTCCGCACAGTCCTCTGTGCGGCTCTTCCGTTGTGGTTGCGCTTTTTCAACAACACCGCACAGGGGACTGTGCGGACCACTTTTAAGAAGGGACTGTGCGGACCACTTTTATGAGGGGACTGTGCAGGCTACTTTTTAAAGGAGGGGCGGTGGGGTGGTC
>JBBRCO010000043.1:0-26327 GCA_038204755.1 Verrucomicrobiales bacterium
TTTTTGTCCGCGAGGCACTGGGAATAGGTCGTATAGGACCTATGGGACTTATTAGAACTCGCAGTTCCCCGGCGTCCGCGCGAAGGGAATCACGTCCCGGATGTTCGACATCCCCGTCACGAACATCAGCATGCGTTCGAAACCAAGACCGAATCCTGCATGCGGAACACTGCCGTATTTCCGCAGATCGGCATACCAGCCGTAATCTTC
This sequence comes from Verrucomicrobiales bacterium, assembly GCA_038204755.1. Classification (GTDB taxonomy): domain Bacteria; phylum Verrucomicrobiota; class Verrucomicrobiia; order Verrucomicrobiales; family Akkermansiaceae; genus Luteolibacter. The sequence continues at coordinate 211 of JBBRCO010000043.1, forward strand.
GGGATTGAGACCGTGTTTCTGGAAATTATCCAGCAGCACATCGAGCCGTTCTTCTCGTTGGCTTCCACCGACGATCTCGCCAATGCCGGGAACAAGCACGTCCATGGCGGTGACGGTCTTGTCGTCGTCGTTGAGGCGCATGTAGAACGGTTTGATTTCCTTTGGGTAGTTGAAAACCGTGGTGGGCTTTTTGAAATACTCTTCCGTGAGCCAGCGTTCGTGCTCGGATTGCAGATTGAGGCCGTAATCGACCGGATAGGCGAAGGTTTTTCCGCTGGCTTGGAGCAGCTTCACGGCATCGGTGTAGGTGATTCGTTCGAAGGGTCTGCTGGCGACAAACTCCAGCCGCTCGCGCAATCCCTTGTCCACGAATTTTTCGAAAATAGAGAGATCTCCCTCGTTGTGGTCCAACGCCTCCAGCACCAGATATTTCACCAGTGCTTCCGCGAGATCCATGTCACCCTCGAGATCGCAGAAGGCGACTTCCGGCTCGATCATCCAGAACTCCGCAGCATGGCGGGAGGTGTTGGAGTTCTCCGCACGGAACGTGGGACCAAAGGTGTAGATGTTTGAAAGTGCGCATGCAAAAGTCTCGCCTTCAAGCTGGCCGCTGACAGTTAGAAATGCACGTTTGCCGAAAAAGTCCTCAGCATCATTGCCAGCCTTGCCATCCGGCAGTGTCGTCACCCGGAACATCTCACCTGCGCCCTCGCAGTCGCTGGCAGTAATGATCGGCGTGTGGACGTAGATGAAATCCCGCTCTTGGAAAAACTTGTGCACGGCATAAGCCATCCTGCTGCGCATTCGGAAAACCGCGCCGTAGAGGTTCGTCCGCGGGCGGAGGTGGGCGATGGTGCGGAGAAACTCGGTGCTGTGGCCCTTTTTCTGAAGCGGATAATCCTCCGGTGCCCCGCCTAACAATCGTAAGGAACTTGCCTGCATTTCCCAAGACTGTCCGGCGGCAGGCGAGGGGACCAGCTTGCCACGCACTTCGACGGACGCGCCGGTGCTCATTTTGGCAATGTCCTCATATCCGGAAATGCCTGCATCCGCGACGATCTGGAGATTGCCGAGGCAGGTGCCGTCGTTGAGTTCGAGGAAGGAAAACGCCTTTGAATCGCGCCGCGTGCGGATCCAGCCGGCTACGTGAAGGTCATCGGTCGGCTCGGTACGTTTGAGAACTTGCTTGATCAAAGATCGCATGGCCTTGGATAGCCAGTGCCGTTCCGCTTGTCAAAGCAGCTACCGGAATTCCTACGAACAAACGCCCACTTCCACCGGGAACGTTTTCCAAAACGACCACGGCCTCACGCAGAAAGTCTCGAAAAATCAGATTGGCATGCGCGCAAGAGTCTGGACCGCATCACTGATGCCGGCACCGCCCAAGACGTGGCGGTTGTCATCGAATGGCTTGGAAACCTACTTTTTCATGCCTCCGTCGCGGGCAGATTTTTGTGCGAACCATCGCAGAGTGGCGGATTTCCGGTGTGTTTGCACTGGCACCACCAGACGGTCTTTTTCTCGGTCACTTCGAATTTCACCGGTTGCAGTCCGGTGCCCTTGTGAGATCCATCGCAGAACGGCGGGTGGCTCGAACGGCCGCAGGAACACCACCAATGCACGCCGGCCTCCACTTCGAGCGCCAGCGGTTTCGTATCACAGATCAACGGTTTTTCAGCCATGCATTGAGGCTGAACGGCTGCCGCTCTCAGTGCGAGTCGGAAACGGACGGAATCGCGGATTTCAACTCCAACGCTGCCAGGGATTTTGCCTGGTCGAGCGCCAGCTTCACCGTGGCGGGATTCTTATCGAGCTGCGGATACCTTTGGGAAGGCACTTCATTGAGGAACGTCGCCCCGAGCCACGCTGCGAGAATGACCGAGGAACCACTGACAAATTTTCGGATGTTCATCAAATGATACGGAGATGTTTACTATTCCCGCCGGCGAGAATTGGTTCCTTCACGGTAAAAAAGCAATCCCAAATATTTCATTTTCAGGCTGGCCCGTTCAAAAGGGGATTGTCCTCACCTACCGCCGCCGCTAGCTTCGCCGCCACGGGAACAGACCCGGACACCATCCGTTAGCAACTTTCCAATCCCATGGGCATTTTCAGCAAACCACGACTGCGCAGTATCGACCGACGTGAGGACATGCCCGAGGGCCTTTGGGTCAAATGCCCCGAATGCGGCGCGCTGATCCACGTTCTGGAACTCAAGCAGAATCTCCACGTCTGCCCGCATTGCAGCCACCATTTCCTGATGGATTCGCGCGAGCGCATTCAGATGCTTGCGGACACGGATTCCTTCGAGGAAACCGAAACCGGGTTGATTTCCGCCAATCCGCTCGGGTTCGCCGGCTATGCTGAAAAAACCGCCAGCCTGCGCGATAAAACCGGCCTCGATGACGCCGTCGTCTGCGGCCGCCTCGCCATCAACAAACAGCGGGCGATGATCGCCATCATGGATTTCAAATTCTTCGCTGGCTCGATGGGCTCCGTCGTCGGTGAGAAAATCACCCGCGCCATCGAGATGGCCATCGCCGAAAAGCGTGGCGTTGTCATCGTTTCCGCCTCGTCCGGCGCACGCATGCAGGAAGGAATGCTCTCGCTGATGCAAATGGCGAAAACTTGCGGCGCACTTGCCCGGCTTTCCGAGGCGAAACTTCCCTACATCTCCGTTCTCACCCACCCGACCACCGGCGGCGTGACCGCTTCCTTCGCCACCATCGGCGATATCAATCTAGCCGAGCCGAAATGCATGATCGGGTTCGCGGGCCCGCGCGTGGTCAAGGAAACCACTCACCAGAATCTCCCGCCCGGCTTCCAAACCGCGGAGTTCATGATGGAGCACGGCCTCATCGACGCTATAGTCCCGCGCACCAAGCTGCGCAATAAACTCGGCAGCCTGCTGTCATACATGATGCCGCCGAACTGATGGGCAGAATTTTCGACTGCGGTGAGAATCACTGCTTTGAGAGGCGGGCCAGCCATCCCACGAATCTTCCAAGCCACCATAAAGCTCCCGCATTCACGCCTTTTTCCAAACGAGCGGATATTTGGGAAATCGTCCACGCTCACCCTCAAAACGTTGATTCTCACCGCACTCCGAAGTTCCCGCGTGCTGCGGAACAACACAGCCAGATTTGCGGTTGCAGTCCGGCGATTTGAATTTTACGAGACACAAGATTCTACCTCGCTCACCCTTCTCCCGGCGGCGTCACCACCACCACCCGTTCCACGCCGCGTTTGGAAAATTCCTCCCAGTAGCGCTTTTCCCATGCCACCGTGCGGGCGCGGCGGTCTTCCTCGCTGAGTTTTTCCCACTCGGCGAATCCGATGGCCCGTGCGAGATCGCGGTCGGCCATTCTAACGGCGAGCTCGTCCCAGAAACTCTCGTTGCGGAACTCGTCGTAACATTCGTGATAGAAAAGGTTCTCTTCCTTTTCCGCCTTCACGCGGAAGCGTTGGCTTTCTTCGTCGAACTCGATCCAGTCGCCCAGGCCGGAGTGCCCGGCTTTTTCCAGAATCTTGCTCTCAAGATCTTCGAAGGCGGAGACTTGGTCGTTCGCGGATTCCTTCTGGTTCCACGATGCGACGTTCGCCGCGAGGCTGACCATTTCGACCAATGTCGCGAGTTCCTGTTCTGATAAGCGCAAATGCATTCGTGCGGGGAAGAAACCACCGCCGGGGTCCGCCCGCAAGCCCGCAACCGAGGCCGCTTCGTTTTGGGTCCGGCAGCGACATGGATTAGTGGTTGCGGCGTCTCGCTGCAATGTCTTGCTGGCCTGTATTCTGGCTTTCGCTGCGGCGAGACGCCAAAACCACTTTGCCCGCAAGCCGCCAATACTCTTGGCTGCACTCTTGGCTTGATCTTGCGGGAAAGCTCCGGCAGTTTCCCGCCCTGCCCCTGCACGAGTAGCTCAGCGGTAGAGCGGTCCGCTTACACCGGATTGGTCGGCGGTTCGATCCCGTCCTCGTGTACCATCATTTTCCAACCGCCGTGCGCTTCAGACAGGCTCATGGCGGGGAGTCCGCGAGGCTGACCGCCCAGGCCGGGCGTCCATTGATCACCTGATCCGCCGGGACGGAATCGCGCTGGATGGCGGTGTGGCTGTCATAAAGTTCGATGGTTGCCGGACCTGCCGCGTTGCTGCATCTGACGACGATATCCCGGCCCTCTTTCACGAACACCCATCGCTCGATGGGATTGGCACATCGCACCCGTGAGATGAGTTTCCCTTTTTCTGAAACATCCAGACCACCGGGCACCTCCACTGCGGAGACCTTGATTTTGTTCGGATCCGCCGCTTTCCACTCCGATGCTGCGGGAGGTGGCTTCGGGCCCTCACGCACCTCGTCCGAGGCACAGGAAACCAAAGCCACCAGAGGCAAGCCCAATATCAAAAAGCGAGTCGTCATGAGCGGAACGGTAACCAGCATGCATACCATGTCCATGGCGGGTTTCCTTAGTGAAAACCCGCACCCTTCAAAACCGCCAGACATCGAGCGCCACGCCTTTCTGGCAGGCTTCCGGGCTTTCATCGATGATCCCTCGGCTCAGCCAGCCATCGTTCCATTCCACCCAATGCGCGCGGCCGGGGCTGGTGAAGGAGCCGGTGTTGATGATGCGGCGGCCGTTGTTTTCCCAGCAGCCCTCGCGGTGGAAATGGCCGATGACGAGCACTTCCGCGTTTGGGAAATAGGCGTCGCAGAATTTCGCGCCCGCCGAGCCTTGGGTGAACCAGGCTTCCAACATTTTCACCGCGCGCTTCGGCGGCAGGACGGCGTCCCAGGCGCGTTGGATGAAATGGCGGCCGTTAGGATATTCCACGCTGCACAATTCCCGGGCGATTTCCCGGGCGACACGCAGCCGTGCTTCGACGTCGTGATCCGCGAGCGGGTGTTGTTTCCAGAGCTCCAGCACGCGTTCGCCGTTGACGAGGATCTCGCGTTTCCAGGGCGAGCCGTCGAAGAGCAACGCATCGCCGTGCATGATGATGATTTTCCCGTCCGCCAGTTCCACCCAGCCGCAGCCGGGCCAGCCGGGGTCGTGGTTTCCGGATAGAAAGATGGTGTCCGCTCCTTCCTCGGTGCAGAGGGCCTTCAGCTCGGCTAACTGCACGGTGGAGCGGGCAAGGAAGGGCTTGGCGAGCTCCTGCCAGGTGTCCCCATTGAAAACCACGGTGCCAGCCCCCGAAATCAACGGCCGCAGCGCGGAAACGCTGCCGATCCGCGAAATCTTATGCCCGAGGTGGAGATCGGACAAAACCCTGACAGGTTCATTCATGGGATGCCTGGCGTTGGCGCACCGCCTCAAACAAACAGACCCCGGTGGCCACCGAAACGTTCAAGCATTCGACTCTCCCGGCCATCGGAATGGAGGCGAGGAAATCGCAGTTTTCCGATGTCAGGCGGCGCATGCCCTTTTCCTCCGCACCGAGCACCAGCGCGAGCGGGCCTTTCAAATCCAGCTCGTAGATGGATTTCGAGTTTGCATGATCCGAGGTGCCGACGATCCACAATCCGGCCTCTTTCAGCTTGTCCATCGTCCGCGCGAGGTTGGTGACTTGGGCGAACGGCACATGGTCCGCCGCCCCCACGGAAATGCGGCGCACGGTCTCGGTGATGCCCACCGCCTTGTCCTTCGGCGCGATGACCACATCCACGCCGGCCCCGTCCGCAGTGCGCAGGATGGCACCGAGATTGTGGGGGTCTTGCACGCAATCGAGGATCAGCACGAAGGGCCTTTTCTTTTGGGAAACGATGGCCATTACGTCATCCTCATCGAGCGAAGGCACGGCATGCTCCACTGTCTGGACGTGGCGGTTTTCACGCGCTTGTTTTTTCTGCGCACCGTGCGGCGGGGAGAAGTGAGGTTTCATGGTGGGAAATTTTGATCAGCTAGGACAACGGAGTCGAGCGCGATGCTGCTGGATTGGGACATAAAAAACCCCGGCGCTCGCAATGAGCACCGGGGTTAGTGGGAATTCAGATCAATCGACCGTTACGGGGTTTTAACGCCTTTCAAACGGGCGAAGAGCTTGCTCGCGGAACCGGGGGGCACGCTGGCGGTCACTTCGACAAGGTCATTTGGTGATCCGTCGGTGATTACTGTGGGTGCGCCGATGATCACCGTGATTCCAGCACCGGTGCCGGAAGGGAACCAGTTCAACAGATCCACCGACCACTCGTAGCTCGCGGTGATTTCGCTGGCCGGAGCATCCGCGCGGCTGTGGCGGAAAGTGATGGAAGCGGCGGTGCCGCTGACGGCGTTGAGTCCGGTGTTGCTCATGGATGGATTGCTACCCATGTAGTTTTCCAGAGTGTTTGCAATTCCATCGCCATCGTAATCATCGTTAGGTCCGGTTTTCGTTCCGACGTTGAATTGGGTGATCCATGTGGCGAATGTGTTGCCTCCGCCGATGGTGAAAGAAGCCATGGCGAACGTGACAGCCGGATCATCCGTGGATGGGCTGGTGGTCCAATTCGTTGTGGAATCTGAAATCAATGTCAGATAAGACGAAAACGAAGGCTGGCTGCTCCGTGGTCCGGTGTACTGATAGTGGCTTGTCGTAGAGGTGAGGCTTACGATATTGGAAGCGGTAAGTCCGGTATTGGCCACAGAGTCCGTGATTCCGTTATTGGTGACAACAGCGAGAAACCGGGTAGGGCTCGTGGCTCCGCCTTGGAATGCATATACTGTATCAAGATTGGTAATATTGAATGATCCCGATGTTGTCAGCGTCCCTGTTGATGCCGAACGAGTACCCAAGGCGAGGTTGTCAAGCCGCACCACCGTTCCTTGAGGGACGCCTCCTCCGGGTGAATTCCAATTAATGTAACCTTCCGTCGTGGTAAAAGCGCCGCCGGAGCCGATCGCGCTTCCGTTCCACTCATTATCGGTGAAGCGGATGACCTCGCCCGCAGGAATGGCTTTCAATGCGACAAACGAAAGATGGTCATCGCTGGCATTGGCTAATCCCACGAAGGCAATGTCACCGGCCACCAAGGTTCCCGCAGGAGCGGGAATGCTGAAATTCCAAGACGAGGTGTTGGCAATTCCATCGTAGAAATTGTTTGCACCATCCTTGAATGCGGTGTTTGGAATGTTGATATAGTAAGCCGTATTCGCAAGCAGATCGTTTACCGGATCGATAGTAACCGTCGCCCCGGATACAGAAACGCTCGCCACATCGATGGTCTCGACGGTGCTGCCACCCGTGGTGAGCTTGATCGTGATGTTGCCCGTGCCTTTGATAACAGGCTCGCTGAATGTAATGACCAAATTCTGCGTGGTGGTGGCGGTTGTCGAACCGTCTGCAGGATTTAGCATTGCGACGGTAGGGGCGATACTGTCAATACTGGGGCCCGCTGGTGACGGCGCACCAGCGGTGAAATCCGTTGCATTGTTATTACTATCTGTATTGGATGCGTTGCGGGCGATGGACGTGGTGTTTGAGCCAGCCGGTGCTGGCGCAGTTCCTTCAAATGAGGAAGCTGACGAATCATAGCCCACGAAATCCACGACATTCCCTTGTGGGATCCCTGCCCCGGTGAGTGCTGTCTGCGTGTTGGTGAGAGCGATCTTACCACCTGTTGCGGCAATATTTACCGAACCTGTAGCATCGGGAGCAGGCAAGGCGTTGCCAATGGCACCCCCGGAACCCAACTGGACGAGATAGTAGGCGTTGGCAGGAATGGATCCTGAGAGATTGACCACAGTCCAGGAGGTGCTCGTGGCAGGCGCATATTGGACAGCATACCCGGCCAGGCTGACAGGAGCTGCTGTGGGGTTATAGAGTTCGACAAAATCGTTTAGATAGGGAGCACCGGAATTGCCGCCGCCGCCATAAACTTCGCTGATAACTTGGGCGTGGCATATCCCGCCTACGGCGAGCGATAAGGGAAGCGCGAGCAGTGTTCGCGACCAGTGAGCGGGCCGTGACAGCCTGCCGGAGGGCGATGATTGAGGGAGAAGTCTCATTTTTGTGGTGGTAGTTTGTGTGTGTTGGATTTGGACGCGAGGAGCCAAGACGGCGCTTCCGGGGCAACCGGCACGGTTCCATGTGTGATTGGATCCAGGGCCGCAGCGTGGCGCTTCTGGGGAAACCTGCACTATTTCAAATGTGTCATAATTGACACCGAGTAAGCAAAATAGGGGACAAGGTGAGTTTTTGTAATGGTTTCGAAATATCCCTTGTCTTTTCGAGTTTTCAGTATCTACTGAAAATGTGAGCGAGGAAGCGGAAAAACTGAAGAAGGCGCGGGACGAATTCGTCGCCCAGTGGGGAGCCCTTGGCACACAGTGGGGGATCAACCGGACGATGGCTCAGATTCACGCCTTGCTGATGACCGCGTCAGAACCGCTGACCACCGATGAGGTGATGGCGGAGCTGCAAATCAGCCGGGGCAATGCCCACACGAACCTTAAAGAACTGGTGGCGTGGGGTTTGTTGCGGGCGGTGTTGAAAAAAGGTGAGCGACGCGAGTTTTTCGAGGCAGAAAAAGATGTTTGGCAGATCTTCACTATCGTTGCCCGGGAGAGAAAACGCCGCGAAATCGAGCCGGCACTGGCGATTCTGAGCAAGTGCGCGGACGAGAGCCGTGAAATCACCACGCCGGAGGGCCGCGCGTTTCATGACCAGATGCGAGCGCTCGAGGACTTCGTCGGATTTGCCTCGAAAATGTCGGACCGCATATCTTCGATGAAACATGGACTGGCCGTGCAATTGGCAACGAAACTTCTCAGCTAGTCTATTTTTTTGAGGTGATCTTTCAGAAATTCCTGAAAGATCGAAACAAACGAAAACAAAAAACAGAAAGAGACCCGGTATGAACGCGACAGTCACCAGCTATGGAATCGATCTGGTCAACGCCCTTCCCCTTACCGCGCGGGTGGTACGGAACCTGTTCCGCAAACGCAGGATTTTCCTCGTGGACTGCTTCCACGGCAATGACTCCCTCCGCGACAGCATCCACTGAGAAATTCCAACCTAACTATTTTATGAACCCGATCATTGTGATTTTCGGAGCCAATGGATTCCTTGGCCGTTACCTTTGCCGCCACTTCGCCCGCCACGGCAAGGAAGTGGTCGCCATAGCCCGCCACCGCGAGGGCTGGAGTGGTGACGGCATGTTTCTCGAATGGGATGGCAAGTCCCTCGGCCCATGGGCGCTCGCCCTCGAAGGTGCGGAGGCCGTCATCAATCTGGCCGGTCGCAGCGTGAACTGCCGCTACACGGAAAAGAACCGCCGCGAAATCATCAATTCGCGGGTGGATGCCACGCGCGTGATTGGCGAGGCGATCAAACTTTGCAAAACACCGCCGAAGACCTGGCTCAACGCGAGCACGGCGACGTGGTACCGCCACGCCGAGGACAAGCCGCAGAACGACTGGCTGGGCGAACCGGGCGAGGGATTCTCCTGCGAGGTGGCCCAAGCGTGGGAAGACACATTTTTCAATGCGAACGTGCCTGCGGAAACACGCAAGCTCGCCCTGCGGATCGGCATGGTCCTGGCGAACGAGGAGGCGACCGTTTACGATGTGTTGAGAAAACTCACCGCCCATGGCCTCGGCGGGCCGATGGGTTCCGGCAATCAGAGGATAAGCTGGATCCACATGGAGGATTTCCTGAGAGCCGTGGAATTCGCGATCAACGATCCGTTTCTCGACGGCACGATCAATGTGACCGCGCCGGAGTTTCCGACCAACCGCGAGTGGATGCGGACTTTCCGCGAGGCGGTGGGCATGCCGATCGGGCTGCCTGCGACAAAGTGGATGCTGGGAATCGGTGCGCGCCTGATGGGCACGGAAACGGAGCTTGTTTTGAAAAGCCGCTGGGCGGATTCGGTTCGGCTGCGCGATGCGGGCTTCCGCTGGCGCTGGGCGAGGGCTGTGGATGCCGTCGCAGATCTCAACGGGCGGCGGGGCCTGGAAGGGTTTTTCCGAGCGGCGGCGGAGCGTAGCACGGGTGCGCGGGCCTGGCTGCCAGCGGCGACGCGGTGACAGGTTTTTACCGCAAGTTTGAATTTTCCTTAAAATAGTTTTAGGGCAGGATCTTCGTAACTCGTTAATTACTAGATGGAATACAAAGTAAATGCCCTAACGAAGGCTTTTTCAGTTTGCCGCATCTGGGAATGTCCACTATGACATGCGCGAGTTGCATGAACGGCCTGCTCGGGCTATCCCTTTTTCCAATCAGCATGTTTTTTCGAATCGTCTCCCTTGCCTCACTGGCTCTCGCTGCGTCGCTTTTCACGAGTTGTGGAAGTTCCGACCTGAGTGTCATCCCAAAATCTTCGATCGGTTCCGGCGGTTACGCCAAGCGCGAGAGCTTCGCACTTCCGCCTGTTTCGACCACCGCAGTCGCCGCCGCCGCAGGCAAGCCGCGCGACAAGCACTCGATGCCGGTTTACGCATTCAGCGACCGCAACCGCATCGTCCGCACCACCGCCTATACCTGCAGCGAGGACGACCACTTGATTTACGGCAACAAGAACGCCACCGGCACCCAGCTCCGCTACAATGACCGCGTCCGCAGCGCTGCTGCCGATTGGTCATTCTACCCGGTCGGCACCACCTTCCGCATCAAAGGCCTGCCTTATCTCTATGTCGTTGACGATTACGGCTCCGCGCTCTTGGGAACCGGCACGGTGGACATCTACACCCCGACCAAGGACGTCATGGGCCTCTGGGCTACCCGCAATGTCGAGATGACCGTCGTCCAGTGGGGATCGATGACCCGCAGCGCAGAGCTCCTCAGCCAGCGCACCAGCTACGATCATTGCCGCAAGATGCTGGCAAACATTCTCCGCCAGCGCCCGGATCTTGGCCGCGTGGCGAAAAACTGATCTTCAGGAAATTTCCAGAAAAGCCCGGTCGTCCACGCGGCCGGGCTTTTTTATTGGATCGGAGCCAGCAACCTCGCTGCCCGGCAGGCCGCACGGAAAAGGAACGGCTTCCCGTTGATATCCTTCATCCGGGCTTCCCGCGCGTAGGTGAAATCCAGTTCCAGCATTTGCTCAACCTCCTCGACGAACGCCGGATCGGTCGAGAATGCCGTGATTTCGAAGTTCAGCCGGAACGAGCGGTTGTCCAGATTTGCCGTGCCTACCGCCGCGAGCCGTTCGTCGATGAGCATCACTTTCTGGTGCAGAAATCCCTTGTCGTAGCAGAAGAGTTTCACGCCATAGGGGATCGATTGCTCGTAGTAGGAAAAGGCGGACAGCCATACCAGAAGCTGGTCCGCCCGCTTCGGAATGAGAATCCGCACGTCCACCCCCCGGATCGCCGCCGTCTGGAGCGCGGTGAGCACGCCCTCGTCCGGCACGAAGTAAGGCGATGCGATCCACAGCTTCTTCCGCGACGAGTTCGCCGCCTCTGCCACGATCAACTGCCACGAGTCCGCCGGATCGGCCGGGCCGGTGGGAATCACGGCGGCAATCTGGTCGGCCGCTTCCGGCTCGGTTTCCCATTGCAACTGCGGCACCTGGTCGCAGGCCCAGAACCAGTCCTCGATAAACACCATCTGGATCGCCTGCACCGCTGGACCGCGGATTTTCAAATGCGTGTCCCGCCACTCGCCGAATTTCTGGTCGCGGCCGAGATACTCATCACCCACGTTCAGCCCGCCGATGAACGCCGTTTTCCCGTCGCTGATCACGATCTTCCGATGGTTTCGGAAATTGAGCTGTAAGCGCGACCACCAGAACCGGTTGATTCCGAACGAGTGACACTCGATCCCCGCGTCCTTCATCGCCCTCAGATAGCGCCGCGGCAGCTTGTGCGAGCCGATTTCATCAAACAGGAAATACACTTTCACCCCCGCCTTCGCGCGCTCGATCAGCGCCTCTTGGAACCGCGTGCCGAGCCGGTCGTTCTTCACAATGAAAAAATTCACGCACAGATAGTTCTTCGCCTCCTGGATCGCTTCGAAAATCCGCTCGAAGGTCTTCTCCCCATCGATCAGCAGCTCCAAATCATTACCCCGCGTGAACGGCAGCCCGCCCAACACCCGCGCCGCCCGCTCGAAGGCATCGTCATCTGGAATATCCACCTCATAGCGCCGCAGGCGTTTGTGCATCGCCACCGCCAGCTTGTTCAGATTGCTGTCGTTTTCCCGCCGCCCGCCGACGTTTTTGGAAAACCTCGTCCGGCCCAGCAGCCAATACATCGGGATCGCCAGAAACGGCACCGTCATCAGGGAAATCACCCACGCGATCGTCCCCTGCGACGTTCGCACATGCATCAGCGCGTGCAGCACATGCAGGATGCCCACTGCATAAAAAGCCAGCAGCGCGCACAATCCCAGCCATGTGGAATACTCAAAATCCGGGAAAAGCATGCCCGCAGGCTAGCCGCCTCCGCCCATACCTCAATCCTTTTGGGACCGCGCAGAAATGTAGCCGCGCGCCATGTGCGCCGGAAACCGCCCTCCCGCCCGCGTCCGGGCATCCGGAAATCCCCTGCCCGTCACCCGGACGCCGTCCGGATGCCCTCCAGCCGAGATTTTGCCTTCCAGACGGCGTTTCCCCACCATTCCGGCCATTTTTGTGCCAAAATGTCACACTTATCCCCACCGGAGGGTTGAGCTCCGGTCAGCCCGCATTTCACCCCCGCCCCCACTCTCACAAATTCCTAACCTCCAGACTTGCCATCACCCCATCACCCCTCCTCATCGTCATGCCACGCGTCCGCCCTCCACATTCTGATTCCGGCTAGGTCCACCTCCTCACCAGCACACTCGCCACCGCCGAGGGCGATGCCGCACAGGGCCGCCACTATCTCCCCGCAGACCGCGACCTCCAAGCCCTCATCGAGCAAATCCGCACCGCCCGCCCCCGCGCCACCGAGCTCGTCCAGGAAATCCTCGACGAGCTCCGCCACGCCACCCGCAAGCTCGAGCCCGGCACCGCGAGAGACATCATGCGCAGCTACGGCGTCACCTTCGAGACCCTCGATGGTGAAATCCCCGTCCCAGGCGATGTGCCGGTCACGCCCGTCGGACCTGTCACACCCTGAGAAATGTCGGTCTCCGATCCACACCGGCTGACCGGACTGGCAGCGCAGCGGACCAGGCCGGAGGCAGATCAACCCTCCGTATTTCCTGGCGACGTTGAGTGATCCATTCATGCAGAGCGTCCCCATCCATTTCCTCGGAGCCGCTCCGGGCGAAATACTCTTCCAAGGAAGGGAGGCCGATTCCCGGAAATCCCGTCTCAAATATCACCGTTTCCGGATCAGCATGAACTCATTCCCATCCGTATCGGAGCACATCGCCAGATGCGGAGCCTCACCATCCTCTTCCTGCGGCTCACGGGTCAGACCACCACCGGCGGCGACCACTTCGGCAGATCCGGCCACCACGTCCGCGACTTGGAAGCTGATGCCGGTCCAGGTTTTTTTCCCCTCACCGCCGCCGTGGATGCCGATGATGGCTCCGGCGATATCCAACTCGGAGATATGGCTGTTAGCGCGGATGATTTCCGCACCGAAAGCAGTTTGATAGAAAGCCGTCGCCCGCGGCAGGTCCGCTGCCCAGATGACATACTTGACGCGTTCGACGGTCATGATTCTCAGCAAGCAAAAATTTCGTCTTCCTTGAAGAAGCGCTTGATCTCGGCTTGCGCGGCTTCGACGGAATCGGAAGCGTGGCAGACGTTGCGCATCTTCGCATCGGCATCCTTGAAGCCGAAGTCACCGCGGATGGTGCCGGCAGGGGCTGCCACGGAATCGGTCGGTCCGAGAAGATCGCGGACGGCGGCGATGACATTTTCACCTTCGAGCACGAGGGCGATCACCGGAGTTTCCTGCATGAAGCTGCGGACGGCTGGGAAAAACGGCTTGTCGGCGATGTGCGAGTAGTGCTCGGCGAGGATTTCGTCGCTGAGGGTCATCATCTTGACTCCGCGGATCAGGAAGCCGGCATCTTGGAAGCGGGCGAGAACGGTGCCGGTGAGGTTTTTCGCGATGGCATCGGGTTTGAAAAGGATCAGAGTGGTTTCCATGCGCGGGGAGGTAGTGCCGCCCCCGGATTTGTGCAAGACTTTTGCAAACCGGGATTTGCTAGGAAACATTAACGATCAAGCGCATCCGCGCGCTGGCGGAGAGCGCGGGCGGCGTCGGCATTGCGTTTTTCCGAATCCCAAAGATCCGCCAGGCGCCGCAGTGCGGCAGCGGTTTCCTTCTTCGCTTCCGGCGGATAGGACTTGATAGCGCTGCGCAGCCGCTCTTCGGCGGCCTTGCTTTGGCCTTGGGCGATGAGCGTCTCGGCGGACTCGATGAGGAAGGCGGGTTCGTTTTTCACGTCGGCCGGTTTCGCCGCTTCCGCCTCGCGGAAAAGCCTGGCAGCGTTCGCACTCGTCTCCGGATCGCGGCGGGTGGCGATGGCGAGTTTCTGGAGTAGCTCGAAATGATCGGGATGATTGAAAACCGCGCGCTCCAAAAGCAGCCGCGCCGAACGCGGGTCTTTTGCGGCCAACCATTCGTCGGCGAGTTTGAGGAACTCATCGGGCGAGCCGCTGCGGAGTTTCAGGAGCTCGCTGGCATGATAGCGGGCGGGTTCCGGCTGGTCGTGGGATCGATAGAACTTCGCCAGCGCCTGATGGGCGAGTGCCTGGCCGGGATTGATTTCCAGCACCCGCTTGAGCGTGACCTCGCCTTTTTCATCCAGCTTCGCGGAGAAATACAGCACGCCCAGCCGCGCCCTCAGACCGAGCGAGGATGGAACCGCCGCCACATGTTTTTCCAATATCTCGATTGCCTTTTCTGGCCTGTCGGAATCGCGGAAATAGTCGGAAGCATTCCGAGCGAGGGTGGCGATTTCCGGATGGGCCGCCAGCGCGAGAAGGTAATGTTGATCGAGCTTTTCGCGCTGCGCCGCTTCATCCTTCTCGGTCGCACTGCGGCTGAGCGATGCGTAGAGCAGCGCGGATTCTGGATCGGCGGGGGAAAGCTCGTCGAGCAGGGCGGTGGCCTCTGACTTGCGGCCGCTAGTCTGATAGATCTGATAAAGCCGCTGGATGATCTGCGGATTTCCCGGATGGTTTTTCAGCACGGATTCGAGCGCGTCGGTCGCGAGTTTCATCGCCATCGAGTCGCCCTGACCGTGCTGCATGAGGAAATCCGAGTAGAGAAACTGCACTTGCAGGTCGCCCGGCCGCGCCGTGCTCAGATCGCGGAAAAGTTTCACCGCTCCTCCGCGATCGCCATGTTCCAGCCGCTGTTTCACCGCCCGCTGGACGAGCGGCAATGCGAGCGGATCGGCGAGGCGGGCTTTTTCGAAATGATCCTGCGCGGTGTTCACATTCCGCGTTTCTTCTAACACGCCGATGGCGAATTCCAGCCGCGCGTTGTCCGCTGCGAGGAGCGGGCAGGTGAGCATCAGGCTGATTTGCCATGTGAAACGCATGGGAAGTTAGATGGGTGGCAGGCTTTCGATAATGGTTTCCAAACGCTGCGTGGTGCCATGGATGGCGCACCATTTTTCGATGTAGAGCGTATCGAGTGTTTCGGGGCCTTGCACTGCGAGAACGTCGCGGGCGTCGTCGGGATCCTTGGAGCGGCCCCAGCGGATTTTCCGGATCACCACGTCCTCAGCGGTAGGAAGCCAGACGTTCCTGTTCAATATCGGTACGAATGAGATCGTTCTGCGGGTAAATTCCGATACCACGAACGGATCATCAAACATTTCAAAAAGCTCTACCTTGTAAGGCGGGCTGAACACCGATGTTCCAACGTGGCGGCGTCCCCAAGTGATGGTGTCGAATTGGGCCTGAGGTTCAAATTCAATCAATTCCCCAAGAGCGTCCATCAGCTGCCGGATGCCCTTCTTCGGGTCGATGGAAACGAGCAGATCAATGTCCTTGGTCGCCCGGGGAATACCATAGGCACCGGCGGCAACCGCCATGTGAGGGATCCCTAACGATTCTGCGATATTGAAAACGGCGCATGCGAGCTCGTTCAAGTTCATACCACCTCGGGTTTCTCAGTGGTGTAGAACCGGAAGTCACGCGCATGGGCCAGCCGATCCAGCCCGTGCCGGACCTCTTTCCAGCCTTCCGAATGATCGGTGGTTCCGAGTCGGTGCATCGGGCCGGAATGCATCATGCCCAGTTGGAAGTAGGAAAGCTCGAATATGGAATCGATCCGTTCTTCACGTGTCATTGCGCGGGCTTGAAGGACCTTGTCCCGATAAATGGAATCCTGGAGCTCTTTAACTGCGGTGGGGTGGTCGTGGGGATTGGCCATTGCGGAGGAGTCTAGCGGGATGGGAGCGGATTCGCAATGGCGCAGAACTCGCGTCGTGGAGCGCTGACTTGAGTCGGCGAGTCTTCCGGCGGCGGTCTGATCGGGAGAAGACGGAAAGTTACCGGCCGACTGAAGCCAGCGCTCCGTTCGTGGCGATGTGGTCGAATTTTTCGTCGATGAATTTCAGGACGAGAGCTTCGACTTCATCGTTTTTCAGGCGCTCGAGCACGTCCACGGAGAAACCACGGGCGATGAGCTGGCGGGCTTGGGCGGGCGCGATGCCGCGGGCGCAGAGGTAGAAGATTTCCTCGTCGCTGATCTGGGAGGAGGTGCTGCCGTGGGAGCACTTCACTTGGTCGGCGTTGATTTCGAGGCCGGGCATCGAGTTCGCCTCGCAGGTGTCGCTCATCAGGAGATTGCGACAGGTCTGATAGGCGTCGGTGTGGTGCGCGTCCTTGTCCACGAAGATGAGCCCGGAGAAGATGGTGCGGGAGTCGTCATAGAGGGAATTTTTATATAATAGATCCGAGTAGGCACCTTCGGAAACATGGTGCTGGAAAGTGCGTTGATCGTATTCCTGCTCATGGGCGGGAATACTGACAGAAAGCATGTCCGAACGGGAACCGGGGCCTTCGAGGCGGGAAAGCGATTCGTTGCGCGCCCAGGATGCGCCGGTGTTGAGGATGAATCCGATGGAGGAAGCATCGCGGAAGGCGGCGGTTTCGTTGATCTGGATGACCCGAGTTTGCTCGTTGAAGGCTTGGATGGCGATGTAATCCAGCTTCGAGTTTTGACCTGCGCAAAGGTCGTTGAATGCGATGGCGAGGCCGGGTTGCGAATCATCTGCCGAGCGGAAGATATCGACGACGCGGACCTTCGAACTCTTTCCTGTTACGATGAGCGTGTGTGGGAAAATGACGGTGTTTTCACCGGTGATCCAGTGGTGGACCTCAATGGTGCCTTCGACTTCGATCTTGTCGGAAACGTGGACGAACAAGCCGTTCGTTAGAGATGCTTCATGCAAGGCAGCGAACTTGGCGGAACCGAGGCGCGTTTCTTGTTTCATGAAGTGGGCTTGGACGAGATCGCTATGGGAAACGAGCGCTTCGGCGAGGGGCAGGCAGATCACGCCTTCCGGCAGATGGGATTCGACATGCACGAGTTCGTCGTTCACGAAGATCATTTTCGCAGCAGGGAATTCGAGACCGGTCGAGCGGGCGATCAGCTCGTTCACGCCGGAAGCAGCAGCTTTTTGAAAGCCGGAAAAATCGAGCTGCCTGATGCTGGAGAACCGCCAGTTTTCATCACCGCGTTTCGGGGAGGAAGTTGCGAGGAAACGCTGCCAAGCGGATTTCTGGCGGCTGGCGAACCACGCGGGAAAATAAGCGGGGGTTTCCGGAGCGGATTCGAGGAGAGAGGGCATTTCAAGAGTGGTGGACATGGGAAAAGGGATTAGTCATTGAGTCGTTCGAGTGCTTCAAGGTCGCCGGGATCCTTGTGGCGACCGGTGGACTTTTTGTTTCGTTTCAGGTCTTCAAGCCCGATGAATGGAACGTCGGTTCCTCCGAGCGGGAACATTTCACGGCGTGGGTAAGCATCCTCAAAATCAACTCCGCCGATTTTCATGGGTATGTCGATCCGGTAGGGAGGAACGCCAAACTGGCACATGCGCGTTTCATCCAGAAAATTCTCCAACAGCACTTCGGGAAGCGGTCCGAAAAATTCGTGGATCACCCGGACAATCCTTTCCGCATTTTCCGGAGATTTCTCGACAAGGAACTCGATATCTCCGGTATATCGGGGATGCCCTTGAGCGGTGACCGCATAACCACCGATCACCATGAACTTAACTCCATGGGATAGGAATGACTCGGCAAACTCTCTGAATTCTTGATCGGGTTCCATCGGAGGTATTGTGTTTCTGGGAGCGGAGAATCGCGAGGGCCTCCAGCCTTTCTTTTGGCGTCTTTGATTTCCAGTAAGCCGCAGTCTCCGCTTCGTCCTCCTCGTGGGTGACGAAGCTCACATGAACCGGGCCCTGGCGTAGTGATTTCATGGTTATCAATGGTTTAGCCGACGCTGCCTTCCATTTCCAGATCGATGAGGCGCTTAAGTTCCACTGAATATTCCATTGGGAACTCGCGGACGAGGTCGTTGATGAAACCATTTACCGCGAGCGACATCGCCTGGCCTTCGTTGAGGCCGCGTTGTTGCATGTAGAAGAGCATATCATCCGACACCTGGCTAACGGACGCTTCGTGTTGCGTGGCGTGCCGGTTGCCTTTGACCGTGATCGCCGGATAGGTGTCCGTGCGGCTGTGGCTGTTGATCAGCAGTGCGTCGCACTCGGTGTTGTTTTTGCAGCCCTTGAGATGCTTCGGAATATGAACTTGGCCGCGGTAGGTGGAGCGTCCTTCGCCGACGGATATCGATTTCGAAACGACGTTGGAAGTCGTATCATCGGCGGCGTGGATCATCTTCGCGCCGGTGTCCTGGTGCTGGCCGGTGTTCGCGAGGGCGATGGAAATGACCTCACCGCGGGCGCGCTTGCCCTTCATGATGACGCCGGGATATTTCATCGTTAGGCGTGAGCCGATATTGCAATCGATCCATCGAACTTCCGCGTCTTCCATCGCGATGCCGCGCTTGGTGACGAGGTTGAAAACGTTGGACGACCAGTTTTGCACGGTCACGTATTGGATCTTCGCGCCCTTGAGCGCGACGAGTTCCACAACAGCAGAGTGCTGCGTGGCGGTCTCGAATTTCGGTGCGGTGCAGCCTTCCATATACATCAGCTCGGCGCCTTCGTCAGCGATGATGAGCGTGCGCTCGAACTGGCCGAAGTTTTCCGAATTGATGCGGAAATAGGCTTGGAGCGGTTGCTTTAGTTTTAGGCCTTTCGGGATGTAGATGAACGAGCCGCCGGAGAAAACCGCGCTGTTAAGAGCGGAAAATTTGTTGTCACCGGTAGGGATGACCTTGCCGAACCACGGCCGGAAGATTTCCTCGTGCTCCTTCAGGCCTTCGGCCGAGTTACAGAAGATCACGCCTTGTTTCGTGAGCTCTTCCTTCACGTTCGAGTAGGCTGCTTCCGAATCGAACTGCGCTTCCACACCGGCGAGGAACGCGCGTTCCTGTTGGGGAATGCCGAGGCGTTCGAAGGTTTCCAAAACGTCGGCGGGCACATCATCCCAAGAGCGCTTTGGCTTTTCACCGTCGGATAGATAGTAGCGGATGACGTTGAAATCAATCGCGTCCAAGTCTTTCGTCGCCCAGTTGGTGGGCATCGGTTTGTCTTGGAAAACTTTCAATGCCTTGTGACGGAATTCACGCACCCAGTCAGGGTCGTGTTTAACGTCTGAAATATAGTCAACCGTCGCGGAAGTAAGACCCCGCCCGGCGTCGAATTTGTTGCGCTCCGGGAAAGTGAAATCACCCTTCGTGCGGTCGATATCGATCGCTTCACGGGTTTCCGTATCGAGAACGTCTGTGGTGTCGTAGGACATGGTAGTTTGGGTTGAGGAAAGTTTTAATGGGATGCGGGGGCGAGTGTCCCGAGATAGCGGTCGAGCATGGTGTCTGCGGCGCTAACAATGAAATCGCGGAATGCTTCAGGCTTTTCGCCGGTCTGGGTCATTTCGAGAGCATCATAGTATGCCAGTCTGGAAGCGGAATCCGAAGGAATGACAATGGCAGGATAGCCGGCGCGGAGGAAAACCAGGTTCATCATCAGGCGGGCGGTACGGCCGTTGCCATCGACGAAGGGGTGGATCGTGACGAGCTGCTCATGGATATCCGCAGCTAACAATGCGGGGTGCAGCGTCTTCGCGGAGGCTGCGATTTGGTTTTCCCACTCGTCCATCAGACGCGGCACTTCGAGGAAATGTGGAGGCTGGTGTTTTGCTCCGGCAGTTCTCACGGGAACTGTCCGATAAACTCCGGCCCAATCGTCGGCGATGCGGCTGAGAACCATTTGGTGAAGTTCGCGAACCAGGCGACCGGTAATCGTTTCCGGGTTTTTCGCGAGTGTTTTCAAGTAATTGAAAGCCGCGTGGAGGTTGAGAGCTTCAAGGTGATCCTTGAGGGGTTTTCCGGCGATGGTGACTCCTTTCGAAAGCACCATTTCCGTTTCTCTCAAAGTGAGCGAATTGCCCTCGATCTGGTTGCTCGTCGCAATGACTTCCAGTTCGAATGCCGCCACCACTTTTTCTTCGAGCGCACGGACATGCGACGGTTCCAGAGGCCGGAGCGCCTGAAGTCGTCGTAATTTTTCCGTTAGCTGAAGGAGTGGAGTCATGGGTCGATATCGATCAAGCGAGAGCAGGTTCCTTGAGGAATTCGTAGCCGTCTTTTTCCAGCTCAAGTGCGAGCTCGGGACCGCCGGAGCGGACGATCTTGCCTTCGGCCATCACGTGCACATGGTCCGGTTTGATGTAGTCGAGCAGGCGCTGATAGTGGGTGATGAGAAGCATGCCGCGGCCTTCCGAGCGCATGGCATTCACGCCTTTGGCAACGACTTTGAGCGCGTCGATATCAAGGCCGGAATCGGTTTCATCAAGGATGCAGTATTCGGGCTCGAGCATCATCATCTGGAGGATCTCGTTGCGCTTTTTTTCACCACCGGAGAAGCCTTCGTTCACGGCGCGGGCGGTGAATTTCCGGTCCATTTCGAGGTGATCCATCTTCGAGTAGAGATTCTTGTAATAGGCGACGGCGTCGATGTCCTGGCCTTTCGGGAGGCGTGCTTGGAGTGCTGCGCGGATGAAATTGGCGTTCGAGACTCCGGGAACTTCGGATGGATATTGGAACGCAAGAAAGATGCCGCCGCGTGAGCGCTCGTCGATGGACTTGCCGAGGATTTCCTCACCGTCCTGCGTCACCGAGCCGGCGGTGACGATGTAGCTTTCATGACCGGCGATGACCTTGGACAGGGTGGACTTCCCGGAGCCGTTAGGCCCCATGATCGCGTGGACTTGGCCCTTCGGGATGTCGAGGTTGACGCCCTTGAGGATTTCGGTGCCATCTTCGAGAGTGGCGTGGAGGTTGGTGATTTGGAGGCTCATTTTGGAAAAATTTGAGATCTGAGATTTGAAATTTAAAATTATTGAATGACGAGTTTACCGCGGAGGGTGATTTCGACGTCTTCGATGACGGCTCCGGGCGGGAGGTTGAGCACGTCGGCGAGGCTGACGCCGTGTTTGAAATCGACGTCGTGGATGACTCCGGTGGCCGCGTCGTGAAAATGGCCGTGCTCGCTGAGGTTCGGGCAGTAGCGGGAGGATTCGCGCTCGAAATTCACTTGGCGGATGATGCCGTGCTGCACGAGGGCTTCGAGGCAGTTATAAACCGTGGCGAGGGAAATGTTTGGCAGGCGGTCCTTCACCCGCATGAACACCTCGTTCGCGGTCGGGTGGTTCCGATCTTGTTGAAGGATCCGGTAAACCTCTTGCCGCTGACGAGTCATGCGGAGTCCCGAGATTTCCTCGGGGACTTCGATTTCGGCCGGTTGATCTGTGATTTTACTGACCATTGCGGCGGCAAAATACTTGCGACCCAGTCGCAATCAAGAATTATTCCAATTATAATTCTCGGAAAATTCAGCTTTCCGAAAGACTTCTCGGTGCACGCTGGAAATGCTGATTACCGGGACGTTTTCCCCAATAGGCGATCAAAATGGGGAAGGGCGGCGTGATAAATCGACTTGTGGCCGGCAGCGGTGGGGTGTTGGCCGTCGGTGGTTTCGAACTGGATCGGGCCAAGGTCGACCAGGTGGATTTGTGGGTCCTTGCTGTTGCCGATAGAGGTTTTCACGGCGTCGGTGATTTCCGCGCGGGCTTTTCCGGACACCGGCACCATGACGAAAATCCGGGTGGTGGCGCTGCTCCGCTCGCGCAGTTTGTTGAGGGCGGCGATCACGGTTTCCGCTTTAGGGACTCCGTTTTCGCCGAGGTTGATGAGGACGACGGCGGGGCAGGGCTGGAGCTTTCCGTCGGTGAGACGGGAGCGGGTGCTGGTGAGTTGATCGACGAGGTCGCCGACTTGGGGGTTGTTTCCGCCACCGACGGACCAAGCGTATCCTCCGAAGGCGAGGCGGGAATCCGAGTAGGCGTAATGTTTAGCGAGTAGCCATTCAGGCCGTGGCCGCCGGAGGGAAGTTCGAGGTATTCGTTGGGAATGTGGTGGGCCTTGAGGGCATCGGCGAAGAGGCTGCTGTTTTCGGGAGAAACGGTTTTGTCATCCTTGGCGTGGGCAAGGAAGGTGGGCGGAGTTTGATCGGTGACCTGCTTTTCGGACGAGAAAAAGGTGAGGCTTTCCGGCGTTGGATTGGGGCCCAGAAGGTTGGTGCATGAGTCTCTGTGGCCCAGCTCGCCCGTGCTGATCACCGGGTAGATCAGAACCGCGAAGTCTGGCCGGGAACTTAATCGCCCGATGGGATCTTCGGACGTTGCATCCACCGCATCGAAGTGGGTGGCGGCAGTGGACGCGAGGTGGCCGCCGGCGGAGAAGCCGATGATGCCCAGGCGGCGTGGATCAAGGTGCCACGCTCTGGCATTCGAACGGGCAAGGCGGATGGCGCGCTGGGTATCGATGGGCTAAAAGTGCCGTCGCCATTCGGGGCCTTGTCAGGCCAAAGTGGAATCCGTTCGGGCTCGGCGACGGCGATGCTCAAAAGTGAGATTAGGCAAACGAGAGAGCAGAGAATATGGGTGGTCACGCCAGAAAAGCTGCCAAATGCCACCCAGAACGCACGCGGAATCGTGGAGAGCACGCAAAAGACGTGGACTCCGGACCGCCTGCCGGGAAATACCAGGTTCTCACAAGCAAAGCGCTTGACGCAGCGGCAAGGATTGTCATACATTTGTCTTACCATGAGCATACTCACTGTGCGGATTTCGGATGATGAAAAGGCGGCGCTGGCCCGCCGAGCGAAGGCTGAGGGGATCAGCACGGGGGCGCTGGTGCGGCGGATGATTCAGGAAAAACCGCTCACCACCGCTGCCGATTTGCTGGCGGAGATCGAGGGGCGCATGGGGGACAAACGGCTTGCGATTAAAAAACGGGCATGAACGCACTGCTAGATTCCTCGTTCCTGATTGATCTTCTGAATGAAATCTCCGCAGGGCTACCTGGTCCGGCTGGCGCGTGGCTGGCGCGGAATCCGCGCACCCGGCTTTGGGTCAGCGCGGTGAGCGTGGCGGAGGTGCTGGAGGGGGCAGAGGATATGGATGCCGTACGGGATTTCCTCAGTCGCTTCCGCTGGCAGGGGCTGCATCATGCCCATGCTGCCCGCGCGGCGCTGCTGCAGCGGAAGGCATCGCAGCGCATGGGGGAGAACGATGCGTGGCAGGCCGCTGTGGCACTGGAAATGCGCGGGAAACTGGTGGGACATGACCCGAAAGCATTCGCCCGATTGGGAGCCATTTATTGCGATCACCGTGCGGAGAACGCGTCGTAGAGCGCGATTAAAAAGCGGTCTTGAGTGCGTTTCCAACTTGATGCGCGGATGAGCTGGAGAAGGGGACGGTTCACGGAGCGGGCTTTTTCCAAAGATAAACCCAGCGCTCGGAGACTGCTTTGCCGGTTTCGTCTTGAAGCTCGCAAGTCATGTCCATGTCCGTCAAATCCTTCGGCGGTTCGCAGACGAAAAACGCGCGCAACACTTGCGGCATATGGAGCTTGTCGCTGCGACCGAGACCGGCGGGCAGATCGTCCACGTTTGGCATGCTGACGTCGGACAGCCCGACGTGGATCAGTTTCACCGATTGCTGGTTGATCGTCACGACTGGTTTCAGCTTGGAAATATCGTCCCATTTCGGATCGCCCACTTTGGCCTGCGGTTGGAGTGGCTTCGCAAAATCGATGGTCATCAGCACCTCATCCGGCTTCTGGACGGGCGTTCCCGAACGAGTCGCACGCACCGTGAAAATCCCGGACGGCGCCGGATCGCGCATCCAGCGCAGGCGGTAGTGAAAGCGATACGCCTTCCCGACTTCCAACACCGGCGTCGGCTCCCAGAGCAGAATCACGTTGTCATCGGTCTCATCGCGCGTCGGCATTTCGATAAGATGCAGCTTCCCATAATCAAATCCCTCGACAGGCTCCACCTTCACGCTCGGCCGGTTGTGATAGAGCGCCTCCGGATCCTGATAGGACGAAAACGAACGATCCCGCTGCAACAGTGACCACGAGCGCGGTTTTTCCATCGTGAAAACACAGTGGCGGAACTTCCCCTTCGTGGTTTCCAGCGGGCGGTAATGGAGATTCCCGCTGTCGAGCTCCATCAGCAGCCCGTCGTTGTCATGGACTTCCGGGCGGAAATCCAGCGGCTTCGGATATGTGCTCTCGCCGAACCAGAACATCGTGGAAAACGGCGCGAGTCCGAGCTGTTGGACCGGCTTCCGAAGAGTGATTTCCGCGTCGATGTCCATCACGGTCTCCACACCCGGCGTGATCGTGAACTGATAGGCACCCGCCACGCTCTCGCCATCTAGCAGCGCCCACGCCTTCAGCGTTTTCGATTCCTTTGCGGGTTTCTCCAGATAAAATTCCGAGAAATCCGGAAACTCCTCCGGCACTCCCGGCAGGCCGCTGTTGATCGAGAGCCCGCGTGCGGAAAGCCCGTATGGCGCGTCCTTTGGAATCGCCCGGAAATAACTCGCGCCCATGAAAACCAGGAACTCATCCATGTAAGTCTCCGTGTTCAAATGCGTGCGCGCCCGCCATCCCGCGTAGCCCGGAGGCGGCGGCGTCCCGGCGGGGATTTTTTGTTTCCCGTAGTCGAAAAGTTTCCGGTCAAACTTGAGCGCCTCGGACCTACCGCCGATCACTTCGTGGAGCGTCACCATCTTCTTCGCTGTCCAGCCGGGGTGGAAAAAATCAATGGAAAAATCCCCCTTCTGATCCGCCCACAGCCCGGAATCCATCTTGAAACGAATATCGCGATGCCCGTCGTAGGTCAGGTTTTTCCAATAATCCGCGAGCTCCAGCTTCGGTGCCTGATGCGGGCCCGCCGCCATTTTCCTCGCCTTTTCGCGCAGAGTGTCGAACGAAAAATCCTCCGCCGCAAGCCCTTCGGCCGAGCAAACGATGAGCAGGCAACCGACGAGCGGAAAAGAAGTATGAAAACGCATGGCGCACCCATGCCAGACATCCGCCAGCTTTGCAACAGCTTGGCAGAGCTACGACCCAAACCCCATGCAACCACTGTCTAAAGTCCATGGGAATACGACCCAAACCCCCTGCGACCAGACCGCCGTCGCGCAGCCCCGTTCGGCATTTGGCGGTGGCGCAACGTCATCAAAGAGAAGCGTTGCAGCGAGACTCAGCTACCACGTTGGCACTCGGCGTCCGTCGCATTGATCTGGCAGCACACTTGGATTTCGCGGAACAATCCCCCGAATTCCTTGCCGTTTCCCGTGGTTGACCCCACCGGGTGCCATTGCTAGCTTCCGCGCCCCGTCATGAGCGCTGCCCCGAATTACAAAGACACCCTGACTCTCCCGCAAACGACTTTCCCGATGCGTGCGGACTTGGTGCAGAACGAACCCGCCCGCCTCGAGAAGTGGGAAAACGAGGGACTTTACGAAAAAATCCTCTACCGTCGCCGCGCTCAGAATGCTCCAGAATTCATTCTCCACGACGGCCCGCCATTTGCGAATGGCGACGTCCACATGGGCACCGCGCTGAACAAGCTGCTCAAGGATTTGGTCGTGAAATCGAAGACGATGGCTGGCTTCACCGCGCCATTTATTCCCGGTTGGGACTGCCACGGCCTGCCGATCGAGTTCAAGGTCGTCAAGGAAGCCACCGGTCTGGAACCTGCGGAAATCCGCCGCCGCTGCACCGAGTTTGCCTCGAAATTCATCGA
>JBBRCO010000044.1:0-26211 GCA_038204755.1 Verrucomicrobiales bacterium
CCTCAACCTGAGGATCAACCTGTGCATGAGAAAAGCCTATGGCTACCGCAGTTTTGAACTACTGCAAATCTCTCTTTATCATACACTTGGGAATCTACCCGAACCGAAATTCACCCACAAATTTTGCTGAAGAGCCGAAAAACAAGGGGAAGGACTGGGACAGTGCGCCAATGCATCGGTCCAGAGGCGGCCCGCACCCCGGGTGTCCGCGAAGTTATAGAGCGTGTTTAAAAGCATGCCGACACTCGCCGGCAGGACGATGCACCATGTGAGGCCTATGATCGGATCCGTGGTGATGTTGAGGGAATGGGATGTCACGGGAGTCCCGAGATGATGCGTTCGATTTGTGTGCGGTGGATGCCCATGTGTCCTGCCGCAAGGGAATGCCATTCGTGGGCGTTCATTTTCCAAAACCAAGGATGACGAAAGCGGGCCGTGGTCTTCATTTCTGCCACGGCAGCCGTTGTTTCTAGCATGGCGTCACAGCCGGATTCATATTCCTCGATCACCTCCATGGTCACCGCTGGATCCGGCTTCACCGCCGCCGTGCTGGCCTGTCCTTCCGGTTCGATCCCTTCTGTCAGAGAACCGATAATTCCAACGAATGCGGCATTCACAATCCGCAAGTGATCCAGCGTCATCAGAACCGACCAATCGCGGCTGCTGTCCTCCAGTCCTCTTGGTCGGGTGATAAGAACCTGCTTGGCCAACGGGCCGACCTCCAGAGGAGCGATCAATCTCCTGATTTTCGCACGTTCGCTTTTGAAATGCGTGATGAATGATTCACGGTTTCCCGTGCGACAGCGGAAGCCGAGCAGCAGCCGGGCTATGACGCGTTCCGCCGATGGCAGGCCGGCACCGGGCGCTGCCAGTTTTGATGACTCAAGAGTTTTCATGGCGACTCAATGAAATGCAATACTTTCGAAATGCAAGTAATATGATTGTGGAATGCAAGTAATTTTATGGTAGTGTTCCTCCATGCCGAAGGAAAACCCAAAACGTCGCTCGCCATGCCCGGTCGCGTGTTCGCTCGACATCCTTGGCGACCGCTGGACTCTTCTTGTCATCCGCGACCTCATTCTCGGCCGCTCCCGGTTCAAGGAATTTGCCGCCTCGCCAGAAGGCATTCCGACGAACATCCTGAGCGACCGGCTCGAACGCCTGCTGCGCCACGGGATTGCCGAACAGATTCCCGCGGCCGACGGCACAAAACGCTTCGCCTACCGGCTGACTGAAAAAGGTCGTTCTCTCGGCCCGGTACTTGCGGCAATGCGCGACTGGGGCCTCGCCTGGGAGCCCGGCACGGTCATCGGGATGAAAAATATATAAATCCTAAACAAGCATTCGCTCTATTTGAGGTATAACTTCGATCCGATCTACCTTTTTGTCGAATTTGGTATGGTTTGATCCATGGCATGCGTTGATGAACAACCTCGCCGCTACGGCTGACCTCCCCGTGCCGGCGGGTACATCAGCAACGGCAGCATCATCGGCACGCTCGCGATGCCGTGCGACTGCTCGGAGGTCGGCGCGTATCCCGATCTCGTTAGCCTGCCCAACTCTTGCTATTTGTTAGATAATTCACCCCAAGACCCTGAGAGCACGCTCATGCATTTCACGGCGACAAAGGTCACCTACCGGGAAATCGGCGTCTTCCGCGCCGAGCCCGGCATCACCATTACCGCCGGTGGCGGGAGCGCGGACCTAGTTTTCTGCAAGCCAGGCATCCATGCCGCCGGCCACGTTTTTCACGCGGGTGAATCCGTGATCGAGGAGAAGCTGGACGGCTTTGGCGGAACGTCCGCCGGACTTGCAATGGACGAGGATTTCCCGGTCCGCCGGCAGGTCGGCTAACTGATCCGGCAGCGTTTTCAGCGGAATGAGCCGCGAGCCTTCGATGTGGGCGATGGCGTATTCATCCGGTTCGCGGACGTCGATGAGCAGGCCTTGGAAATCCCCGGCAAGGATTTCACGGAGTTCGGAAGTGGTGATGGATTCCATGGAGTCGTTAGGGATTTCGCAGGAGGCGGAGGCGGTGGTTTCTGGATTGGAGACGGAGAAAATTTCAGGCAGATCGCCGCAAAGCCGGCAGGCGGGATCGCGGCGGAGTGTGAGGGAGCGGAAAGTGCTGTTGAGCGCGTCGTAGATCGTGAGTTTGCCAAGCGGCACTTGGCCAATGCCGAGGATGAGCTTGAGCGCCTCCATCGCTTGGAGCGATCCGATGATGCCCGGCAGCACGCCTAACACCCCAGCCTCCTGACAGGACGGCACGCTGCCCTGAGGCGGCAGGTTCGGCAGCAGGCAGCGGTAGCAAGGACCGCCGAGATGTGGTGCGAAAACCGCGCCCTGCCCTTCGAAGCGGTGGATCGCGCCGTAAACGAGCGGTTTCTTTTGGAAAAACGCGGTGTCGTTCGTTAGAAATCGCGTCGGGAAATTGTCCGAGCCATCGACGATGACGTCATAGTTAGCAGCGATCTCCATCGCGTTTTCCGGAGTGAAACGCACCGGATGAAGCTCCACCGTGATGTGCGGATTCACCTCGCGCAGGCGGGCGGCGGCACTTTCGAGTTTTGGTTTCCCGATCCACGATTCGCCGTGGAGGATCTGGCGCTGGAGATTCGACGCGTCCACCACGTCCGCATCGACGAGGCCGATCCTGCCGACGCCCGCCGCAGCCAGATAGAGAGCGGATGGAGAGCCCAGCGCGCCGGTGCCGATGAGCAGGACCGAGGCGTTTTTCAAACGAAGCTGCCCCTCCATCCCGATGTCCGGGATGATGAGATGACGCGAATAGCGGAGCAGTTCCGCCGATGAAAGTCCGTCTGCCATGGCGGCGGCACCATGCGACGGAACCGCCCCACATCCAAGGTGGAAAACAGTTTTGCGTGAGCGGGAATTGTGATAGCTTGGTCCCATGCCAGAAGTTCTTTCCTCATTCCACCTGAGCCCGGGCGATGCCGCGCCAGGCTTCTCGTTGCCGGATTCCCATGGCAAGCTCGTGGATCGGTCCGACGTTGCCGGAGAGCGTGGCTTGCTGGTCGTTTTCGCCTGCAACCACTGCCCCTTCGTCGTCCTCCTGGCTGATGCGCTCGGAGAATTGGCCGAGGAAATCGCGACCCAAGGTGTCAGCACAGTGGCCATCAATTCGAACGACCTCCAGCGCTACCCACAGGACGGTCCTGAGCACATGAAGACGTTCGCCGCCGACCACCAGTGGGATTTCCCCTACCTGCTGGACGAGTCACAGGAAGTCGCCAAGGCGCACGGCGCCGCCTGCACTCCGGACTTTTTCCTCTTCACCGCCGACAACCAGCTTTTCTACGCCGGCCAGTTCGACGACTCCCGCCCGCGCAGCGGCATCGAGCCCCACGGCGGCGACCTCCGCGAAGCCGTCCGCCGCATGCTAGAGGGCGAACAACCCCTCGCCCGCCCGTATCCCAGCAGCGGCTGCAATATCAAGTGGAAGCCGGGAAACGAGCCGGTGTTTGGTTAGGCCAGTGCCAGCCCGTAAGAAACGAACAGCGCGAAATCGTCGTGGTTTCGCGTTGCGAGACTGGCTCCGTAGTTGATCGCAGTTGCGGCGATCATGGCATCCGCGCGCACAGAACGTTTGCGGTTGGCGGCGCTGAAAAGTCTGGCCGCCTCTGTCGCATGAACCTCATCAAACGGGACAATCGCGGAAAGAAAAGACCGCACCGTCGCTGTTTGAGCGGGAGTGACCGGTCCACAGAGGAATTCATACCATGCAGGCATCGGGGTAATCAGCTCGATGCCTTCCTCGGTTCAGCGGATCAGTTCCTCACTTTCCAAAGTGCCCGATGTCACACCTCGGATCAGATAGTTGGTGTCGAGACAGATCATTCGCCGCGCCAGTGTTTCCGATCTTCGTAAACTTCGGTAAGATAGGCTTCTGCTATTTCACGATCAAGGCCACCGCCCTTCGCGTGCAGTTCTCGCAGCATCCTCACCGGATCCGGGTTTTCAGGGCGGACTGAATTTATCAACTTCAGCGACCGCGCGCCGCACCACCTCTGCCTGCGACACTTGCCATGACGCGGCCAGTCGCTTGAGACGATCTGCCGTAGCCTCGTCCAGCGCGAAGATTGTCCGATGAGTCATGATTGGCATACCATCGGTCATACCATCACTTCCCGAGCAGGGCAAGGGTCGTCTTGACCCGGACCGGGCGCTGCACAATCCTCACCCGTGCGTTCGATTTTAATCACCGGAGGAAATGGCGGGCTGGGTCTAGGCATCGCGCGTTATTTCCTCACTCATGATGCCGGATCCAAAGTCTGGCTCGGAGTGCGGAAAAACCGGGAGCATGCGGAAACCCTCGCGAACGAATCGGCCGGGCGCTGCCATTTGATCGATCTCGAAGTGACCGATCCCGCCGCTTGGCAGGCTGCGGTGGAAAAAATCCTGGTCACCGACGGCCGGCTCGATGTGCTGGTGAACAACGCCGGCAGGCACGACGATTGCCTGCTCGCCGCGATGCCGCCGGAAAAATGGCACTCGGTGATCGCCGCGAATCTCGATGCCGTTTTCCACGGCTGCCGCGCCGTCGTCACGCCGATGATGCGCCAGCGCTCCGGCCGCATCGTGAACATCGCCTCGCTCAGCGCCGTGCTGCCGCCGCTCGGGCAGACGAATTATGCTGCGGCGAAGGCGGGGGTGGTCGCTTTCAGCCAGACACTCGCCAAGGAAGTCGCCCGATCCGGCATCACGGTGAACTCCGTGCTGCCCGGCTTCATCGACACCGAAGCCATCGTCGAAATGGATGCCGAAGCTCGGAAAAACGCCCAGCGCGGCATCCCGATGCGGCGTTTCGGAAAACCCGAGGAAGTCGCCGCAGCGGTTTATTTTCTGGCCAGCGCAGACGCGGCCTATATCACGGGCTCGGCGCTGAAAATCGACGGCGGCATTCTCTAAATTTTCCCAATCAATCATGCAAGGCGACGAACTCCGGCAGAAAATCAAAGAAGTGATGGTGGACGAGCTCATGCTCGAACAGGACCCGTCGGAAATCGGCGATACCACTTCCATTTTCGGAGCCGGCGGACTGGGTCTTGATTCGGTGGATGCGCTCCAGTTGGTCGTCGGCTTGGAGAAACATTTCGGCCTGAAAATCGGCAACTCCGATGCCGCAAAAGGCATTCTGGAAAGCGTGGAAACCATCGCGAGGGAGATTGAAAAATCCGCCTAGAGTAGTGTTCCACAACGCCCAAACTAGCCGATGGAGTGCCCCAACGTGGTTGCGGCGTCTCGCCACAAAGACTGTCGTTTCAGCCAATCAGTCGCAGAAGCTTGCACCCCGGATGGACAAAAATGAGTCGCATCGTCCTATCGGAGTTTCTGGCATCCACAAACTGCCATTGCGGCGGGACGCCGGTACCACATGCTCGAAAGCCCTCCGGCGCTCCAAGCCAGCCAGAACACCAACCGGCGGAATGACCTTGCTGGCATGAAGGCGTTTTTCATATTCCTGCTCAAACTGGTCCTCACCGCACTCTGTCTCTGGTGGGCATTCTCGCAGGTGAAATTCGACCGCTCGGTTTTTACCCGGCCCGGTGCCGTTGACTACCGCTGGCTCGCCGCCGGAGCCGCGCTCGCCGGCACCTCCGTCTGCCTCAACGGCACCCGCTGGTGGTTTTTCCTGCGCGCCCAGGCCCTCCCTGTTAGCCTCGGCCGTGCGGTCGAGCTGACGATGATCGACGGCCTTTTCAGCCTCGCGTCCGTCAGCGGCCTCGGCGGCGATGCGGCGCGGATCATCCTTCTAACGCGCGATCATTCCGGGAAAAAACTCGTCATCGCCATGGCAGTCATGGCGGATCATCTAGCCGGCATGGTCTCTCTCTCGCTACTGTTTTTCATCATCAGCGCCGCGCGGTTCGAATCGCTTGCCAGTCAAAGCCTGTTAGGCAAAGGTGTGATTCACTTCGCCTGGTTCTATCTGGGCGGCGGACTGGCGATGGTCGTGCTCATTTTCATCTGCGCCTCGCCGCCCATCCACCGGCGGATCCACGGCAACGACCGCTTCGCCCGCTGGCCGATGATGAAACGCATCCCGGAGATCTACGACGTCTATCGGCGGAACTGGAAACACGCGCTCGCCGGTCTCGGCGTTTCCTTTCTCATGCTCACCGCGTATTTCTCCTCCTACTATTGCGGCATGCGAGCCGTCGGCGGCACATCAAGCTACGGTGCGGTGGTATCGGCGATGCCAGTCATCGACTCCATCAGCGGCCTGCCGATCTCGATCGCCGGTGTGGGCGTTAGAGAAAAACTCTTCGAAGTTCTGATGAACGACCTCGCCGACGTGAAACCGGAAACCGCCGTCGCTGCCTCACTGGCGGGATTCTTTTGCAATGCGGTATGGGCGCTCCTTGGCGCTCTGTTTTTCCTCAAAAAGCGCGACCGCATCAGCGTTGCCGAGATGGAAGCTGGCAAGGAATGACGTCGCTGGTATAGTGAGGATTTGAACCGACGGGCTGAACGTTAGACTTCGGTGGGCATCACCGCTGTAAGGGGACGCGTGGATGTTTCCCGAGTATCCGCTCGTTTGGAAAAAGGCGTGAATGCGGGAGCTTTTTGGTGGTTTGGAAGATGCTTGGGATGGCCGGGGCGGCTCTCAAAGCGGTGATGCCCGCCGCACTCCAAAGTTTCCGCCTCACGGTTTTTCCGGAACTTCCTGCGCTGCAGCTCCGTCGTCCGGGGCGAGGATCTCATTGATGAGGCGCTTGGTGCCGGCATCCGCGAGGTTGCTTTGCGGATAGATGTTGCGGGCTTTGAGATACCAGGAGAGGGCGGAGCCGGTTTGTTTCGGCGTGCGGTTCTCGAATTGTTTCGCCTTGTCCAGGGCAAGAGTGAAATCCGCGACCTTCGGAGCTAACAACTCTAGCTCACGGCCGAGTTTCGGATCGTCGGGAAATTGTTCACGCAGTTCGGCGAGCTGTTCCCAGGCGGCGTAACTCTGGCCGACCTTGCTGAATTCCGAAGCCTTGCCCAGCGCTGCCTCGATTTTCATCAGGTTGGCCATGATCTGTTTGAAGGCATCCTCGCGTTTGGCATCCCCTTGGATCGTCGGGGCGATCTCATACTGGCGTTTCGCGATCTCGCGGAAATTTCCCTCGCTCAGGAGGCGGTCGAAATCATTGCGGACGATGACGAGCCCGCTGGCGTTGGTGATCATGCTGCGGAACTCGGTGAGCTTCGGGTTGGTCGGCCAGATCTCGGTGGCTGCTCTGATTTTCTCGGCGGCTTTGTCGTTTTCCTTGGCTAACAAATGAGCCTTCGCTTCTTCGATCGCGAGATCGGAGGCCAGCGTGTAGGCGGCGATGGCGCTGTCCACTTTGGAGGAAGGAAAATCCTTGGCGGCGGCTTTGAGTCGGTCGGCGAGTTCCTTGGTCTTGGTGTAATCGCGGGCCTGGAGCGTGCCGTAGAGTTCGTTCAAATCCCGGACGTATTGGGCCACGCGTTGCTTCTTCTCATACGGCAGCGTGGCGACGGGGCCGAGGTATTCGCCAAGCGCGTAGGCTTCCATCAGCCGCTGCGAGGCGGAGTGGAGCTCGTTGCGGGAGAGCATGAGATCGAAGGCCTCGACGTATTTGCCGACCTCGCGGATAGCTTCGTTAGACAGAGAGTCCAGCGAGGCGACGGTGGGGCTCACTCCAACAGATTCGGAGAAAAGTTTGGAGACGTCCGAGTCTTTTCTGATGCGCAATGTGGTATCGCCGTCTTTCCAGATCTGGTTGTAAAAACGAGCAGCCATGAGCACATGCTCGTAGCGGCGCTGGACGAACCACTGGACCATGCTGACCTGATACTGTGCCTTGGTCCGGAGTGTCTCGGCCTCGGTGCGGACGATGTTGGCCTTCTTGAGCGCTTCGATTTCACCGATGCGGCGGAGAGTGTTGGCGTATTTGAGCGAGTTGGTGCCGGTTCCGGGAGTCTGGGCGGGGGCGTTTTTCGGTTTGCCCTTGTCCTTCACGTCATTGGACTCGCCGAGTTCCTTGTCCTTTTCATGGCGTGCCGCCCAATCGCCGCTGGAGATGATGGAGAGTTTTTCCTGCTCGATGGAATCGTTGAGTTTGGCGAGACTCTTGACGTCCTGCTTGGCGAGCATGGCCATGTAAATGGACTCCGCCAGCGAGCCGCAGAGATTGGCATCGCCCGGATAGGACGAGGCACTGGGCAGGAGCCGGAAGGCGGCGTAAAGGTCCGGACCGCCGTCCTTGAATGGGGAAATGGTGCCGAGAATCTCGGTGATGGTGGCGCGGTACTTGGCGGCGGCTTCGTCGCTTTCGGGAGGCTGGCTGAGGTATTTTTCGAAGCGGGCTTTGAGCAGCCGGTTATCACCTAACGGGATAGCAACACCACCGACGCTGATAGTCTCAGCCGCAGGATCGAGCATCGGGATTTCATTGCCCAACGGACTGGCAGCGGGCTTTTGCTTCGCGGGAGCCGGGGAGGTGTCCGTGGGAGTGGATTTCTCCGCAGGCTGCCCGGGCTGGGCCGGCGGCGTGTAAACCTGGCCGTGGGCGAGGCCGGCGAGGCAGAGCGGAATCAGAAAACGGGTTTTCATGAAAAGTGAGGAAAGAATTAAAGGCGGTTGACTCCGGTGGCGACGGGGATGCCGCCCTGCTTGAATTTCACGCGGAAGGCGTATTTCTGTTTGGCGTCGATGTTGAGCTTGTTGAACTCCGGCGGAATCTCGACGCCGACGAACTTGTCACCACCGGGCGACTCCACCCGCACGCTGACCAACTGGCCGCGGCTGGTGGTCCACTGGAGCTTCTCGTCGATCTGGCCTTCGACGACGTATTCGTTACCGCGGAGGCTGTTTCCGTTTTCGAGCAGCTCGTCTATCTGAAGGTCGGCAACGCTGCCGAAACCTGCGGTTTTTTTCCCGATCATGGATTTCCCGACGATGATCGCGACGACGATGGCGGCAATCGCGCCAATGATGATTCCCGGATGAAGACTGGAGCTAGCGCGACGTGCCATAATGAGTAAATGCTGAGAACTGAAAGGAAGATGGCTGGGGATTGGAAGAAATCGAGAGCAAAGCGTGGGGTTTAAATTTCAGCATTTCCGCTTCTCGGATTTTCAGCGTTTGACCGAATCAGTCCCACTGCGGCCGGCGCGCCCCGGCCCAGGTGGCGATGAAAGCGACGGCAATGTGTGCACCAAGCGCGTAGAGGCAGGCGTTTTGAGCGGATAGGCTGGTGTCGATTACGGATTTCACCGCGTCGTGGACCTGGGGCATCAGCGCTTCCACCGAGCCGGACCACGCCCAGTAGGCGGAAATGAACGGGCGGGTGAAAACCTCGACATTTTCCGGTAGTGCGAGCACCGCGCCGGAGAGCGGAAGCTGGAAACCAACCAGATAGATCGACAACAGCGACGCCTGCTCGGCCGTGCGCATGAGCGAGGAAATCGCCAGGCAGATCGACGTCATCGCCGCATTGATCAATAGCAGGAAACCGGCGTGCTGGATGAAATCGCCACGGAACGCGCCAAATAAATTCACGAAAAACGCCATCCACAGCGACTGCGCGATGACCAGACACGCGAGGAAAGCGATCTTCGACGCTAGGTAGGCGGACGGCCTGAGCCCGCCGAATTTTTCTTTCTCGTAAATCGGCCGTTCTCCGGCGATTTCCCGCGCGGAATTGTTCGAGCCCATCAGCGAAAGCAGCACCACCTGGAACATGATGATCCCGGAAACCGCCGAGCCCACCTTGGCTTGGTCCGCGCGGACGCTTTGGATTTCCTGAACCTCGGCAACGAAATCCCCCGACCGCTTGTCCGAGTAACGGCGGATGTTTCCAGATGCCTTGTCGCTGAAAACGGTGACTAGGATCGGGAAAATAATGATGATCGCAAGCTGGAGAAACACCTGCCCGCGGTCGCGGAAAAAGATCCGCCAACGCCGCGAGAGGAGCGTGGCGAATTGGTTGAAAAAGCCGGGCAAACGCAGCGCGTCCTCTTTTTCAACAGCCTCATCCGCGACCGAAGCGGGCGGCAAGTGCAGATCGCCGCTGGCGATGTGCAGAGCGCGGTTCTTATCCATCATCTTCTGATAGGACTCGCGGTGTTTCTGCCATGACTCGTGCCAGCGCTCGGAAGGCTGCGTCGCCAAACGCGGATAGACCTCCTCGGTATCGCCGACGGAAAAGTAATGCGTCAGTTGCTCCGGCGGCCCGTGAAACGCCACGCGGCCTTCGTGCAACACGAGAATGGAATCGTAGAGCTCCAAGTGCGCCAGCGAGTGGGTGACGGACAGCACGATCCGCCCGTCCTTGCGCGAGAGATCATGCAATAGCCGGACGATTTCCCGCTCCGAGCGCGGATCGAGGCCGGACGTGACCTCGTCGCAGAGGAGGAGTTTCGGATCAGAAACGAGCTCCATCGCGAGGCCGAGGCGGCGCTTCTGGCCACCCGAAAGCACCTTCACCCGGCGGTCGCTGATCGGGCTGAGCCCGGTTTCCTCTAGCACCCGGTCGATCCGGTGATCCAAGTCCGCCGTGCTCTCCGAGCGGACGCGCAGGCGGGTGGCCGCTTCCACCGATTCATCGACGGTCAGTGGATCGTAAGCGATGGAAAACTGCGGCACGTAGCCGATTTCCGATGGCGAAAAATCCCCCTCTTTTGATAAATCCCGCCCGTCCCAGAAAAGCGCGCCGCCAGACTCTGGATTCAAGCCGGCGATGGTCTTGAGCAGCGTGGTTTTTCCGCAACCGGACGGGCCGACGATGGCCATGAAATGCCCCTTGGGGACACGGATGGAGACCCGGTCAACGAGCGGGATATCCTCGCCCTCTTTGCGGATGGTGAAGCTGACTTCCTGGAGTTCTAACACGGAGATGATTTTGGGATTCCTTACAAACGGCGTGGCAACCAGCACTCTATCGCCGCTAGGGAAATAAAATGTCCCAGCGCATTGACGCTCAATCGAGCGGTACGATGCGGAGCTTGCCGGACGGCTTGCCATGCAGGCTGGATGCCAGTGTCGGAGCCATCGTCCCGGACGCCCCTTGCGGCGGCGCAGGCGCGGCGTCGTTATCGAGGGCGTTTCGCAACGCACCTTCCACGAGCTGGCCGCAGTGGATCTTCATCGGCGGCAGCGGGCCGAGATCGCCCGAGAGGTCCTGGGCACTCAGGTGCTTCGCCTCGTCAGCCGTTTTTCCCTTGAGCAGCTCGGTGGCCATGGAGGCAACAGCGATCGCGGTTTGGCAGCCGAACGCCTGGAACGACGCGCGGTCGATCACGCGCTTGCCGTCCTTTTCAGTAAATTTCAGCCACATCCGCAACATGTCCCCACACTCCGGCGAGCCGACGGTGCCAACAGCGTCCGCATCCTGGATTTCTCCTTGGTTCTGCGGATTTGCGAGGGCTTCTTTCACTTTGTTTTCAAACGAACTCATGGGTGCGGATCTTCAAATCACCGGCGGACGCGCGCGGGATGCGGATACCTACGGCCCTTCCCCCACCATTTCAAGCACCGGTCTCGGTTTCGGATGCTGCGTATGAATCCCGCATAAATCGACGTAACCCGGCAATGACAGGATTGACTAGAACCGCCGGCATCTGGCTCGCGGCTGTTGCGCTTACCACCGCAGGGGATTTTTCGGTAAAACCCCATCCGCGGCTTTGGTTCACGAGATCCATGGAACCCGCCGTCCACCAGCGCATCGCGGAAGATCCGCTGGCCGCCAAACTGCTAGCCGCGATCATGGCCGATGCCGATAGCGTCCTCAAAGCCCGCACCTGCCGTTACGAAATCCCCGATGGCAAACGCCTGCTCGCCGAATCCCGACTCGCCCTCCGCAACATCCTCACCAGCGCCTGGGCCTGGCGCATGGACGGCGGCGAAAATTACCGCCTCCGCACCATCGCCGAGCTCGAAGCCGCCTGCGCCCTCAAGGACTGGAACCCCTCCCATTTCCTCGATACCGCGGAAATGGCGACCGCCGTGGCCACCGGCTACGACTGGCTCTACCCCACCCTCACCCCCGCCCAGCGGAAAATGTGTGAGACCGCCCTCGTCGAAAAAGCCCTCAAGCCCGCGAAGGACGTTTACGAAAAACATTCCTGGTGGTCCAAGCCCGGCAACAACTGGTCCCAAGTCTGCGGCAGCGGAATCGGCATCGCCGCCGCCGCCATCGCGGACGTGAATCCCGGTCTCGCCGAGCCCCTGTTTACCAAAGGCGCGGATCTAATCCAGGCCTGCGGGAAATTCTACCAACCAGACGGTATGTATCCTGAAGGGGCTGGCTACTGGCACTATGGAACGAACTACCACGTCATGCTCCTCGCCGCCGCAGCCGCCCTCGACCGCCCCGTGCCGGATGATCCGATTCTTAAAAAAGCGGGCGACGCGATGATGCACCTCACCAGCCCCAGCCGCCTTCCTTTCAACTTCGCCGATGGCAACGCCCGCCTCGAAACACCGGGTGCCGCCCAGTGCTGGCTCGCCAGCCATTTTAAGGACGTGCCGCAGAGCCGCCACGTCCGCGACTTGTTCGAGCGCGCCTTGAAGGAAGATAAAAAGCCCTCCGTTTCGCCGCTCGCCCTGCTCTGGCTGCCTGCTGCACCGGCATCCGG
This sequence comes from Verrucomicrobiales bacterium, assembly GCA_038204755.1. Taxonomy (GTDB): domain Bacteria; phylum Verrucomicrobiota; class Verrucomicrobiia; order Verrucomicrobiales; family Akkermansiaceae; genus Luteolibacter. The sequence goes on from JBBRCO010000044.1 coordinate 12,610, forward strand.
ACTCCAGCCGAACGCTGCGGTTTTTCATGGCGAGCAAGCGATGGCGCTGTTCCGCTCCGGTTGGTCCAGCGACTCCGCCTACCTCGCGATCAAAGGTGGCACTCCGGCCGTCAACCACGGTCACATGGACGTCGGCTCCTTTGTTTACGACGTCCACGGCATCCGCTGGATCGCGGACCTCGGCAGCGAAAACTACAACCTGCCCGGTTATTTTGGCAAACAGCGATGGGACTACTACCGCCTCCAGAACCGCTCCCACAATACGCTGGAAATCAACGATCAGCTCCAGAACGCCCGCTCGAAACCCTGCCCGATCACCCGTTCCAAGGTCGATGGCGATAATTTCGAGGCCGCTTTCGATCTCACCGATGCCTACACCGGAGCCGCCGGAAAAGTCAGCCGCAGCGCCCGCTTCGACTCGAAGTCCGGCGTCGCCCGGATCGACGACGAAATCACCTCACCCGCCGGGACCGTCGTTTGGCGCGCCTTCACCACCGCCGCGCCGGAGATCCGTGGCGACGACGTGATTTTGAAAAAAGACGGCCGGCAGCTCACCCTGCACAAGCTTTCCGCCGACGGCGCATGGACCATCGGCGAGCCAAAGCCACCCACCGCCGCTGAAAATCAGAATAGCGGCTTCCACGCCATCGTGCTCACCGCATCGAAGGCGGAGCGGGTCTTCCTGAGCGTGGAAATCCGGCCCTGAGAAATCACTTCGTCGCAGTCGCGAATTTACGGCCCTTGCCGGTTTCCCATGCGGTAGAAACGCTACCGTAGAGGCTCGACAGATCGGACTCGGACATGAGGCGGTATTCCACGATCTTGGCGTGCGTCGTTTCCGGATATTTTTTCACCACCATGTTCTGGATCTCGGTGCCGCCGCGCTGGGCCGCCTTGTCGATGAGTTCCTTGCCGCGGTCCGCAAGCTCGGTGAGCGCGTTGGATTTCATCTCGTCCGTGATCGGGCTGATGAAATAGAAGCGGACAAGCGCCTGGCCAACGGTATCCACATTTACCTCATCCACGATCACCGTGCCATCGAGCACATACTTGTGACGACTGACGGAGACGATCCGATCCAACGCCACCAGGTATTGTCCGCCAGCGAGCGTGGCCTGCCAGAAACGGTTAGGCCGCGTGCTGTCGGTAGTCTTGCTGGGGTCGGTATTCGGGGTTGTGCCGGTGGCATCGGCCGGATCGGCAGTGGGGTCCGCCTGGGCATGAAGCGCAGCGGTGGTGACGGAAAAAACGCAGAACAGAGCGAGCAGGGGTTTTTTTAACATGCGCGGAACATGGCATGGTCCATCGGGTTTGGGAAGCGCCCGAAGCGAATATTCGGAAAAGTTAAAGATTGTCAGCGGGCGACAGCATCGGCACGCTCTGGACATGGTTCGATACCGCCCTAACGTCGCCGCCTTGGTGGTGAACTCGGTAGGCAACCTGCTGATTTGCGAACGCTCGACCATTCCGGGCGCGTGGCAATTTCCGCAGGGCGGTGTCGATGCGGGCGAAACGCTCGAAAAAGCGCTCTTCCGCGAGGTCCGCGAGGAGATCGGCCTGGAGGCGCAGCATTATGAAATCATTGACCGCCGCGATGGCTACCGCTACCTCTATCCTGTTGGTGCGCGTGGGAAAAAGCTCCGCAAACACGGCAGCCACGGCCAGGAGCAGACCTATTTTCTCTGTCAGCTCAAGCAATACGCGCCGCAGGTGGACGTGCATCAAAAGCAGCCGGAATTCCGCGCCTACCGCTGGATCCTGCCAGAGGAATTCGAGCTCGACTGGCTTCCCGCCTTCAAGCGCGACGTTTACCGCGAGGTCATGCGGGATTTCTTCGACGTGCAATTGTAACATTTCTAAGCTTGCTGCGGTGTTAGCCCTCCTCCATAAGGGTTCCGTGAAAACCACCACCATTTGTCTCCTGGCACTCGCGGCATCCCTCCATGCTGAAAACCTTTTTGAAAACGGCACCATGGACACCGCCGGGGGCTGGAAGGGCACCAAAAAAATCGCCAGCGAAGACGACGGTACCGCCAAGGACGACAAGGCAGCCAAGCCGGAAAAACCCGACAAGGAACACAAGGCGAACCGCGTGCTCATCGTAACCGCGAAGAAAAACGACCCTGTTTCCTTCAACCAGCAAGTGGACACCAAGGACGTGGAAGACCTTGTGATTACTTTCCGCTATCGCACCAAGGACTACGCTGGCCGCGGCCTCGAACTCCGTGGCATCCGCCCGGACAGAGGCTCCACTTTAACGAACTACAAGCTCGTCGCCGATGGCGCGTGGCACGAGATCACCTGGAAATTCGGCCAGTTGCGCGGCAACAAGAAAATCGACTTTCAATTCGCTCTCCTCCAAGGAGACGGCAGCGTTGAATTCGATGACGTGAGCGCAGTGGCGAAATGAGAAAACCCGCTCCATCCCCCAAATCTCAACCCGCTCCGTAAACCCCGCCGGGATCGCGGCCGATTCCCAACAAAAGCGCCAGCGACCTGAGTGCGAATCCAGACCCGGATTTCCAAGGCCGCGCGGGCCGGACGATTTCCCAACCGGCATCCTCCGCCATCGCCTCAAGGGCGGGCGAGGGGTTCACCACCGTCGCCGTTTCACAAAGCGCGAGCATCGGCAGATCCGCGCGGCTGTCGGTGTAGCCGTGGCAGCGGTGGATCCTGCCGTTTAGAAAACACGACGCGGGCAGAACCTGATGGAGCCGCCGGACCTTGGCCGCGCCCTTGTGGTTTTCCAGATCAGGGAAAAAATTCAGGAACTCGACGGGCGTGCCCAGCGAGAGATCGAAGCCCAGCTCACGGCCGATGTCCGCCACGTAAAACTCCGGACTCGCCGACGCGAGAATGAGCAGATGGCCGTCGCGCCGGTGCCGATCCAGCTTCGCGCGCAGTTCCGGATAGATCGCCGGCATCAGCGCCACAGCAAACTCACGAGAATAGTGCATCCGCTTTTCCGGGGGCATTCGATAGAGGTAGCTCAGGAAAATCCGCTTCATCCCGCCCGCACCTAGCAGCCCGGCCAGTGGCAGGAACACGAGGAACACCGGCAGGAAAATCCCGCGCCATGGTTCACGCCGCAAAATGAAATGGCGGAACAAAAGCTGGCAATCCCAAGCGATGAGCGTGCCGTCGAGATCGAACAAGGCAATCCCTTTCGGCGGAGTTTCTGGCAGTAAATCAGGCACACCGCGAGCATCCGGGCGACCCGGCGAAATTTCAAGCCTTCGTCCTCGCCGGAAGATGGCTTCCTGGATGGATTCGACGGCTCTCTGGGCATCGCCCGTGGTGCTGAGGAGAATACCGAGATCGTGATGGTTTGAGCAGGGTATCAACCACGGAAGGATTCGTAGGATGAGATCGCCCAATCGGTGTCCTTGTCGGTGTGACAGCGGTTGCAGGCGTTAGGCGTGCCGGTTTCCTTGGTGAGGCGCGGACCCGGAATGGTGAAACCGTGGTCAAACCGCGCGACTTCCGAGCTCAACATGATCGATGCCGCCACCAACCTTGATTTCCTGCGTATCCCTCCCAGCAACCATCTGGAGTCGCTCAAGGGCGACCGCGCCGATCACCACAGCATCGCGGAAACCGAGCCCCGTTTTTTACCCGAAAACTTCTTCGGTGGAATCAAGTGACTGCTAGAAGATTCGTGAAGGGCTTGTCGGTTTGTAAGACCGACTGGCCGATCACGGCACGCCCCGGCCACTCACCTTGATTTCGAACGAAGATTCGTCCGCATCGTTGCTGGTGAGAAAAACCGTGGTTTTCCTCATTCCGGAGGCTTTGGGTTTGAAGGTGACCTTGAAGGTCGTGTCATCTCCGGGAGCCAGGCTTTTTTTGCCCATGCTCGAAAACGTGAAATCCCGTGCCTGCGCGCCGAGGACTGATAGATTCAGTCCAGCCAGCACCGCAGTCCCGTGATTGCGGATTCTGAAGGTCTTGGTGAGCTTTCCGACATTCGTCTTGGCGGCACCGAACAATATCGTCCCCTTTTTGTCCTTGAGCTCGGATGATGCCGATTTCTCGACTACGATTTCAGGAGTGGCATTGCCCACCTTGAAGTTTGTGAAAAAAGCCTGGCCGGAAGCGATACCTGCGCTCGGCGCATCGGCGACTGAGTTCCTGCCGAATAAAGCGACCCAGAACGTTTCCGAAGGCTTCAGTTTCCAGGCGGTCAATCTACGGGGTGCTCCATATTTCCAGCCGCGACCGGCATTCCAGCTCGGCGAGATCGTTTTGGAGATTTTATCGTAGTGCAGGCGCAATTGGGCGGCGCGCGCGTTGGTTTTTTCTTCCAACAAGTAAGCCTCGGGATCGATCACCGTGATCCCCGCGTCGTTAGCTCCATTGTACCGGTTACGATTCAGGGCGAGCGAGCAAACGCGGAAGTTCTTCTCTTCGCTAGGTGAGATGGCTATGCCCAGCTCCATTGCGTCATTATTGGCCGGGAAACGAATCAAATCCAGATAGGCATCTACCTGAACGTACCAGTTCTGGTTAGGAGACCCGGTATTCACCGCCCATGTGAGAAACGTGGTGTTGTCGGTGGCGGGAGTTTTCACGGAGAACTCGAGCCTTGAGTTCGCGACATCAAACACGCCGCCTCCGGAGGATGAATAATACCAGTTCGAGGCGACCACCGTTTTCAGCGTGTCCCCGCCCTTGAAATCCGCCAAGGCGGCGGTGGAAAACACGGGACCGGCGATGAGAATGCCTGCGATTGCCCGCAGCGGACTTTGAATTTTCATGCTGCACATCTTGCGTCGATTAGAATCTATCGAGGGTATCACGTCAAGACGCATGAGATCTAGCTTAAGATGGTTTTCATGGGCGGCTTCAGCGGTTGTAGGGATTCCGGGAGCTGTCGGCGGGCGTGGGTGGTGCGGTTTCCGGTGGATTTTCACTCGGGAGGGAGGTGCCGAAGGTGTCGTACCAATGCTGCATGAAGAATTTTTTCTCCTGGGTGAGCAGGATGTCCGAGCGGCCGAGGATGGGGCGGAGTGAGGTGGTCATTTGCAGCGTGACGAGCAGGAAAACGACGCTCCAGATGAAGAGCGGCCCTTTCTGTGTGCCGCCAGTGGCGAAGATGGCGGATTTCAAAAACCTCAGCGCGAAGAATACCGCGATGATCCACGAGCCGATCGCCAGCGCGCCCATGAAGCCAAACGAATCCGTCGATTCCGCGAAAATCCACACAGCCGGCGCAAAGCCTAGCAGCAGCAGCCCGGCCAACGCCAGCGCACCGGCGAGGCAGGCGGCGAGTTGGGAAATGCTGACCCGCGCGCCGGCCAGCGTGGAGAAGATGTAGAGGCTGGGAAAACAGATCAGGCCGGAGAAAACGAGCCCCGCCGTGATTTTCGCGGGCGCGGCCCAGAGTTGTTCGTGCTTCGCGAAGCAGCCGAGCACAAAGCCGAAGAGGGCGATGGAAACGACGGCCATGAGCGCGAATCGCCCGGTGGCTTGGTGATTCGCCCCGGCCAGGCGGGCGACGAGCGCGTGCGGCCGGCGGAGGAGCGCTTCGAAGAGGGTTTTCAGGTCGAGTTTTTCTGGAAGCGGGGCTTCGAGCGGCGGTGGTTGGATGTCAGGTGTATTCATGGTCGTGGGGTGGTTTTATGGTTCTGTTGGATAGCATGGGCAATGGGTCCGATGAGAAGGATGAGGATGACGACGAGCGCCGGAAAACCATTGCCGCCGGTGGCGGTATCGATCGATTTCCAGATCGTGACGTAGAAATTTCCGTGCAGTGGATCAGGGCGGAGGAACCCGACTTTCAGCGACGGGCTGCCGAAAAATGGCCTCAGGATCCAGGAAAACTGCGCGCCGAGAAATCCGTTTCCACCCAGCCAGGCGAGCAAGGTGGCCGTGGCGGCGGCGGGCGTGGGAGCCTTCGCCGTGAGTAGCTTGTGGAGGTGGAGATTCGCCGTGATGCCCGCGAAGCCGATGAGAAACGTATGGGTGACGAGGTAGGCGGCGTGGGCCGTGGTCGCGCCGGGCGACTGCGGGGAGGGCGCGTTCCAGGCGAGGAAAAACGTGATCGGCGCGAGCGAGCCGAGGATCAGCGCGGCGAGCGCGAACGAACTCAGCAAGGCCAGCAGCGATTGCCGGAACCCCAGCCCCGTCCCGAGCAACATCCCAAGCAGCCCGTTCAATAATCCATTGCACCCCAGCGTGAGCAGCACCAGCAGCGGCAGTTTCACCGCCACATACACTCCCATGATCGGAGCGCGCCAGTAACCGACGCTGAACCCGTAAAATGCCAGCCCCACAAAAGCCGTCAGCGCCACTCCGCCGGCCCGCCCGCGCGTAGGGGCATCGAGCCAATCCGCCTCGGGCTGGATGAGTGGGCGGAGGTTCATGGAAGCGATGAGAACACGGGTTTATGAACGCATGATGCGAAAACCGTGAGAATCGCGTGAATCCTGCCAAGCAGATGGCGCTTGAATGTTGCCGCGCGAGGCCGTAGTTCCGGGGCCGCATGGATCTGATGCACCCTTATCAAACCCTGTCCCTCTTCACCGCGGGCTTGGTGCTGGCCGTTCTCCTCATCGCCAGCCACGCTTACATGCTGGTGAAACCGAAGGAGGCTCAGGAATTCCTGAAAAAATTCCCGCGGAACCCGTTTCTCGGCCAGATTCTGCTAGGCATCGGCCTCGCCTGGTTCTGGCTGCTCATCGCGCCCGCCGGCCTCGGCAGGCTCAGCGCCCTTGCCATGGACCTCGGCGAGTTCAATGCCGCGAAAGGTCTGCTGCGCATCCTTATCCCGGTTTCCCTCATCCTCGTCACCATCAGCGTGCGGGATTTCCTCGCCGTTCGCGCGCTCGGCCTCGTCGGACTGATGGCGGCCGCTCCGCTGCTCGGTGCCGCATTCCTCAAGGAGCCGCAATCGCGCCTGCTGGTCCCGATCTACGCCTACATCATGCTCACCGCGTCGCTGTTTTTCGTCGGTATGCCATATCTTTTCCGCGACGCGGTCACCTGGGTGACGGCGGAACAAAAGCGCTGGACCATTCTGTCAGGAGTGGGCCTCGCCTACGGAGTTGCGACTCTCACCTGCGCCTTCGCCTTCTGGCGGGCGTATTGACGGAAATTTCAAAATCCGGCGTCCTCCTGTGATTCACGAGAGGGCGCCTTTTTCTTGAAAGCGGTCAGTAAACCGGAGCGCCTGAAGTGTCGCCACCACCGCCGCCGCCGGCCCCTTTGGTCGCGGTTTTTTCCATGGCCTCACCGCCGATGCGCATGTCACGGCCGAGGCCGATGAAAGTGTTACAGGAGCTGAGCAGCATTCCGGCGCTGGCAAGGGCGAGCAGTAAGGTAAGTTTCATCAAGAGTCTGGATACCGTAAATTGACCCGCCTGCAAGTGGATTTTGTAAACATTGCTTTAATAAATGGCCCACGGTGCCGAAATCTACCGCACCCGGCCGAAGGAGGACCGGTCCTTTTTCGTGGGCACCGCCCGGTCGTGGTAAAATGCGCGCAATTTCAGACATCCAAACGGCTGGCGGGCTGAATTCTCGTAATTTCAGACATCCGAACGGCTGCGCTCCAAGGTCCGCCGGAGTTTTTCTTTTCAATACGCCTGTCCGCTTTCAGAGTCGCGCCCCACCCTTCCGGCATTTTCAGAAAGCCGCCTCTTCATGGATCCCCCAGAAATCATCATTGCGAGCTATCCGGGCCTGGCCGACTACCTGGCGAAAAACACCTGGCAGCTCGCGTTCAGCCGTCTGACTCTGGAGCGCAGCGGCAGTTATGCGAATTCCCGCTTCATCACCCGGATCCAGCAGAGCGATCCAGTCGGAAACGAGCTGCTCGGCCTGAAAGCCAGAACCCGGGGGAGCCGCGCAAGCGATTACGAGACTCAGCTTTTCTTCTACTTCAGGGACCACCAATGGCGGATCGATACCCACTGCTCCTGCCCCGTCGGCTATTTTTGCAAGCACACTTGCGCTTTTCTCAAGCTGCTTTCACAAGACCTGACGGAAGCCGCGAATGGTCCGCAGGCAGCTTCCCTTTCCGCCCAGGCCCAGCTCGATCCGTTCACCGCCGCATGGCTGCGCGAACTGGAAACCGCCGTCCGGGCAAAGGTGGCTCCCGTGAAAAAGCCGACGCCGAGCCTGAAATTTCTCGCCTACTGCATCGAATCCAACAGCTACGACAACCCGCCCGCACCCAGCCTCGTGCTGCGCGTCGGCAACCGGATCAAGGACGGCAGCGTCACCATCGAAGGCTCCACCGCCGCCGCAGACCTCACCAAACCGCCGAAATACATGGACGACGCCGATCTCCGCCTCGTCGCGCTTTATCGCCAGATCGAGCGCAAACAAGGCGGCTACTACGGCGTGAAAATGCGCGGCCCGGGCATGGAGGAATTTCTCAACGGCGCGCTCGCCGAGGGCCGGCTTTTCCATGTGAAACGGACGCAGGGCTACGGCAATGTCACCATCACCCGCCTCACCACCGGCCCGGCGGAAAAAATCGAGGCCGCCTGGCAATCCCAGCACGACGATTCCACCCGTCCGGTCCTCAGATTCTCCCGCAGAGACCTTCAGCTCCTGCCGCTCCAACCACCGTGGTACCTCGACCTCCCGTCCGCCCTGATCGGTCCCGTCGAGAGCGAGCTGTCTGCCGCCGTATTGGCCGCATGGGAAAAAGGCCCCGCCATCCGCCCGGACAAAATTCCGCTGCTCATGGGGCGGCTCGGTGCCATTTCAGAAAAACCGCTGCCCACCCCCGTCCCGACCAAGTCGGAATCCCGCCCCGCCCACGCTCCCGTCCCCACCCTCCACATTTCACGGAGAAAAATCGGCCCGGTTTTTGTGCTCGAGGAGGCCATCATCGGCCTGCCCACCTTCCGCTACGGCGATAGCCCGGCGCTCCCGCCGCTCGCCTCGAAGGCCGTGCCGATCCACATGCTCATCAGGGAAAACACCCGCATTTCCTGGCCACGGGATGCGAAACAAGAGGCCCGCCATCTCCAGAAACTGCTGAATTCCGGCCTCATCCCGTTCTCGGACGTCATCCCCTCCGCCTATCTCGACGCCACCACCCGCCTCGCTGTCACCCTGCCGGAAAATTTCGCCAATCCGGAACTCAACTGGCTCGCGTTTCTCGACAGCCCTGCCGCCACGGAGCTCCGCGCCGCCGGCTGGGCCATCGAGACCGACCCCAAGGCCGGCCTGAAAGCCCACGATGCAGGCGCGTTTTTCTCCGCCATCGAGGCGGATCCGGAACACGGGATCGATTGGTTCCGCTTCGACATGCAGTTCGAGATGGACGGGAAAAAATTCAGCCTCATTCCCGTAATCGCCACCATCATCTGTCAGGGTTTCCTCGCGTCGGATTCGCCCGATGTGCCGGAATTCATCATTGTGCCCTGCGAGAATCCCGAGGACGGCTTCATCCGCTTTCCCGGGCGCAGGCTGTTGGAAATCGTCGAGCAGGTCTGCCACCTTTTCCATGGTCATGAATCCGCCGCCGGCCCGCTCCGCGTGGATCGCCTCGCCGCTGCCGGTGTGGCAGATTCGCTGGCCATCGATAGCTCCGAGACCACCCGCGCCCTCGCCAACCTCGGCCGCAGCCTGAAAAACATCACCGCCCTGCCACCTGCGGAAATCCCGGAAACCGTGCTCGCCGAGCTCCGCCCCTACCAGCTTGACGGCTTCCGCTGGCTCGATTTCCTCGCCACCCACTGCCTCCACGGCATCCTCGCCGATGACATGGGCCTCGGCAAAACCATCCAGACGCTCGCCCACCTCGCCGCCGAGCATGCGAAATCCCCCGGCCGCCCGTCGCTTGTCGTCGCCCCCACCTCCGTCGTCCCGAACTGGACCGCAGAAGCGGAAAAATTCACCCCGCATCTCAAGATCCTCACGCTCCAAGGCAAGGACCGGGCCGACAATTTCGCCGAAATCGCCTCCGCCGACATCGTGCTCACCTCCTACCCGCTGATCAGCCGCGACTTTGAAATCCTGCTCAAGCAGACCTGGCATCTGATCGTGCTCGACGAGGCGCAATACATTAAAAACCCCAAAGCCGTCATCGCCCAGAGCGTCTGCAAACTCAAGGCCAGCCACCGCCTCTGCCTCTCCGGCACGCCGATGGAAAACCACCTCGGCGAGCTCTGGAGCCTGATGCGTTTCCTGATGCCCGGCTTCCTTGGCGATGAAAAAACCTTCAATTCCCAGTTCCGCAAACCGATCGAGCGCGACCACTCCCGGGACGCCCAGCTCGCGCTCAACCGCCGCATTTCCCCGCTCATCCTCCGCCGCACCAAGGACCAGGTCGCCACCGATCTGCCGGAGAAAACCGTCCTCATCCATCATATCGACCTGAACAAAAAACAAACCGATCTGTATGAATCGGTCCGCGCCTCAATGGACAAGCGCGTGCGCGATGCCATCGCCTCCCAAGGCCTTGCGAAATCGCACATCATCGTGCTCGATGCGCTGCTGAAGCTCCGTCAGATCTGCTGCCATCCGCAGCTTCTGAAACTGCCCGCGTCGCAGGAAGTCGCCGAGTCCGCGAAACTGGAATATCTCACCACCGAACTGCTGCCAACGCTGTTGGAGGAAGGTCGGCACATCCTGCTTTTTTCCCAATTCACCTCCATGCTCGCGTTAATCGAAGTGCATCTGGAGAAGGAAAACATCTCGTATCTCAAGCTCACCGGCCAAACTCAGGACCGCGCGACGCTGGTGAAAAAGTTCCAAACCGGCGAGGTCCCGATCTTCCTCATTTCTCTCAAAGCCGGCGGCACCGGACTCAACCTCACCGCCGCCGACACGGTGATTCACTACGATCCTTGGTGGAACCCCGCCGCCGAAAACCAAGCGACCGACCGCGCCCACCGGATCGGCCAGACGAAGCCGGTTTTCGTCCACAAGCTCGTCTGCTCCGGCACCATTGAGGACCGCATTCTCGATCTCCAAAAACACAAATCCGCCCTCGTCGAGGCGTTGCTCTCCGAGGACACCACGAAGTTGAAAATCGACGCCGAAACCCTCTCCCACCTGCTCTCGCCGCTGGCCTGATCACGCGGTCATTGCCGCAGACCCTTTTGTCGTTTATCGTTTTCCCAGAAATGAATCCTCCGCTGCGTTACTGCTCCGATCTACTGAATTATTCCCGCCGTGTCACCCGCGAGGTGATGGTCGGAAACGTCGGCGTGGGCGGTGACAATCCGATCCGCGTGCAGTCGATGATCACCTCCGATACCCGTGACACCCCGGCCTGCGTCGCCGAAGTGCTCGGCCTTGCGGAAGCCGGTTGCGAGATCGTGCGGATCACCGCGCAGACGAAAATTTACGCCGCGAATCTGGAAAACATCGCCCGCGAGGTGCGGGCTGCAGGCTGCAATGTGCCACTCGTCGCGGATATCCATTTCAAGCCGGACGCCGCGATGGAGGCCGCGAAGTGGGTGGAGAAAGTCCGCGTGAATCCGGGGAATTTCGTAGATAAGAAAAAATTTGAAATCCGCGAATACAGCGATGCGCAATACGCCGAGGAGCTGGAGCGCATCCGTGAGGAATTCACGCCGCTGGTAGAGCTTTGCAAAAACCTCGGCCGCGCGATGCGGATTGGGACCAATCACGGCTCCCTGTCAGACCGCATCATGAACCGCTATGGCGATACGCCGCTCGGCATGTGCGAAAGCGCGCTGGAGTTCGCCCGGATCGCACGCGACAACGGCTATCACAATTTCCTGTTCTCGATGAAGGCCTCGAATCCGAAGGTGATGATCGAAGCCTACCGTTTGTTAGTCGCCCGCCTCGAAGCGGAAGGCCCGGATTGGAACTACCCGATCCACCTCGGCGTCACCGAGGCCGGCGATGGCGAGGACGGCCGGATCAAGAGCGCCATCGGCATCGGCTCGCTGTTAGCGGATGGCATTGGCGACACCATCCGCGTTTCGCTAACCGAAGACTCGATTCACGAAATCCCCGTGGCGCAGGCCATGGTCGCAAGCACCGCAGGTGCAAAGCGTAGCTGGGGCGTCTCGCCCCAGGCCGTTGCAGGGGCGTCCCGCCCCGATCTTCAATTAGAAGCCCAAAAAATCCACCCCGACTGGGACCAACTCACCAAAAACTCCTCCACCCATCTCCCCCACTGGCGCATCCCCGGCGCGACCTACGCGGTCACCTTCCGTCTCAAGGATTCCCTCCCCGAATCCGCCCGAAAGGATTACCAACAGCGAAGGGAAATTCTCACAGAACGCCTCAACGACCTCATCTCCAAAAAAGAATCGCGAAGCGCGCTGGATTCTCTCATCGCCGTTCGCTCAGAGATCGCCGGTCTTCAGGAAACGATGTTGGAATCCGCTTTGAACCAATGCCACGGCGCGTGTCATTTGAAGCGGCCTGAGATCGCCAAAGTCGTGGAGGATGCGTTGAAACATTTCGAAGGCAGCCGTTATCAACTCTTCGCGTGGTCAGTCATGCCGAATCATGTGCATGCGGTTCTCCGTCCGGAAAATGGCCATGATTTAGAAAAAATTCTCCAGTCATGGAAATCGTTTACCGCGAAAAAAGCGAACGAGATTGTAGGGCAAAGCGGCACTTTCTGGCAGGAGGAATATGATGATCATCTTGTCCGGGATGGGGAGGATTTCCGGCATCAGATCCGGTATATTTTGAATAACCCGGTGAAGGGGAGTGCGGGGCGGGAATGGACGGGGTCGGTGTACGGGGACTCTTGGGAAGAGTTGCTTGGGGCGGGACGCCCCAACAACGGTCTGGTGCAAGATGCACCAGCTACTTTGCATGAAGACACCTTCGCGCTTTCTTACGATCCATTCTCCTATCAGCGTCGCGCGAGTTCTTCTCTAACCATCATGGGCCACGACCTCGGCGGCGCGAACACCGTCCGCGTTTTCACCACTCAGGAACGCTGGAACGCACTCGCCCACAAGATTTCCGGCATGGGCGATTTCAAGCCGGAGATCATCGTCGAAAAATCCGGCGTCGTGGAAATCGATCCGCGCGATGAAACGGCCATTTCCTTCATCAATAGCTCGCTGGAAACCAAACCCGTCACCGTCGCCGATGGCCTCGACCTCGAAGTCATCCACGCTTTCCGCCAGCTCGCCTTCCGTGTCGATCCGCGTCACCCGATCCTGCTCAAAGACACGCTCCATCCACCCCAGGGCGACACCGATTTCCTAACCGCCCTTCTCCCCGCCGCGCAGAACATCGGCTCGCTGCTCAGCGATGGCATCGGCGATGCGATCCTCGTCCGCGGCGAAACCGCGCCCGGCCAATCGCTGCGACTCGCCTATAACATCCTGCAAGCTGCCGGCACGCGCATTTTCAAGACCGATTACGTCGCCTGCCCGAGCTGCGGCCGCACGCTTTTCAACCTCCAGCACACCACGCAAAAAATCCGCGCCGCCACCGGCCACCTGAAGGGCGTCCGCATCGCCGTGATGGGCTGCATCGTCAATGGCCCCGGCGAAATGGCGGACGCCGACTTCGGCTACGTCGGCGGCGCGCCTAACAAAATCAACCTCTACGTCGGCAAAACCGCGGTGAAATTCAACATCCCGGAAGCGGAAGCGGTCGAGCGCCTCACCGACCTCATCCGCGAGCACGGCAAGTGGG
>JBBRCO010000045.1:0-25958 GCA_038204755.1 Verrucomicrobiales bacterium
CAAGGTTCAGCAGAAAGTATCGGGTTGTTTCCGCAGCACTCAGGGAGCCGAGCGGTTTTGTGTCATCAGCAGTTACATCTCCACGGTCCGCAAACAAGGGATGAACCTGCTGGAATCCATCAAAGCCGCCTTCGCCGGGAACCCGTCAGATTTTCATCCTGAATAGTTACCTCGATCGGCTCCGATGTCTCGTCGATATCAACACCATGTTTCAAGAGGATTTCCGCACTTTGGGTATTTCCATTGAGAAGAGCATAGGCGAGCACACCGGCATTTTTAGTTAGACCCTCTCCCTGAGGCACCATGCCGGGCTTGAGTCCCTGCACGAGCAGGAAATCCAGAATGGAATAGCGGTTGCCTCGGATCGCACCCCGGATGGCGGCTGTGGCGCTGGCTTGTGGAACCTTCTCATCGCGGGCGATCAACTGCTTGACAATGTCCAGATAGCCTTTCCATGCGGCTGTTTCGAGTGCGCTCCCGCTATGAGGTTGGCTGCCAGAGGCTAATAGATATCGAACAACCTTGGACCATCCCTTTTCGGCGGCTTGGTCGAGCATCTTGGGATCGAGGATGATATCAGGTGCGGTTTTGGCCAGTGATTCGAGTCGAGCGATTTCCTTGGATTCATCATCAAGTGCTGAGACCCCGCTGTCCGGTATTTCACCCCCGAGGGCGGCTAGATTTTCCCGCGCGAGCTTGGTTTCGGCCACCGCTCCGGGAAACCCGGTGAGCAGGCGCTGATAGAGTTTCACGGCATCTTCCTTGCGGTCCTGTTTCCGGCGGACTTCTGCGAGGCGGAACAGTGCGGAGGCGGCGAAGTCGCGCTGCTCGGAAAAACGGGTGAGGAGCTGCCCGTATTGTTTTGCGGCGGCCTCGGGATCGCGCGTGACTTCCTCGGCGAAGAGTCCATCACGCAGGAGGTCACGCAGCGGAGGCTCATCTGGCCTAGCATGAACGATGCACAGCATCCCACAAACGGCAGTGATAAAAAGCCGGAAGCGGGGCGAAGCGAGTGGGTGGGTCTGCATGAAAATGAGTCAATCCGGTTTCACGAGAGGGATTGTCATGGAATGGTCATGAATTCCATGAAATTCACCGAGTAATTCCGCGCTATCCGCTGGCGATGCCGGCTATTCTGTGTTCCATTTCCATCCGCCCCATGACTTCCGAACTTATCGATCTCCTCCGCCAGCGCGTCGCCATCATCGCTGATCACGCTTGGCGTGATCGCGATTCCGCCGGGCATCTGGAGGCGCTGAAGGACGTTTCCGAAAAAATCTCCGGGTGGACGAAAGATCACCGGGCAGCGGTGGATCCACAGCTCCGGCACTATCTGGCGAACGCGAGTTTCCAGAAGGCGCTGGCCCATCTGGAAGCGGTTGCTCCGGAATAAAGCGGCGTTTTGAAAATACTTTTCAAGGAATCCTCTCACGGTTACGTATCCAGCCAACACATGAAAGAGATTTTCTATTTTTTCGGCATCGTTGCGGCAGGTGCGATGGGCTACAAATTCGAGCCCCAGCTCCGTTCCCAATTGGCCGAAGCACCGTTTACCGCCGGAATCACAGAGGAAACCGGGGTGATCGATGCCTCGGGTGCCGGAGCGCCGACCGCCGGTCCGGCCATGGATCTTTCCGGCCTCGCACCGAGCCAGCTTCCCGAAAAAATTCTCCTCAAGACCGATGCCAAGGTCGCCGATTCCTCCTCCGGCATTGTCATGTCCATCGAAGCGGGCAATCACGTAAAGCTCGTCCGCATCGAGGGAGAAAACGTCGTCATCAGCCCCGGTCAGGGACCGTTTGTTGGCAAGGTTGCTATTTCCGATACTGATCTCTTTGCGCAACTCGCCGCCAAGCCCCCTTCCCCGGTCGTTCCCGCTGCGGAAACTCCGATAGCCCCGGTAATCATTCCAGAACCCGCCGCTCCCGTCACCGGTGATTCGCAGGAACCACCCGCCGAGTCTCCCGCCACCGGTGATTCACAAGAACCACCCGCCGAGGCGACTCCCTCTCCCGAGCCAACTCCCACTCCAGCCGCCGAAGCCGCGCCAATGCAGGAAGCAGCCACGGCTCCAGCGCCTGAAGCACCGGTAGCCCCCGTGGAAGCTGGCGGCAGCGGTGTGGTGACAGCCATGCAGCAAAGCATCAAGGCCGCGCAGATCAAAGAGTTCACCTTCGAGCAGGTCCTCAACTGGGAAGCCGGAGCTGACGAAACCGTGGATGGAGGAACCTACCAAACCGGCCTTGCCTCTTACAAGGCGGAGACGATTTTCGGAGTGAAGACAATTCAAGCGAAGGCTCTGCTAAAAGGCGGCAAAGTGCAGCGCTGGATCTGGCCCAAGAGCGGCATGGAAATCAAGTGATCCGGCCCAGCGCGCGGAAATTTCCACCGGTTTGCAATTTCCTCTCGCAAACCCTTGCCAGCTTCGAAGAGGTGGGTTAATTCCCCGTCCCTATGGCAACCTTTCGTGTGTTGGTTTCTGACCCTATTTCGGAAAAAGGCGTGGACGCGCTCCGTTCGTCCCCCGATATCTCCGTGGACGTGAATACCGGTCTCAAGCCGGACGAACTTCTCAAAATCATTGGTGACTATCACGGCCTTGTCGTCCGTTCCGAAACCAAGGTCACCGCAGAGGTCTTCGCCGCTGCGAAAAACCTGAAAGCCATCGGCCGCGCCGGTGTCGGTGTGGACAACATCGACCGCTCCGCCGCCACGGATCACGGCGTCGTCGTGATGAACACGCCTAGCGGCAATACGATTTCCACCGCCGAGCACGCCTTCGCCCTGATGCTTTCGCTCGCCCGCAACATCGGCCAGGCGCATTGCTCAATGATCGCCGGCCGCTGGGACCGCAAGACGCTCTCCGGCGTTGAAATGTTCGGCAAACGCCTCGCCATCATCGGCATGGGCCGCATCGGCACCGAGTTCGCCAAGCGCGCGCAAGCATTCGGCATGATCGTCGTCGCCTTCGATCCCTTCCTCACCGCCGCCCGCGCCCAATCGCTGAAAGTGGAGCTCGCGGAAACCGCCGAGGTCGCGCTCACCGGAGCCGACGTCGTCACCCTCCACATTCCGCTCACCCCGGAAACAAAGCACCTCCTAAACGCCGAGCGCATCGCCCTGATGAACCCCGGCGCGCTCGTCGTCAACTGCGCCCGCGGCGGCCTCGTGGACGAAGCGGCTGCCAAGGCCTCCATGGACGCCGGCCACCTCGGCGGCATCGCGCTCGACGTTTACGAAGTCGAGCCGCCACCCGCTGATTTCCCGCTCTTCGGCGCGAAAAAGGCCGTCTTCACCCCTCACCTCGGAGCCTCCACCGCAGAAGCCCAGGAAAATGTCGGCATCGAAGTCGCCCACCAGGTGAAAAACTTCCTCACCACCGGTGAGATCGTCAACGCGGTCAACATGCCGAACCTCGACAGCCGCACCCTCGAAAGCGTCGGCCCCTACCTTGATCTCGCCGACTCGCTCGGCAAACTGCTTTCGAAAATCGCCCCATCACAGTGCGACGGCATCCGCGTTTCCTACCTCGGGCCGGTTTCCGAACTCGATACCGAGCTCATCACCCGCAAGGTGCTAACAGGCTATCTCTCCGCCGCCCACCACGAGGCTCAGGTGAACCTGATCAACGCCCCGGCCATCGCCAAGGCACACGGCATCCGCGTCACGGAATCGACCGTCGCGCTCGCCACCAACTGCACCGAACTCATCGAAGTTTCCGCCATCAAGGGGGACGAGGTCTGCACCGTGGCCGGCACCTTCTTCGGCAAGTCCGCGCGCATCGTCCACATCGCCGGTCACTACGTCGAAACCAATCCGACCGGCAAATTTCTCTTCGTGGAAAATGACGACCGCCCCGGCATCGTCGGCACCATCGGCACCTCGCTCGGCAGTGCATCCGTCAACATCGCAAACATGGCCCTCAGCCGTGATCTGAAGAACAAACGCGCCGTCACCGTCATCGAAGTGGACACCGAACCACCGGCCGAACTGCTCGCCCAACTGCGTGCAACACCGGGAATCATCCGCGTTCTGAGCTTCGAGCTGTAAAAAAACATCGAATCCCGAAAAATCCGTTGCCAACCCCATCACAGATTACTTAACTTCTCCTCAGCATGAAAAAACTCTTCATCATCGCTACTACCTTCGCCGCTCTAAGTGGCCTCGTTGTCGCAGATATCCAAGCACCTCCTGGTTCCACCTACACGTCCTCGCGCAAGCTCGGCCGTGCCATCAGCAACATCATCTACGGGTTCATTGAGATCCCGGAGCAGGTCGTTCGCAAGAACGAGCAATACGGCCGCAAGGCCGGCTACACCTCTGGTGCCGTCGATGGAACCAATCGCGCCATGCGCCGCTTGGGCTATGGCTTCTATGAGCTTTTCACCTTCACCTGCCCCACCTATCGTGGCACTTTCAAGCCGCCATACGAGCGTTGCGGTGAAGACAACCGCATCGAGATGAACCCGCACGACGGACTCTCCGAGTTCCCGCCTGAGCTCGGATTCGATGGCGGATGGGATCATTCCCGCACTCAGAAATACTGATTTCCTGGATTACTGTTTTGTTTTCAATCCCGGCAGTGGTTTCCGCTGCCGGGATTTTTTTCCGAGAATTTTGCAACACGTCTGCGGCTGCAACTGGCTGAAAAGGCCTCACAAGACCTGCGTGCATGAGGCGTGAGACGTTTCATTGGCATCGATTCCAATTGCTCGCCCAGACGCCGCTACTGATCACGCCTTCTGCGAAACTCCGGGCGTTTTGTAATTGGTAAGCCGCACCGCAGACTTCATAAGACGGCGCGATACTTCCCAACATGCACTATCCGACTGAATTTCAAAAGAAGACCCTCTGGAACGCTGCGACGGGCGTCTCCATCCTGGTGCTCGGAGCCCTCCTCGTCGGGCTGATCTGGCTGATCGGCCAAGTGTTCGGATTTCTCCAGCCGGTGCTCATTCCGTTGATCGTCGCCGGATTGGTGGCCTACGTACTCGAGCCGGTCGTCCGCTTCCTCGAAAAACGCGGAATGAGCCGGGTCTGGTCGGTGGTCACGCTGTTCATCATGATCCTCTCCGCCGTCACCCTGCTGGTGGCGGCCGTGCTCCCCGGCATCCAGCGCGGCCACGGCGCGCTCAAGGAGTTCCTGACCAAGCGCCAGCCGCAGTCGCAGGTGCAACCCGCCGCCGGCACCATCCCTGCGGGCGGCGATACGCAGCACCTCTCCCCCGCCCTGGCCGGCGCTCTCAACGATCTGAGGTACCGCAACATCAACGGGCCCATCGGCTGGCTGCTGACCGACCCGGACGCGCCTGTGGAAACCGTCCCGGCGGCCGTCATACCTGAGAAAAAAACGCTGGACTACTTTTCCAACAGCCGCGGAGGAAGGATGCTCTTCGAATATCAGGGCGTTATCCTGAAGACCACGCGCAACTGGCTGACGGCGGGCTCCACGAAGGTTCTGGGATTCCTCGGGCTCGTGCTCGGCATGATCATGGTGCCTGTCTATCTGTTTTTCTTCCTCAAGGACTCGGCATCCATCAGAAACCAGTGGCATCATTACGTGCCGCTGACGGCGTCACGCTTCAAGACGGGGCTGGTCGAGACGCTACAAGAGATCAACGGCTATCTGGTCTCCTTTTTCCGCGGGCAGGTGCTCGTCGCAGCAATCGATGGCCTGCTGGTGGGAATCGCGCTGATGGTCTTCGGCCTGCCTTACGGACTTCTGATAGGGGTTTTCATGGCCATCCTCGGCGTCATCCCCTACATCGGAAACATCCTCTGCCTGATCCCCGCGTGCATCATCGCATGGCTCCACGCACAGGGGGCGGCACCGTTCGGAATGAGTCCTTGGGCTTACGTCGGCTGCGTGGTGGGAATCTTCGTGGTCGTCCAACAGATCAACTCGCTGGTGACGGCGCCCAAGATCGTCGGCGACTCGGTGGGCCTGCATCCGCTGACCGTGATCTTCTCGATGCTGTTCTGGTCGCTGGTGCTCGGCGGCTTCGTCGGCGCCCTGCTGGCCGTCCCCCTAACTGCCGCAGTGAAGGTCCTATTCCGCCGTTTCATCTGGGAACGCCAGCTCAAGGACCCCGGCGAATCCGCGCCGGAGGCAGGGATTTGAAATTTAAAAATGTCCTGATAAACGGGCAAAAAAGGCCCCTCGCTTCACGCGGCTGGAATTCTCCCCCCGGATTATCCCAGCTTTGCGCAAAACGAGAGGCATGGGCGAGCGTGCAGAAAGTCACCTCAACGGGCAAGGCGATTTCCTTGAATTAGGGTGAGAAGTTTGGTGCATTCAAGGGGCCTGTTGCGCAAGGCGCTCATGGATCGCCTTTTGTGCCTGCTCCAGCAAAACCTTCAGCTCGGGATTCGCCCCCGCCGCGACCGTGCCCAGCACCGCCAAACTGTCACGCCCCCCCACCTTTCCTAACAAACGCACCGCAGAGTAGCGGACGGCACCTTCGGTATTCGGAAAGCGCTGAACGATAGTGGCTTCGATAGACTGGCCAAGTTCACCATAGACAGACTCCCATGCAGTTACATCCTTGAACCACAGTTGGTCGAGATAGGGAATCACCGCAACGTTCCTCTCCTTGACGATCAAGGCGATCATCTCCGGCGGAACCACCGACTTCTTCTCCATCATATTCTGGACGACCTTCAGCGCGGCATCCCCGGCGGGCCCAGGTGCTTCCGACCAGATTGCGAGAGCCCGGCAGATGTTCCCTTTGAAATCGATGCCATCCTCCTTGAGCATGCTCATCAATTTCCGGCTGATGTCGTTTCTATAGATCTTCGGCTCGGCTTCAGCGAGGCGTTGGACCGCCCGCTTGACCCGTTCGAGATCGATGGATTCGAGCTCGCGCTTGTTAAGGTCGTAGAACGCGGGGTCGCCCTTCTTCGTAAGTTTTTCAATCGGTCCCTCCGTGAAGTTCTCATTGTTCACGCGGACCTCGATGACAGACAGATCTGGATAGATCTTCTCGGTGCGGCCGAGCGCCGCGGTGACCTCCGCCATCTCCTCCAGCGATTGTTGCGGCCCGATCACCACCATCAGGAAATCCCCGCCATCGCGCGGATAGAAGTGCGAGGAAGGATCCGCACCGGTGACCCGGAAAATGTAATCCCTAACCAGAAAGCGGTTCATCTCGCTTAGCCCGCGAAGCCAAAGACCCAGCGCATGCTTCTTGCTGCCCTCGGCCTCCAGGCGCCTGATCTCCTTGACCAGCGGATCCGTCCCGATCCGGGCCCGCAGCGCGGCGTCCGGGTTGCTCGGCGGCACATCCGCCGGCGGCAGCTTGGCCGGAGAAAGGTCGGCCACGAGGTCTTCGCGATCACCCACCGTTTTCGAGCCTACCGTGAAGACGAACGGGATCATCATCAGTCCGGCGCTCAGGAGCAGCCCCACTGAGAGCGCCTTGATGCGGGCCTTTGGATTCGCGTAGATCAGCAGTGCGATGCCCATGAATGATGCGAACCCGCCCATCACCAAGCGGTTTTCCGAAGCCATGCCGTCCAACGCGCCGCCACGGCTCGCACCGAACATCAACAGAAGCGCCATCAGGATCATGCCCGCCACGCCCACCATCCCGGCGATGATCCGCAACGGAGAGACAGGCTCCAACAACGCAGGGTCCGGCACTTCGCCATAGCGCGTGGACGGCTGCTGGCCCATCGCTGCCGGAGCGAAGGAATGAGGGACGCGCTGGAAGCGGTTGAGCCCCGGATTGGTGCGCTCGCCGGGATAGAATTTCTTCCCCCGCACGATCACCTCGTCATTTATCCGGAAGCGGTGCTCGCAGCCACCACACTCCACGGTTTTTTCCCGCAGGTCGTCTCCCACCTTGAAGCGCTGGCCGCACGAGGGGCATCGAATCAGCAAAAGCAAGTCGTCTGGTTGATGGGTTGGCATGTCGATGTCGATAGTTTTGATGCAAACAGGCCTGAATGCAACTCCAAGCGTCGCCTGTGGCTAACACCAGTCTGGCCGGAGGTGAAGCAAAACCGTAGGAAATGAGCAATTTAGTTCGGAAACATTAGAAATTGACGTTTCCGGAAATTCATCCTAAAAAGCCAATCAAACATTCGTAACGATCATGACCCCACTCCGCCTCAGCCCGCTGCCAATTCTCCGCTCCAATGATGAAGCTGGTTCGCTCATGATCGAGACCGAGGGCTTTGTGGATGAAGCCGCCGTCACGGCACTGATGTGCGGACCCGCCGCAAACTCTCGCCAAGGGCCCTATCATGAGGATCTTGCACTTGCTGCCGACGACTTGGATTTCGCCGGATGGCAACTCACTTCGCCGCCGCATCCGCGCCTGAGCGAGGCGGCTGCCAAAACGGAAACGCCGCCACGCCGCCCTTCCCCGCCGGAGATCGAGCATCCAGGCTTGGGTCAGCCGTATTCAGGCAGTCACCGCTGGTGGCTCGCGGGTCTGGCCGGTGTGCTCTCGACGATGCTTTTTTACCTCCTTCTTCTCAATCTCGCGTCGCGCCCCGGCACCCGGTTGGAGGTCTTTTTCGCACCCCGCCCAACCGCCGTCGAGCAGATTGCTCCAGTCGAAAAACAGGCGGAGCCGAAAGTCTCCACCGAGCTGACGACGCTCTCCAACGGCCGCCCCTGATCCCCCGTTCCCTGCGGAGGTTGACGCCGCAGCGTCCGGTGGCCAAAGTCCGTCCCCATGTCTCGCGCCGGACTCATTCTCAAACTTACCTGCCACGACCAGCCTGGCATTGTCGCCAAGGTCGCCAACTACGTCGCCGGCCATCGCGGCAACCTCGTTGAGTTCGCCCAGTTCTCTGACAAGCTCGGCGGAAAATTTTTCGCACGCCTTGAAACCGAAACGATGGACCTCGACGTGGACGTCCAGGATTTCATCGACGGCTTCGGCACGCTCGGACGCTCGTTACAGGCGATCTGGCATTTTCGCCGCCTGCCCTATCGGATGAAAACTGCTGTACTCGTCACCAAGACCGACCATTGCCTCAACGAAATCCTCTGGCGCGCCGGACTCGACGAACTCCCCATCGAGATCACTTCCATCATCGGCAACCGCCCGAACTGCCGCTCCATCGCCGAAAAGGCCGGAATCCCATTTCACGAAATCGACATGGATGGCGAAAAGCGCGAGCCCGGCTTCGCAGAAATCCGCAGCCTCATCGAGAAACAGGACGTGGAGCTCATCGTGCTCGCCCGTTTCATGCAGATCGTGCCCAACGATTTCTGCACCGACTACGCTGGCCGCATCATCAACATCCATCACAGTTTCCTCCCCGCCTTCATCGGCGCGAATCCTTACAAACAAGCCTACGAGCGTGGCGTGAAACTCATCGGTGCCACCTGCCACTACGTCACCCCGGACCTCGACGCCGGCCCCATCATCGAGCAGGAAGTGGACCGCGTGCAACACTTCCACACACCGAACGACCTCGTCCGCCTCGGCCGCCACTGCGAGCGCATCGCCATCGCCAAAGGAATCCGCTTTCACGTCCACGACCGGACGATCATCGACGGTCACCGCGCGATTGTTTTCCCGGATTAAACCCGTGGTAAAAGCAGTTTCTGCCTGCTATTCCATCATCAGCACGTCACGGGAAAATACCCGAATTCCGCATTGCCATCAACCTTCGTGGTCCATTTTGATTTGCTGGAAATGAATGGCGGAGAGGGTGGGATTTGAACCCACGGTGAGTATTACCCCACGTCTGATTTCGAATCAGGTGCCATAGACCACTCGACCACCTCTCCTTGAAGGGGGCGAAAATTGGACGGGCGGGTCGGGTTTGTAAAGCCTCCAATTTCATTAATTCCCGGTGATCACCGGGTGCGCTTCATTTCAAACTGGTTGCCGCAAAACGCGTCTTTGGCGAAGACGCCCCAGAACGGAATGGGCGTGTGTTTCCAATCGGATCGGCGTATCCACCAACCCATGGAGCCAATCATGGTGGACGTCGATTACCTAACGTGAAGGGGCAGTCCCGAGGGAAAGGCGATGTTCCAATGCAGGGCGGAAAATTGGTTCTTCGAGACGCATCTCGCCATTGGCAAAACCCCTGCCGCCCGATTTAGCCCGACGGATGCTGCGCCACTTCCGCGAGGAAGCGCGCACCTCGATCCGGGACCTGCGCGGCGTCCAGCATCCCGCCGTCACTTTTCACCTGAGGTGATCCGCCCGCTGCCATGAAGCACCTGACCGTCCTTCAGCAGGCGCGCGCGCAGGAGCTCATAGGGCAGGTCCTGCACGACCACGCCCGCGTCGATCGACATCGAAGCAGCGGTGGCCGCGGACTCACCGAGGATCATGAAGACCGGCTCCATGCGGATCGAGCCGAAGGCAATGTGACTGGATGAGACGCAGACCGGCACCAGCAGATTGTCTGCCTGGCCGCGTTTCGGGATGATCGAACCGTAGGCGATTTCATAAGGCCCCGGAGTGTGCGCGCCGATGTCGCCTTCATTCTGCACATTGCCTTCGGCCGTGACGTAACGGCGCACGTTGTGGGAATCGATCGTATAACTGCCCATGCCCACCGAGTCCGGTGTCGGGCGTTTTCCGAGCAGGCTCGGTTCGGTCATCACATAATTCCCGATCATCCGGCGTGCCTCGCGGATGTAAAGCTGGTGGGACCAGTTACCGTTGTCGGTGAACTCGTCCTTCGGCAGTCCCCATGCCCGCATTTTTTTCCGGACCTCCTCCGGCACTCGCGGATCGTTGGCGGTGAAATACAACAGGCCTTTTTGATAGATCTCATGCTCCTTGATGATCTCGCGCCGCCTTTCATAAGAAGCATCCGGGTAGTCCCAGTTCATACCGATATTGTCGAAGCTGAAGGGGCCGTGGTTGTTGGTGTCCGTTTTGTGGTTGGGCACCGGATCGAACTTTGCGAAACTCTCGCGCCACCCCGCATCGAAGCAGCGCACCAGCAGTTCATATTGTTTCGGATCATAGCCTTCCGGTTTCGGAAACGGGATTCGATTCTCCGGCTGGTTGGTGAGGCACATGCGGAAGCAGTATGCCTGCACCCGGCTGTCGCCCTCACCGCGAGTGCCCGGACTGCCGCTGTCGATGCGTGGCAGCAGACCACTTTTCGGATCGCCGGGCACCACGTAAGGACTGACCGGTTTGTCTAGAATCCCGAAGTGATGGCGGTGATGGAGTATCCCCACCTGATTGCCATTCCACATTTCACCGTAAACACTAGCAGCCTCGCGGCCCACATGATAGTCCACTCCGGCCGAAGCCATCAGATCGCCCTCGTAAGTGGCATCGAGGAACATTTTTGCCTCGAAGGTTCTCCCGCTCAGCGTGGTGATGGAAACAATCCGCGCACCATCCTTCTTCACACCCTTTCCGCGGTCCAGCCATTCGTCGCGGAGCACCGGGATCTGGTTCTCCCGCACAAGATCCTCGAAAATCCCCTCCGCCACATGCGGCTCGAAAATCCACATTGTGCGTAGCGCGCCGTCGATCGCTGGAGTGCCCTGCCCCTTGTTGCCGTATTCCTCCTTTTTCTGCCAACGCCACGCATCGGACCGATCATAGTGTGCCCATACGCGTTGATAGAAATCGCGGGCAAGCCCGCCGATCACCGACTTGTCCCCGGTATCGGTAAACCCAAGCCCCCCGCTGGAGAGCCCTCCCAGATGTTTGTCCGGGCTAACGATGACCACCGACTTGCCGAGCTGTTTCACCCGGACCGCCGCAGTGATCGCCGCACTCGTTCCGCCGTAGATCACGACGTCGTATTCGGCAGCACGGGCGTAAAGCCAGGACAAAGAGAAAACTAGCAGGATGGAGAGGCGCATGACAGAAATAAGGGAGGTAGCGGGTTCCGCACGAGAGATCGGATCGGATCGGATCGGATCGGTGATACGGCTGGATCAAGGGGTGGCTTTCACTTCCGGCGGTTTTCGCCGGGTGCTATTTCAAAAATCATCGCGGCGAACCGTGTGCACCCGGAGCCTGTTCTTGGTCGGAAGCTTGCGCACCGGGCGGATGAAACCATGGAAAACGAGGATGGCCTTGCCGCCGCCGGTCACTGGTCTTCCAAATTCCTAGTAGGCGTAGCCGATGGCGAAATGGATGGTGCCCGCCGGCTCGCCGGGGTCTTTCGTCAAGTTATAGCCGTATTCCAAACGCACCGGGCCGATGGGCAGATCCAGCCTCAGACCGAGACCTGTCGCCACCTCGATGTCGGCGGAGGTGAGCCCGTCGTAGTTCTGGGAGAGTGAACCAGCATCGAAGAAGACCACCGCCGATAATGCACCCGCCAGCTTGCGGCCTAGTTCCACATTGGCGTTCCACATCGCCTCGCCGCCGAGCGCATAGCCGTTAGCCGACTGTGGGCCAAGTTCCCGCTCGGGGAAACTGCGCACGCTGCGGGAACCGCCGTTGAAAAGCCGCAGGTCGATGGGCATGTCCGTGCCATCGCCCGAGGGAATGATCATCCCCCACTCGCCGCCGATTCCGAGCTGCCAGTTCCGGCTGATCTTGTGATACCAGCCTCCGGTCAGGCCTGCCTGAACGTAGGACGTGGATAGATCACCCACCGCCGCGCCGATTTCCAGCGGCGTTTCCAAATGCCAGCCGCTGGTAGGCAACACCGGGCTATCGCGGTAGTCGAGCGCTTGTGTGAGCCGCAGTTTAGGATGGGCGTAAACGGTCTCTCCCAGATCAGCGGTCGGCAATCCATCGCTCGTTAGATTCACGATCGACGTGCCCGCAAGAAGATCCAGCGAGTAGTGGTCGCCGAATTTCCAGGTGAGCCTGGCGTCGAGCCCGCTCTCGAAGGTGCTGTATCCCTCGCGACCGTAAATCAGCGCGTAAATGCGGGCGGTCCCGGAAACATCCGAGCCGAAAAGCCACGGATCGGTGACCTTCGTTTCTCCCAGAACGCCGCGCGAGCTGAACTCGAAGCCCGAACTGAAACCCAACAGCTCCCCCAAAAGGTTCCGGTCTGCATAGGTGACGCGGGTGATTAAACCCTGATAGGAACCGACGCCCGCAGCCAGAGTGACCTCCTTCGCGCGCGCTTCCGTGAAATGCAGCGTGGCATCGATCGTCCCCTCGCCTGCCTCCGCCGTCTCCACCCGTGCCGAGGAAAACGCGCCTGTCGCGAGGAGTCCGCGCAGGTATTTGTTCATCGCCGCCTCGTCATACCAATCGCCTTCGAGCTTTTTCAGACGCTTGCTGATGCGCTCCGGATTTGTCCGTTCGAGGCCGTCGATCTGCATCTTATCGAGCTTCACCCGCTTGCCGAGGTCGATGGAAAATTCCGGGATGAACTGCGGCGATGCCAGCGTGCGCCCCATTTGGATCGTTGCGTCTTTATAACCGCTGCTGCCGAATTTCTCCTCCACTGCCAGCCGCATTGCGTTGAGGTTCGCCGTCCGTGCTTTTTTCCCGATAAACGGTTTCACCGCCTCCTTCGTTTCATCAATGCCGCGTCCGTCCGGACTGGAAATCCGCGGGGTGGCGATGTGATGGAGCACGCCGGTCGTGACGTTGATCGTCACGTTCACCGCGCCGGTGGCGGCATCAGTTTCGCGCGAGGCGACGACGGCCTCCGCCGACCAGTAGGCCTCGGCGTTGAGTTCCTGTTTGATGAAGGAAAGCCCGGTCGCCACATCCCCATCTCTGAACGGGGCGGTGCCGGAAACAAGCGGACGGCCCTTTTCCGCAGGCGAACTGTAGAGTTTGACAAATTTGCTCAAATCCTCGGCGGGCACGCCATTGATCGTCACCTTTCCTAACGAAAGCCTGGGCCCTTCATGCACGGTGAGCAGGATCTCATCACTTTTCACGATTTTCCAATCCACCCGCACCTCGGAGTATCCGTCTTTTTTCATCACCTCGCGCAGCAGGAAAGCGGCGTCGTCCGCCCGCCAGGTGGAGGCCGGCTTGCTGCGGACGTGCGCCATCCGTTCGCCTATCAGGCCCAGCAGCCCGCCCTCGCTTTTCTGTTTCGATCCGGTGATCCTCACGTTCGTTTCCGCACCGGCTGCGACCGCGACGGCTAGAAAAACAGTGGTGACGCGGTGGAAATTCATCAGCGGAACGAGAGACGCCAGATGGCCATGACACGGGAATCCCCTTCCCCGCCCACACCGGCGGACAGAAACCAGCGGTCGGTGAGAGCAAGGGTAGCGGTGGAAAATGAATCGCTCGAATAGGGATCCGCCTCGGCGATGCTGAAATCGACGCGATCCAGCAGGCCTAACAATGGTCGCAATTGTTTACCGAAACGGAACCGACCGCGCCGGATTTCTTCTGCGAGGAGCTGCAACGCGCGGGATGACGCGGCCTGCGGATTTTCCAGGCCGGTGGTGGTGGTTCCGGTGGCCAGCAGCGTCATAATTTCGTTGTCCGGCAGTGGTGGATTCGAGGTCAGCACCAGTTGCGGATTCGACATCCGGCCATAAGCATAGACCGTGATCTGATAGGGACGCGGCTCGGCGGTGCCACGGATTTCGAGGATGGGATCAAAGCCCGCCGCCGGAGTGAAGGAAACCGTGCCGGAGCGGACATACAGCGTGCTGAACGGCAGCGTCGCCCGAAATTCGGAGATTTTCATCGATCCATCCGGCAGCGGATTTCCCAAAGTGCCGCCCACGCGGATGCTGCCGTTCACCTCGCCCGTCGCCAGGTTTCCGCGAATGAGGAACGGCTCCTGCGTGCGCACGGTGACGTTGAGTCCCCAGTTGCGGAATGGCTCGGGCATCGACGGGCTGCTGCTTTTCGGCGGATCGATTTTCGGCAACGCTGCGGCAGATGGTGAGTTGAACGGCGTGCCGATGGGTAGCAATTCGATATCCCGATAGAACACACTGTCCACCGCGCCGACGGTGCCGGATAGAGCGGCCTTCTCCCACGGTCCTTGCAGGCGGAGATCGATGTTGGCCCGCAGGATCAGCAGGTCGTTGCGGAGCAGCGGCAGGTGGTCGCCGCGCAATTTGAAATCGAGGTTTCCCGGCTTGCCAGAAGTGATCGCGAGCGATCCGCTGCCGGTGAGCGTGCCGCCCGCGACGGTGGTTTTCAGCAATTTCAAACTGATCTTGTCCAAAGCGAGATCGACCGCGGCTGTGAGATTTTCGATAGCGGGAAAACGACCGTCCTTGAAACGAATCCCACCGCTGGCGAGGGTGAGCTCACCTTTCAGCCCTGGCTTGCCGATTTTCCCTTTGGCCACCACATTCCCGGTTAGAAAGCCCGTGACCTGCTCTGCGGATGGAACGAGGGTGGTGAAACGCGAAAGATCCAGTCGTGGGAGATCCACACGCGCATCCAGCGGCTCCCCGGCTATCAGCTTCGGGTCCTTCGCCCATTCCGAAGGACGGAATGGCAGGTTCGCCCTCATCGTCGCCGCTGGAAAATCGGGAGCGGTGGCGATGGCATCGAGCGTTAGTTTTCCGTCACCGCCCTTGAGCGTCACTTTCAAATCGGCGGGCGGCAGCTTCGGTTGGGCAGGCGAGCGGAGATCGCGGGCTTCCAGTGTGGCATCCACTACCGGCTCTGCGTAGGTGCCGGAAATCTTGAGCTGGACCTGTCCGGTGGAGCGCGGATCAATCTTCTCCGCCGCAGGCAGCCATTGCTTGAGGAGCCCCGGCGACAAAACGCGCGAAGTGATGTCCAACTCTATCGGCCGCGCGTCGTTCGCCAGCATTTCGCGCCATTCTGAAAAATCCTTCGGCACCGGCAGGCTGGCGGTGCCTTCGGCGATGTCTCCCGTGCCATCGGTCCAGAGGAAACGTTTGAGGACTAGCAGGTCATCGGCGAGCGCGGCTTCGAGGGCAATGGTCTGATCGTTCGATTGCAGGCGCAGGCCCCTGGTCTCCACCTTGCCGGGCCAGTCGTAGGCCACACCGCCGATCGCGGTGATCGCCGGGCCGCTTTCGCGGGTCCACGCCGCCCGGGTGAAATTGATTTCTCCGTGATGTCTGCCGGTCTTGATCTCGCCGCCGCCGCTCCACTTTCCAGTGAGGTCCGCGATGCCGCCGGGTTTCACCTTCACGATGGCCAGCCAACGATCAACGCGGGTGTTGGTGAACCCGTCAAGGCCGAGCGATGCCTGATAGGTGGCGGGTTGGATTTGATAGATCACACTGGCTTTCAAACCGTCCACGGCGAGTTCCGCAGTGACGGGCGCGTCCGGCTGCCAGTGGCCTTTGGCGGAAATGTCGGACGCGAGCTTCGGGTCCGTGGGTTTGATCACCAAATCCACATCGGCGGCCTGCGGGCGGTTGCCGGTGAGGGCGAGGGCGAGGGTGAAATTTCCTTCCAGCGAGGATGGCGGCACCGGAGCGTTAGGATCGATGGCGGGCGTGCGTTTCGCGAGTTCGGCGAGGAGAGCGGGCACGCTGGTGATGTTGAAACGGCCGGTTGCATTTCCTAGCAGGAATTGGGTGGCAGAGCGTGTGACCGGAGCCCCTGCCTCCACGGTCAGTTCCGTGCCGAGCGCCTTCGCATTGACCGTCAGTGTGGCGAGGTCGGATTGCAGCGAGGTACCGAGATTCACTTCCGCAGCGCTCCAATCCCTGAACACCACATTTTCCAACAGTACCCGCGCGCTGCCGGTTGCGGCCTTGGGATCGGGTAGAACTCCATCGACGTCGATGGCCAGCGAGGTAAGCGTGGCGCTGGCGGGAATTTCCACGCCGAAGCGTTTCGCTGTTTCCGCTATCTGGAGTTTCCCTTCGCGCAGGTCGATCTTCACCGAGGCAAATCCCGGCGAGCTGCCGATGACAAAAACCGCATCGTCCACCCGCAGTTGAGTGTCCACCGACGGCAGGCCGCCAGAGGGTAGCCGCACGATCAAATCGCTCACGCTGACGCCCGGCAAGGGATCGAGGCGAGCGATGGAAATTTCGTCCGCATTCCAGAGCACTGCGGATTTCTGAGAGGGCCAGGTCTTTCCTGTTGGATCGGTGATGGCACCGAGCTCCAGCGTAATTTCTGCGCTGCCGGGGCGGTGGGAGAGATTGCTGGGAGCGAGGGAAAAGACCGGCTTCCCGCCGCGGGTTGCGGAGAGGCTGATGTTTTTGAGATCGATGGCGGCGGGCGCGATTCGCGACCGCACGGTGCGCAGGGTTTCGACGAGTTCTGCGAGATCGAACGGAGGCTTTTCCACGGTCTCTTTTTTCAGGCCGAGACGCAGGTCCGCATGCAGGCCATTGATCGTTAGGCCGTCGATTTCGCCATGGATTAGTTTCCTGAGTTGGTAAACCGGCATGACCCTGTCCACCGAGAGTCCGGCGAGTTCCTTATCGCCACCGAGGCGCAGGTCCGAAACCGAGAGGCCTCCAGTGAGACTGCCCTCCAGCTTGAAAGTCCCCTTCAGCCCGGCTTTTTGGAGAAAATGCGATACCACCATCGGCGCGATCCACCGCAGTCCGGGGCCGTTCAGCCAGACGAGCCCGAGCAGCAACACTGCCAGCACGATCCAGCGCCGGAGTTTCCGCCGCTTCTTCGGAGGCGGTGCGAGATCTGCGGGAGGTGTTTTGATATCTGCCAAGCCCAACCAGTTTGCCCCACGAATCAGCTGGGTCAACCGCAGGCTTCATCCGCCATTGCCAAAACCGGTTGCACTCCCTATCTCCAGCTGCATGGAACCGATCACCTTCACCCCGCTTTATATGGAACGCGTCTGGGGCGGACGCGAACTGGAACGCGTTTATGGCCGCCATCTGCCGGACCCGAAGCAGCCCTTCGGCGAGTCATGGGAAATCGTGGACCGCGAAAGAGAGCAATCGGTCGTCGATGAGGGCACTTACGCGGGCAGCACTTTGCACGATTTGTGGACGAACCACCGCAAGGAAATTTTCGGTGAGGGTTTCCATGACCACCCGCGTTTTCCCATCCTCATCAAGGTGCTTGATGCCCGCGATGACCTGTCCATCCAGGTCCACCCGCCGGTCAATCTGGCGGCCAGCCTCGGTGGCGACCCGAAAACGGAAATGTGGTTCATCGCGGATTGCGATCCCGGAGCGAAACTCTACGTGGGTCTCAAAAACGGCGTCACCCGCGCGGATTTCGAAAAGTCCATCAAGGACGGCAGCGTGGCCGATTTCGTACACGCGATCACCCCGCAGGTGGGCGATTCGATTTTCATCGCGTCCGGACGGCTGCATGCGATCGGGGCCGGATTCCTGATCCACGAGATCCAACAGAACTCGGACACCACCTATCGAGTCTTCGATTGGAACCGTCTCGGCCTCGATGGGAAGCCGCGTGAGCTACACGTATCCGAGTCCCTCGCGAGCATTGACTTCAACGACTTCGAGCCAGCCATGGATGTCCCTAGCAGCGAAACCCTCGCCACCTGCGAGTATTTCACAACCGACAAGAAGTCGGTGAAAAGCGGTGAAACCATCACCAACCCGCGGGACGGTCGGTTCTCCATTCTATCCGTCGTCGAGGGCGAGCTGGAAAGCGAAGGCGGCCGCCATTTCACGAAGGGACAGTTCATCCTGCTCCCACGCGAAGGCGCGCCACTGACCGCACTGGCAGATTCCGTCGTCCTGCAAGTGACGCTGCCGGAGTAAAACACCACTGTCCTCAACGGACCCGGCTGCGCCGGTTGGGATGGCCTCGGCGCCGGCATCGCGGTTCATTGAAAGCAAGGATCACGGGTTTTCTCCCCAAGCTGGATCCGACGTTTACGTGACCGCATCATTGGGCCATTCATCCGCCATGAAAACGGAAACGCCTGAACCCGAAATCGTGACCTGCTAGAGCAAGTCCGTTTCGGTCATCCTGCCTGCCGAAGTCTATCAAGAGACACCTCAAAGAGCATCTCGTGAACGAAGACCAATGAAAAAGATTGCAAACTATCACTACAAAGAATCCACGGGAGCCCTTCCGGCCAATAAAAAAGGCGGACCTGTTTGGGCCCGCCTGCGCTATTTATTAGATTATTTCCCGACTGTCTGATCCGGATTCGCTTCCCGACTGAGACAGTCCGGACACATTTTCTCCATGTTTACAGCTCAGGATTCACGCCTGCCCGCCATTTTCCATTAGACCTGATGGAAAGCGCTTGTTCAAAATCTCCTACGGATTCGCCGCCCTGATCCATTCCCCGAATTTCCGCCGCTCGGATGGCAGCAGGGATTTCCACGGAAAGTTGGTGATTTGGGGATCGTCTTTCGGGATGCGTTTGGCGAGCACTTGGCAGGTTAGAAATGCGACGCGGTAGCTGGGGGCGATATTCTCAGGCTGCACTTTGAGCCGGTCCAGCGTTTCAATGGCGGCGGCGGGCTGGTCGTCGCTGAGGTAGGCGGTGGCGAGCACACATTGAATCGGCAGCGCATCGGGAAAGGCATCGGCCATGGGTTTCACCGCTTTCAGGATGGTCTTCCCGTCGGCAAGTCCATTGAGACAGGCGAGATAGGCGTATTGGGTGAGCAGCACCGGATTGCCGGGCTCGAAGGGCAGATAGATCGCGCAGACCTGCAGGAGTTCGTTTTCCCGCCCCTGGCTGGCGAGGATATTGAGCAGGAACTTGAGATCCGCATAAAGCGGCAGCGGTCCCCGGCCCTGACGGATCGCCTCCAGCATCGCCTGCCCTGCCTCGGCTTCCAGTCCGGCGTCCGCAGCGATCTGATGGATCATCAGAAAGGCGTTGCGCGTGGCGCCGGACCTCGCCTCGCCCATGGCTTCGTTCCATCTCTGGACGAGTGCGGGAGTGTCGCCCGTCTTCGCGGCCATGACCGCGCGACGGGCGAGCAGTTCGGTTTTCGGGAGCCTGTCACCGTGGGTATCCAACAGGAGCGCAAGCTGATCCCACGCGCCGAAGTTCTCCATCGATTCCAGCAGATAGGGCAGGATTCCCGGATGGTCCTCCAGCCGCTTGATCGGGAAGGTTTCTATCAGCATCCGGTGGGTGCCGATGTCCCGCAGGAACTTCGCGAGTGTCTCTGGTGCCTCGTCCTTCCAGCGGATGATGGCCCTATCCAGCACCGTGGCGCGTCCGGCGAAGTTCGCGGCATACTCCAGACGGAGAATCGCCAGCGCGCCGCGGGCGGAGTCCGCTTGGCCGGGCATCGACAAGCTCTCGCGCACTGGCTCCAGCAGATCCGCCCTGAGGCTGGCCACCGGAATTTCCTCGAATACGTCGAACCAGCCGGAAATCTCTTGGTCTCCAGCAGGCCACTTGGCGGCGATCCACCGCTGGGCCTCGTCGAAACCGTCCTTTTTCCCGCTTCCTAACAGAACCCGGACGAGCGCTTGGTTCACCTCCGCTGTCCGCGCCGGCTCGGGCACCGCCAACAGGACGGACGCAGCTTCACTGAAACGTTGCCCGGCGATCAGTCGGACGGCGAACACCGTGGCGAATCCGGGATTCTGCCGCAATGCCTCCGGTAAGCTTGCCCACGCCTGACCCAGCACTCCGAGCGGCGCATCCGGCGCCATTCCGCGGAATCCATTCAGGCGATCCTCTTCTGATCCCTCCGGGTGGCTCATCAGCGCGCGGGCGATGTCGCCGTGCATCGGATCGCGCAGGGAGGCGGTGGATTTTTCCAAAATCCTGTAAGCCTCGATGCGTGAGTCGCCCGCCCGCAGGACGGTGAGAGAAAGATCGCGTGCCTCGTCCATGCGCACCTCCTTCACGGCCTTTTCGGCGGCGACAAGGTTCTTTTCCAGCCGCCACGCTTTGAATGCCCGGTAGCTGGGTTTCAAAAACAGGAAGCCTCCCAGGGCAACCAGCCCCGCCGCCAACAGGAACCTGATAAACGGATGCAGGTTGGCCCAACGGTCCCAGACGGCATTGATGAAATTACGAAGCATTGCGGATGAAAAGCGACTCTATTAGCGCTGCACGGATTTTACCAGCTTTCTGCGGGGGGCCTCCGAGAGTCTGCCGGAAATCCAGAAAAAGAGAAGCCCGCTCACCAGAAACGCCAGCAGACCGAGCAGATCGTGAGCGCGGTGGAACGCCTCCTCGCCCCTGACGAAACGGATTTCCGCCAGAGCATAGGTTCGCACGGTGTTGATCAGAAACGCCACACCGCAGGCGCAGATCAGGAGGATCATCGTGCGCGTCGCGCGCAGACGCTGGAGTTCCGCGAAAAACCAGGTGGCCATCACAAAACTCTGGAACGAACGCACGCCGCTACAGCCGTCGGTCACCTCCACTGTCAGGCCGTGCAGCCGCAGGCGGTCGCCCATCACCTCCACCGGCTTGCCGTTGAGTTGATAAATCTCGGAAACCACCGCCACCACGCCTTGGGTCAGGTTCCGGACGATTCCAGACTCTATCACGCTGGGCCACGGCAGGGCGGATAGAAAAAGCAGCGTAATCCACAGGTAATCCGCAGACACCCGCCAGCCGCGCGCCTTGGCGATCCACAGGTGCCCGACTGCCGCCGCTGTCGCGCCAGAAACTCCCATCGGCATCCGCCACGAGGGATCTGCGTGTCCAAGAATCCGCAGTGCGGTGAACCAGGGCACCAGCAGCAGGAGCGCCCACCGAAATCCGCGCGAAGGAATCACCACCGCTCCGGGCGTCTCCTTCCACCTTCGGACCATCAGCCACACGGCCGCAGGCGGGACGAACCAGCCGTAGTTGTAATATTCACCGTGTCCCCACTCATACGAGGCAGCCGCCATCGGCGGAACCCACAGGGCAATCACTACCGCTAAAGGGAGCCAACATTCGGAAAAATCGAATTTCATGATTTGAAGCAGCAGGCACGAAAATGAGAGGGTCGGAAGGCTGCGGCCGACTCACTTCATCCCGCCGTAGAGGCTGTCTAAAAAATTAGAAAAAGTCGTTCTGCCGCGGATGGACAGGATGAACACAGATGAAGAGCGCGGATAAAGACCAGGAAATAGGATCATTCTTAAGATCATATACCTCTTTCATCCGCGTGCATCCTTTTCAACTGTGGTTCATTTTTCCATTTCCCAACATTTCTTCACTTCCAAGACAGCCTCGCGGGGGAAGATGGCAAAGTCGGCGCACCCTGCGGCGCACGGCCTAACTATCGGGCATTCTCACGCCTCGGCCAGATTCACGCTCCACCGATAGACCTTCAGATTGTATTCATCGGATATTGCCTCGATCCGCTTGAGCAGCTCTTCACTGGGTTTTGCGACCGCAAGAACAATGCCCCGCAGGCCTTCCTCTTCCACCAGCCTGGGAATCACAGATAGGCCGCCAAGAATCCGGAAGGATCTCATCTGCCTCCCGTGCAACACGCACGATTCATCGACAAATCCGAGCACCCGCATTTTCGGATAGAGATCGTGGGAACTCGCCTTCAGGTGATCGAGAAAAAGCGTGCCCTTGTCACCCGCTCCGAAAATCACCACCGGCCCGTAATCTCCCTCTACCAAATTTCCCAGCGGACTGCGGTGCCTCGCCTCCAACGCCAGTTCCCGCAACAGTTCCAACAGTACCCGAGGGAGACAAACCCCCGTGCAGGCGAAAACAAAAGCAATCACCGCCAACCGCAATCCACTCCATTCCAGTTTCGAATAAATCAGGCTGAACAAGGTGAACGAAGCCAGCGCGGCGACCATCAGCCAAAACTGCAACGAGAGGATGTCACGCATCGTCGCGCGCACCCACAACCGTTGATGCACGCGCGCAACCAATAGCACGACGCTGCCAAAGGTGGTGAAAATCAGGATGAATTTCGCCAGTTCCGCCGTATCCGCCCCGCGCACCAGCAGGTTGGTCTCTATCCCCACCGCCGCCACACCGGCCAGGCAAAGGATAAAAAGATCGTAGCCGAACAAGGCCGCCGCCACCCGCCGCCGGTGGCCCGGCAGTTTGATCGCGAGATGGATCGCGTTGCCCGTGTGCTCCATTTCCACCCGCATCAGGTTCCGGACACCCACCAGGGCCACGATCAGGAAACCAACCAGGGAGATGCCTAATAATCTATCACCAAGGAACAACGGCAGGAAAGCCAGCACCGCCAGCACGATCGAGATCGCCTGCAGCGTCGTGGCCACCTTGCGCTGGGAGCCGCCCGCACGCAGCAGCCGATGGTGCAGGTGGTCACTGTCGGCCGAGAAGATTCCACCCTCCACCTTTTCCCCGCGCAGCTTCGAAACCATCCGCCGTGCGCCCCTCCGCCAGATCGCTAGCAGCACGTCCAGCAACGGCACTCCCGCCACCGCGATCGGCAGCAGGATGATCCCCACCACCGCCTTGCGCCCCACCGCATCGGTCGCCGCAGTTGCCAGGAAAAAACCGATCAGCATGGACCCGGCATCACCGAGGAAAATCCGCGCCGGGTTGAAATTGTATTTCAAAAACCCGAGGATCGCGCCGCCCATCACGAACAGAAGGACTGCCGAATCAAGACGGCCATTTACCAGACACAAAAGACCGAGCGCACCGGTCGCCAGCGCCGCCAGCCCGCCGCAAAGACCATCGAGGCCGTCGATGAGGTTGAACGCGTTGATCAGCACTACCGACCAGACCACAAACAACGCAAAATCAAAAACAAACGGCCAGTGCTCCGGGAAAAACCCGCTGCTCATCGGCCGGATCAGGAAGAAGACCGCCGGAGCGAGCACATGCGCCCCCAGTTTTACCAACGGCGAAAGGCCCTTCCGGTCGTCGAGAATCCCCGCCACCACCAGCACCAGTGACCCGGCGGCGAAGGCCCCCAGCCATCGCCATGAAAGATTGCCGCCGATGGTCATCATGCGACTCGACAGGCCGAGGATCATGACCGCCATGAAAGTGAGCCAGATGGCCAAACCACCCGCCCGTGGGATCGGCGTTGCGTGGATGCGGCGCTCTCCCGGCTGATCCATTAGACCCAGGCGCGGGGCAACCGCCAGCATCACGCGGGTCAGCACCAACGAAAGCGCG
Source organism: Verrucomicrobiales bacterium (assembly GCA_038204755.1). Lineage (GTDB taxonomy): Bacteria > Verrucomicrobiota > Verrucomicrobiia > Verrucomicrobiales > Akkermansiaceae > Luteolibacter. The sequence goes on from JBBRCO010000045.1 coordinate 23,836, forward strand.
AGCGCCAGCAGAAACATGATCAGGACTTCATGAAGCATGGGAAATGGCGTAAGGACGATTCACTGTTCCGGGACGAGATAGAGGCAGCACCAGCCCGGAGCAAGACGGAAAAGGTTCAAAACGGTTGGTTCGGATGACCTCGGCCGAGCCACTTCATCCCGCCATAGCGACACCGGCTGATCAGCCGGATCAACGAAGAATCAGCTACTGGTGGAAGATCGTAGCGTCGGTGCGCCCGGCGGATCGCGCCCTACCGAGTGAAGCTTTTCGCCACACGGGCGGCGTTGGTATTTTTGTCAAAATGGTTCTTCGCAAATTTTCCGGCGGCATTTCCGCGCTTCATGCGGACTTCTGGATTGCCCGCCTCGTCCAGCGCGGCTAACAGCCCGTCCACATCATCCGGCTCCACCCGCCAGCCGCCACCGCTTTCCGCCACCCAACGGCCGATGCTCGATTCTGGTGAACCCACGAAAATAACCGGTTTGCCTACCGCAAAGATTCCTTGCAGTTTGCTGGGCACCATCGTCCCGGTCCAGGCCGCATCGAGCGATGCTAGATGCACATCCGCACTTCGCAGGTGCTCCGCCAGCTCCTCCGCCGGGGCGTAGTCGTGAAGCTCGATCCGGCATTCCGGGTGGGCGAGCATAAATGCCTCGATTTCCTTTTTCCGCTTCCCTGCCCCGTAGAAGACGAAGCGGAAGTTGGGAGAAAATTGAGAGTTGGGAGTTGATGGTTGATGGTCTTCCTGACGGCTGATCTCTGACAACTGACTACTCTTCTCCCTAGCGGCCGCTAGGAACTCCCCGAAACGATGGCCCAATCCCATGTTGCCGGAATACATCACGACCAGTTCGTCGTCACGCCAACCGCGCTTCGCACGCAAGGTGGGAGATAGTTGAGAGTGGGGAGTTTGGGGTTGAGAGTCGAAGGAAGAAGCGACGATCGCAGACGCGCCGCAACTGCCCACCACGGACAACGGACCACTGATAGTATTGAAAAGTGGATGCGCCTGGCAGTCAGGCCCTGCTGATTCGCCCCACAACGGCACCCACTGGATGGAAGAGAGTTGGGAGACAATGGAAGAGGCAACGGTTGCAATCCCGCCGTTATAATCCTCTGCATTTCGATGTCCGATGTTCGACTTTCGATGTTCGATGTTCAGCCGCCCCACCCTCTCCGCCATGTCCGGCCCAAGCGTGAGAATGGCAGCACAGCGGCTGCCGCCGAATCCCCAGCGCGCGAGCGCCGCCAGCAGCCGGTGCTTCCAACCGCCCTCCGCCAGCATCCCGTGGGCCACCATCACATCCGGATAGAGATCCATCACCCAGTGCGCGTGGTCCGCCCCGCGGAGTTTCGAAACCAGCCGCGCCATTACCGACAGATACGGCGGCGTGGTCAGCGCAATGATCCTGTCAGGCCGGGGATGCAGCAACAAAAGCTTCCACGCCGCGCCGAGGTAGAAGGAAGTATAGTCCGCCAGTTTGCCGAAGAAGCTCCCCCGGCCGAACCGCGAGGCGCCGAGGCGGACGATGTGGAGGGAGGGAGATAGTTGAGAGTTGAGTGTTGATGGTTGATGGTGAAGAGGTTGAGAGACAGAGGAAGAAGCGGAGGTCGCGGACGCACCGCTACACTCCTCTCTGACAACCGACAACGGACCACCGACCACCTCTTTGCGCGCCCCTCCCGCATACCCGCCTTGTGCGCAGACCACCGTCACATCATGGCCCTGCTCTGCCAGTCGCTCCACCACTGCCTCCAGCATCACCCCCGTGGGGGCCGCGTCCGGCGGATAGTATTGATTGAGAAAAACGAGATGCACGTGGGGTGGGAGAGTTGTCTGTGGTCTGTGGTCTGTGGTCCGTTGTCTGTGGTCCGTTGTCCGTTGTCCGTTGTCTGTGGTCAGTGGTCTGTGTGCTCTGTCAGCTCAACCGACAACTCTCTCTCCCTCTTCACCGACAACGGAAAACGGACAACTGACAACTCTCTCCCTCTTCACCGACAACGGAAAACGGACAACTGACAACTCTCTCCCTCTTCACCGACAACGGAAAACGGACAACTGACAACCCTCTCCCTCTTCACCGACAACGGAAAACGGACAACCGACAACTCTCTCCCTCTTC
>JBBRCO010000046.1:0-25650 GCA_038204755.1 Verrucomicrobiales bacterium
CAGGCCTGACGAGGGCAAACAATCTCTTCAACAGTATGGAAAATCAAACTACTTATTTCGTCGGGTTAGACATTGGTGGGACCACGGTGAAGGCCGTTTTGGTAAATCATCTGGCCGAACAGGTCGGACCGCTCACGGAGGTGAGAAGCATGGTGAAGGACGGCTATGAAGCCACCTTTGGCCAGCTCGACAGCGCCATCGACCAACTCGCCGCAGCCGCCGGCATTGATCGCAGCGCGGTCAAAGGCATCGGCTTGGACGTGCCAGCCCCGAGCAGCGACGGCGTGATCTGGGGCCGCGCGAATCTCGGCGATGACTGGGTGGGCACCGACATCCGCGGCAAACTTTCCGCCCGCACCGGCGTTCCGGTTTTCATGACAAATGACGGCAACGCCGCCGCTCTCGGTGAATATGCGCTACGCCGCAAACACCTCGGCAGCCTGATGCTCGTGGCACCCGGCACCGGGCTCGGTGGCGGTCTGGTGCTCCCCGGCGGTCGCAGCTACGAGGGCGAAAACGGCCTCGCGCTGGAAGTAGGCCACGTCAGCGTGCCCTTCCGCGAGGACGATGGCAGCCTGCCCGCCTGCTCCTGCGGCCTCACGGGTTGCGCCGAAGCGTGGGTTTCACTCATGGCATTGCGCCGCCGCCTGCGCTTGGAACTCGCCAAACCGCAGTGGGCAAATCACCCGCTCAATGCAACCGAAGCACCGATCGAGGAAAAGGCGTTCAAGCTGCGTGAATTCGCGGAAAAGGGCGATGAACTCGCCGTCAGCATTTTCAAACAACAGGGATTCATCCTCGGCTATCTAATCGCCGATATGGTGCGTGTGTTCGATCCAGGCCTTGTCGTCATCGGCGGAGGCCTAGCGGAAACGTCGTTCCGCGACCAATACATGGTGTGGATCAAGGAAGGCTTCGCTGACCGCGCCTGGCCGGTATATCGCGTCAGCCCGCTCGATCCGAACAAGGTCACCACGGAATTCGAATGGGCCGCCGGCGGAGACGCCGCTGCGGCGATCGGCATGGCCTACACGGCAAAGGAATTGTTCGCGTGAATCGGTTGATGGTCTTTGGTTGATAGTTGATAGTTGATAGTTGGAGAATCGCACACGCGGCAGTTCTTTGACTCTCAACTCTCAACCTTCCCCCACTCGCGCAGGTTCGCCACCAGCAGATGGCAGACGGACATCGGAGACAATTTGGAAGCATTCCCCGCCCTGTCCGCCGCCGCCGGTGAATAAGCAGCCGACGCCACGGCAAATGCCACCACATCGTGATCGTCAGAAATCAAACATCGCCTGCGGGCCTTTTTTCACCGGCACCACCGGCACCACCGGCACCTCGGGCGCCTCGGGCACCTCGGGCACCTCGGGCACCTCGGTCACCTCGGTCATCTCGGTCATCTCGGTCATCTCGGGCATCTCGGGCATCTCGGGCATCTCGGGCACCTCGGGCACCTCGGTCATCTCGGTCATCTCGGTCATCTCGGTCACCTCGGTCACCTCGGTCACCTCGGTCACCTCGGTCATCTCGGTCATCTCGGGCACCTCGGGCACCTCGGGCACCTCGGCGGTCTCCGTGCCCTCCCGCAGGCCGGCGGCGGCGAAACGCATGAAACGCCCCAAAGACGCCTCCATGTTAGGAATGACCGCTTCGTTTGCGAGCATTTCCTGATGGGTGAGAAGATGGACGAGACCACCGGTCATGAAATGGATACGCGCGGCGAGATCTTCGGCAGAAACGGACGGCAGAGCCTTCTCAAACGCCCGTGCGAAACGATCGCTGGTGTGGCGGAACTGCTCTTCGATCACAGGTGATAGTCCATCGCCGTTTTCCGCGAAGATTCGCCCGAGCAGTTGGTAAAGCAGGCTCTCCGGCAGATCGCTCATGCGGGCCTGGCCCAGCAGCGGGCGTACGAAGGCATCAATGATTTCCTCTAGCGGCAGGCTCTTTCCGGCCCATTTCCGCTCGGCGGATTCGAGGCGGGCAAGGCGCTCTTCATTGACCGGGTTAGCGTAACGCATGATCACCAGCGTCATCATCCATTCGCGGCTGCCGAAGTGATAGTTCACGGCCGCGACGCTCATTTTCACAAGCTGGGTGACATCCCTGACGGATACCGCTTCGAATCCCTTTTCCGCAAACAATTGTTCAGCGGCATCCAGCAGTTTCCGCTTCGGTCCGGATTCAGGGAAGGTCAGTTCGCGCATAGGTTCCGAACACTCAATGCGGATCAACCCGCAAAGTCAAACGAACGATTCAATCGTAAATACAGCTTAAGGAAATGGTTTGCCAGCCACCCACCAACGATCCAATTTTGCGCCATGTCATTCCCTATCCGCAGCCCCCGCCACCAAGTCCACGGCATCGTGATTTTTGCGAGAATCATCGACAAAATCCGCCTTCATGCGGAGGGAAAACTTCCTGCAGGCTATCACATCGGCCCGCTGGAGGGGAGCCGCACGTTCGACGATCGCGTGTGCAAATTTCTCGGAGTGGACTTCGACGATCTGAGCTCACGAGCGCTCCGGCCCGGCAGCGATGAGGAAGTCCTCGAATGGTGCTTTGAGAACGGCCGCAAGCCGGACGCGGAGCAGATCGAGGTCTGGAACGGCTTCATGATGAAGCGCGGCTGGCGGGATTCTGGATCCGCAGGGCTGCACGAACAGAAAGCGGAAGCCAGATTCGCCACCCGGGACGAGATCCAAACCTACTTCGATCTGATCGACGCCGAGGAAGGCCGCGCCTGAATTCCCAGTGGAGGCTCATTTTCCTATGACTTCGCGCTAGAGTAGCGGGACGCGCACACGTATGGGATCGGAAGCTCGTCAGCCCAGATTTCATGAAGCGCCCGTTTGTCCTCCTGATCGCAGTTTCCTCCGCCGCTCCGGCTGAGGAAAAAACGACCTATGACGACCACGTCTTCCCGATTTTCCAGCAGTCCTGCCTGAACTGCCACAATCCGGACAAAACCAAGGGCGGACTCGATCTCTCCACCTTTTCCGGCACCCTCAAAGGCAGCTCCGGCGGAAAAGTCGTCGAGCCCGGCGACACCGCCGCCACCCTGATCACTTGTGTCCTGCAAACTGGCGAACACAAGATGCCGCCCGAGGGCGAAAAGCTCGCCACTGACAAGATCGAGATCCTCAAACGCTGGATCGGCGGTGGCCTGCTGGAAAACAAATCCTCCTCCGCGCGCAAGCCGTCCAAGCCGAAATTCGAGACCGCCTTGCGTTCCGATCCCGCCGCAAAACCCGACGGCCCACCACCGATGCCCGTGGACCTCCTGCTCGGACCGCCGATCGTCACCCGCCGCCCGTCCGCCATCCATTCCATCGCAGCATCTCCTTGGGCATCAGTGATCGCCATCACCGGCCAGCGTCAAATTTTGCTTCACCACACCGAGACGCTGGAGCTGACCGGCATCCTCCCATTTCCCGAGGGCGACCCGGTTTCACTCAGCTTCACCCCGGACGCCCGCTACCTCATCGTCGGCGGCGGCACCCCGGGAAAATCCGGAGTCACCGTCACTTTCGACATCCGCAACGGCAGCCGCCAACTGACCGTGGCAAAGGAATTCGACTCCGTGCTCGCCGCCGACATCCGCCCCGGCTTTGACCTCATCGCCACCGGCGGCCCGTCGCGCCTGCTCAAACTCTGGAACACCGAATCCGGCGCGCAGGTCAAATCCGTCAAAAAACATACCGACTGGATCACCGCCCTGGATTTTTCCAACGACGGCGTCCTGCTCGCCAGCGGTGACCGCAATGGCGGCGTCTGGGTCTGGGAAAGCGAAGGTTGCGGCGAATTCCACACGCTCCGGGGCCACCAAGGTGCCATCACCTCCACCGCCTTCCGCGCAGATTCCAACATTCTCGCCACTTCATCCGAGGACGGCTCCGTTCGGTTCTGGGAAATGAACGGCGGCAGCGAGGTGAAAAAAATCGACGCCCACCCCGGCGGAGTCACCGCCTTTGCCTTCTCCCGCGACGGATCGTCAGTCACCGCAGGACGCGACATGAAGGCCCGTTTCTGGAAACCCGACTTCAGTCCTGCCCGGGATCTCGTCCAGAATCTCCCCGCTCTTCCCACCGCCGTCGCGCTCGACGCTGAGGCGAAGCGTGCATTCATCGCTGATGCAGAAGGAGTTATTCGTGTGTTTCAAACGAATGACGGCAAACAGGTCGGAGAAATCCAAGCCAACCCACCCGCTATCGAATCCCGGCTGATCGCCCTCAGAACTCAGATCTCCGAACAAGAAAAAGCCCCATCCGACAAAATCCCGCCACTCCCCATTCTCCAAGCTTCCCTCAAGCACTGGACCGCCGCACGGATCAATGCCAGCGCCCTCGCGGCCCGCCGCGAAGCTGAGGAAAAAGCCCTCACAACCGAGGAACAGCAACTTAGCTTCACCCGCTCCGCCGGGACAATCGCGACTCAATCGATCGTTTTAAACCAAAAGCGGAACCAACGTGGACAACTGGCGAACAACCCCACTGCGGGACTTTCAAACGAAGCAATCGCCGAACTGAAGGCCACGCTCGTCGCCGCCGATCTGAGGATTTCCCTAGAACTGGACACATTTCGAAAGGCAGAAGATGAGGCGGTCGCCGTGGGTCAAACGATCGATCAAAACGCCTTGATCGCGACCGCAAAACGAGTCGAGGCAGAAACGCTCAAAAGTGCTTACCAGAAAGCGCTTGAGTGAAATTTAGCCCATTGATGGCCGAGGTGAATTTTGGGCGCCGATGGGACACGCCCGGCTTGGATTCGAAGATCCGCTTGATAAAATCACAGATCAGGCGACGGCTGGTTCAGTTTAATTCCAAGCAACCTGCTGGAATGGCGGAGAGGGAGGGATTCGAACCCCCGTTAGGTTTCCCTAAGCCAGTTTTCAAGACTGGAGCCATAAACCACTCGACCACCTCCCCGGTGCTTTGTGTGCGGGAGGGATATGCCCAAGCTTCGGCAGGGATTCAAGGAAAACTCTCAACGGATCCTTGGGGAAGCAGGATTGGAGATTGTCGATTCCGGAGTCCACCCCATATTGGCTTCATGAAACTTCGCATTGCGGTGGTGTGTTATGGGCTGATTGGCGCGTCGCATGTTCTCGGCCAGTCGGATTTTCCGGGAAATCCAATGGTGACTCCCAAGAAGTTCACCATCCGCCCGATCGGCGGCGGCGTGAATACGGGAGCCTCGGTGGAGCCCGGCAAGGCTGCGGAAGAAAAGGTGCGCTACGTCACGCACGTCGTGCTTTACCATTCCCGTTTCTGGACCAGCACCGAGGGCAAGCCGTTGGAGGCCAAGCTCATCGCCTTCGAGGATCTGGTGGCGGAAGCGCCGAAAGGCACCGAACCGGTTCAGCCAACCCCGCCCGCGAACCCGACGGTCACCCGCGGCGGAAAAGTCCGGCTACTGGTGGACAGGAAGCCGGTGGAAATCGCACTGGACCGCCTGAGCGAGCAGGACCGGGAGTTCGTCGAGGGCATCAAGGCCGCCTTGGCGAAAAAAGCGGCGGCCGGGCACTGAGATCGGCAGCCAGGGCTTTGGCAGATGGTATTCGAGGATGGGAAAGATTGCCCTCTGTTGGGTGGTAGAATGGCACCAATAAACCCAATTCAACGTGCTACTCCGCTCACTTTCCCTTTCCTGCCACCTCCTGCTGATCGCTCCAGCCCTCAGCGCAGCACCTATTTTCACCACGCCGGAGGCCGGTGAGCGCATTTCCCTGATTGGCAACGGGCTGGGTGAGCGCCTGCAGTATTTTGGCTTTTTCGAGAGCCGGCTGCACCTGGCCTATCCGCAGTCGGAACTCCGCGTGCGTAATCTTTGCTATCCGGGCGATACCCCGGCTTTCCGCCCGCGCGCCGGACGGGGCAATCCCTGGGCGTTTCCCGGTGCGGAAAAAATCCGGCCGGACCTGAACAAACACCGCGGCCAAGGCCACTACCCGAGCGACGACGAGTGGCTGACGCTTTGCCAGACGGACACGCTGCTGGCGTTTTTCGGCTTCAACGAATCGTTCGACGGCCCGGACCAGGTCGCCCGCTACCGGGCGGAGTTGGAGGCGTTTGTCACCCACACGCTGGAGCAGAAATACAACGCCAGGTCCGCACCGAAGCTGGTCCTCGTTTCCCCGATCGCGTTTGAGAACCTTTCCGGTTCGCTCGATCTGCCGGATGGGAAATCCGAAAACGCGAACCTCGCTCTGTACACCACCGCGATGAAAGAGGTCGCGGAAAAGAACAAGGTCGGCTTCATCGACCTCTTCTCCCCCACCCTCGCGCTCTACGAAAAGGAGCCAAAGCCGCTGACGATCAATGGATTTTCCCTCAATACCGAAGGCGAGCGGAAACTGGCGGACCTCCTGATCCAGGCACTCTACCAGCCGGTGAGGACGATACCGCAGGCGAACCCGGAAGCCCTCCGCGCGCTGATCAACGACAAGGCGTGGTTCTGGCAGATGGACCACCGCATGCTCAACGGCGTGCATGCCCACGGCCGCCGGTTCGCCCCTTACGGCGACGACAACTATCCGCTGGAGATTGAAAAAATCCGCAAGCTCACCGCCAACCGCGACCAGGCGGTGTGGCTTGCAGTACAGGGGAAAACGATGGATCTCGCCGCCGCCGATGCCGCCACCGCCCCGCTGCCGGGGGTGCCTACGAATTTCAAGCAACCGATCAACTACTTGGAAGAAAAGGAAGCGCTGGCGAAGTTCAAACTGATGGACGGTTTCAAGATCGAGCTGTTCGCCTCGGAAAAACAGTTTCCCGATCTAGCGAGTCCGGTCCAGATGTCCTTCGACAACAAAGGCCGCCTGTGGGTCGCCGTGATGCCGTCCTACCCGCACTACAAACCGGGAAATCCCCTGCCGAACGACAAGTTACTCATCTTCGAGGACACCGATGGGGACGGCCGCGCCGACAAGCAGACCGTCTTCGCGGACAAACTGCACCTGCCCATCGGTTTCGAATTCGCCCCGGAAGGCGTCTATGTGGCGGAGCAGCCCAACCTGATTCTGCTCCGCGACACAGATGACGACGACCACGCCGACAGCCGCGAGATCGTGCTTCATGGCTTTGATTCGCATGACACGCATCACTCCAGCAGCGCGTTTTCCTCGGATGCGGCGGGCGGGATCTTCATGGCAGAAGGAACTTTCCTCCACTCGCAGGTCGAGACACCCTACGGCCCGCAGCGCTGTGTGGGCAGCGGCATCTGGCGCTTCGATCCGAAGTCCTTCCGGCTCGAGCGCTACATTCAGACGGACTTCGCGAATCCATGGGGCATTGCCTTCGATGACTGGGATCAGTGCTTCATCGCGGATGCCTCAAACGGCCAGAATTGGTGGGCGCTGCCGATGTCGCTGAAAGTGCCCTATGCCTACGACATCGGGAAAATCGCCGAATCCGCACCAAAGCGCGCGCGGCCCACGTCCGGTTCCGAATTCATCCTGTCGCGCCATTTCCCCAACGAGCTCCAAGGCGGCTACCTGGTGAACAACACGATCGGATTTCTCGGCACCAGCATTCATGAAATCCACGACGACGAAGGTGGCTACTCTGGCAAACACATCGGCGACCTCGTCTCCTCGTCAGATCCCACCTACCGCCCCGTCGATCTGGAGTTCGCTCCGGACGGCTCGCTTTATCTAATCGACTGGTGCAACGCGCTCATCGGCCACATGCAGCACTCCGCCCGCGATCCGAACCGCGACCATACGCACGGTCGGATCTATCGGGTCACCAGCACCACGCGCCCGCTGGTGAAGGTTCTCCCTATCGCCGGAGCCACCATTCCCCAACTGTTGGAAGCCCTCAAGGAACCGGAATACCGCACCCGTTACCGCGCCCGCCGCGAGCTGCGCGGGCATCCTGCTGCGGATGTCATTCCAGCCGTGAAAGCCTGGGCAGCCAAGCTCGATCCCGCCGATTCCCGCCATGACCACCATCTCGCCGAAGCGCTCTGGGCCACTTGGGCGCAGAATGCCACCGCCCATGATTTGTTAGTCCGCTGCCTCGCCGCACAGGATCCAAAAGCCCGAGCCGCCGCCGTAAACGTGATGCGCTATTCGTGGCGGAAAATCCCGGATCACGCCGCGCTCCTGTTCAAGGCAGCCGGTGATTCCGAGCCACTCGTGCGGTTGGAAGCGCTCGTCGCCGCGTCATGGCTGGACAACGCCGATGGCGCGCGCGTCGCTCTGGAGATTTTCAAACAACCCGTCACCAAGTGGATGCCGGAAGCCATCAAGGCCGCCTTCATGACCCTCCGCAGTCGTGTGGACGAACTGGTGAAATCCGGCAAATCCGACCTTACGGAAAATCCCCACGCCCGGGAATTCCTTGATGGGAAATTCAAATTCGAGCAGACGAACGCCGCTTCGAAATTCAAAGAACCCAAGCTCCCGGCGGAGGTGCTCGCGCTCTGGCGCATCGGCCAGGAAGTTTATTCCCGCGAGGCCCACTGCGCCACCTGCCATCAGCCGGATGGCAAGGGTGTGGACAAACTCTATCCACCGGTCGCTGGCAGCGAGTGGGTGCTGGGCGATGAAACGCGACTCACCAAGCTGGTGCTCAAGGGCGTTTACGGCCCCATCACCGTCAGCGGAAAAACCTACGATCCCAAAAACGGCGTTCCTCCGATGATGGGCTTCGGCCCGCTGCTCAAGGACGAGGAAATCGCCGGCGTGCTCACCTACATTCGCAACAACTTCGGCAACGAGGCCCCCGCGGTGAAGCCCGAGTCCGTCCAGAAGGTCCGGGAGGCCATTAAAAACAAGGACGATTTCTACACGCCGGATGATCTGCTGAAACAACATCCATTTCCAGCGGAGAAGTGAAAAAGGCAGATCGCCCGTTAATCACAGGATGAGACATTGTTGCCGGAGCCAGCCGGCAATTGAACGGCGAAGGATCATGAAATTCAGGTCGCCTCCCTCCATGAAAAACACCGCAGGCTTGTGATGCTCTGTCAGATCTAATATGACGGACAGCGTATGTGGAAGTGGTTATGGCGTCCCGAAACCCGTTCGCATTCGCCTCACCCACTCCGATGGTGGCGGCGGCAAGACCGAAGCGGAAAGCGCCCCGCAAAACGCCGCCCTCAGGCTGGACTCATGATATAACAGTCCTCCAGACAGGAAAGGGAACCCGGTGTGTGGAGCGGATGCTCCGAGTGGATCCCGCGCCACCCCCGTTGTTGTTTTGAGGAATCTGGCCAGCGTCGCAATCCCAGGGATTTCGAACCCCGAAAAGCCACCCGGTAGAGTCGCACCGTATGCAGTCCATCCCTGATAGGGCTGAGCGGCACGCGAAGAGGCGGCTACCGATGGGGAGTTAGTTTGAAATCTCCAGCCGGATATCCTCCGAATTCGCGCGGAGTTCCGGTGCATACATGGCTTCGGCTGTGGCGGGCAGGGCTTTGTATATCCCCGGGGCCTCGGCGCGCAGCTGATAGCGCACGGTGTTCGTCCCGCGCGGCAGGGAGCGGATGAAAAAATCCACCGTCTGGTCGCGCGGTTCCATGTAGGCGTTCAATCCGCTGCCGCCGATGTAACCGCTGAGCGCGTCCAGCGCTTCGAATCCGGCGGCCTTGGCATCGGAGAAGAGCACATACTCGTAATCGTTTTTACTTTCGAGAACGAGCTCCACCTCGATGCGGTCGCCCGAGGCCAGTTTCGCCCCGTCCGCTAGCAGCTCGCGGCGGAAGCGCTCGACCTGTTGTTTCACGACCAGGCCCGTAGAGTCAGGGACTTCGGTTTCCTTTTCCAAGGCGATGAGTTTGGAAATGTGGCGGGACACCTTCACTTCCAGCCCGGCGGCGCGGAGTTTGTCTTCCAGCGTGAAGACTTCGAGATAGGCATTTGCGTAGAGCGTGCCCTTACCGGTCTTGTGAAGCTCCACGACGTGCTTACCGGTGGTCACCGCAGCGCCTGTTAAAACCACGGTGCCGTCGAAGGTGAAGAGATTCCCGCGGCTGATGGAAACCTTGTGCTGCGGATTGCGGTTGCCATCAATGGTGACCGTAACTTCCATCTCGGGAGTATGCTCGCCGCTGGCCTTGAAATAACTGGCGATGGCCTCCACGGCAAACGCAGTGTCCCGGGTGGATTCCCAATACGTCGCGTGTTTTCGGTTGTTCACCAGATATTTCACCAGCCCACGCGTGTCGGCGTCGTTAGGCTTCACTGCGGCGAGCAGTTTCAGATACCAGGCGTGCGCTTCCACCTCGCTGCCATACCAGTTCCACCAGTAGCCTTTGTTCTGGAGATCCAGATAGGCGGTTTGGTTTTCAGCATCGCGCTTGAGGAATTGGGAAATCATCTTCATCACCTCGTCACGGCGCGCTTCGTCGCCCGCGCGGTGTTCCTCCAGGCCCAGCAGGCACTTCGCATAAACCGGCAGCGACACCCGGTCCCGATAGAGAAACGCGAGCATCGGCTCCGAATCGCGCTTCGCCTCACCGAGCACGAGCCGGACGAAAGCATCGAGTGCGTCGGCCCGCGACTTCTCATATTTGTTATCGTCCGGAACCTTCTTGCCTTGCTGGCGGAGAGCCGTGCGCTCGACGTAAAGCTGCAGCGCTTTTGCCTCCTTGCGCTCGTGGGAAGTCAGCCAGCCCAGACCGGCATTCAGCATCGCATCCGGGACTTTCGCCCCATTCGCCTTCGCTACTAACAACCCATGCGCCACCACCGCCGTCGTATGTGAATATGAAGTCTCGCCATAGCCGGAAAACCAGCCCCATCCGCCATCGGAGTTCTGCATGGACATCAGCTTGTCCACGCCCTTCGCCACCATCTTTTCCATCTCCACCTCGTCGAACACCGGATTCGTCTGCCACTGTTTCCACTGCGCCGCGCGCTCGGCGGAATCGCCGAGTTCCTGCGGATTGAGATTGGCGCGCTTCGCCTTCACCTCGCCGAGGTTGATCTTGAGATCCTTGAGCATCTTCTGCGCGATCACTGCGGGGACGAAGCGGTTCAGCGTCTGCTCGGTGCAGCCATACGGATAGCTCGCCAGATAGGGAATCGCATCCACCACCGCGCCAGCGATGGTCGGGGAGAAACGAACGGTTAGCTTCGATTGATCCGGACGGCGCTCGGCGGGCACTTCTATGGAAATTTCCGCGGATTCTGCGTCCGGCTCCACGGTCCGGCTCCACGCATCCTGCCGCAGCATACCATGTACGCGGACCGGCAGCGTGCGTTCCACGGCATCGCCATCGTCACCCGCATCCGCACGCATGCGGAACTTCGCCTCACCTTCGTGCAGCGCCTTCACCCGCCAATCGACGCGGGCCTCGGACTTTGCCGCGATCTCCACCGTCTGCGGTGCGCCGTCGATGGCTTCGAGCGCGTTGCCGTCCAGTTCCAGCGAAACTTTAACCGTCTTCGGCGCGTCATGGTCATTCTGCACGACCGCACTGAACACCGACTCGTCCCGCTCTACCAGAAAGCGCGGCGCTTGCAGGCGAACCAGCAGTTCCTTCGAAGTGATGATTTCCGCACTGCCCTCTCCGACCTGCGTTCCTTTTCCTAACACCCATACGCGGGCTTTCCACGTCGTGAGATTGTCCGGGTATTCCAGTGGGATTTCGGCGTGGCCCTGGGCATCTGTCTGGATCGCGCCGGACCATTTCAGAAGATCCGCGAAATCCTTGCGGACGAGGATCGGTTGTGGGTTTTCACCCGCACCACCCGCCATATCCTTGTCGGCGAACGAGTCCTTTTTCATTTCCCCGGCCGCCGCGGACATCGGGACGGCGGCGGCGAACGGCATGCCGGATTCCTCGACCGCACCTTCCATCGCCATCATTAGTCCGCGACCTCCGCCAGAGCCAGAGCCAGAGCCTCCTCTTTTGCCCCCACCCAAGCCATTCCGCATCAGTCCTAGGGAAAACATGCCCAGCGGCTGCATCCCCTCCTCGCCCCGTTTCAGCAGATTACTTCCCGACGAAGGAACGGAACCCAAGCGCCAGTTCGGATAGTAGCTGTTTTTCCACGACCAGAAATTCTCATGGATCGCTCCGACGTTGGACCCGCCGGTGATGGCTTCCAGTGATTTGTCATAAACCGTCAGAACCGCGAGTCCGGTCACGGGTTTGCCTTCCGCGTCGCGCAGGGTCACGCGCAGAGGAGAGGTTTCGCGTGGTTTCACCCGGTCCTTCGCCGGCTCCAGTGTCACCTCGATCAGCTTGCTAACCGGTGGTAGCAGAATCTGCCGGACGGCGGTGTGTACCCGTGCGCCGTGTACGGTGATGCCTTCGATAAACATATTGGGCATGTCCCGCAGATCGAGCGGCACTGAGACTTCCGAACTCTTTCCGTCCAGCCTGATGCGGCGCGCCTCGCGTCCGGCGGATCCGGCGACGTGGAGGAAAAGCCAGACGTTGGCGTTCTCCTTGTCGCTGTTCACGCGGAGCTTCACCGACTCTCCTGGCGCGTGCTCCGCCTTGTCCGCAATCAGCTCGAGCGGTCCGAAATGCCAGTCCGCAGGATCCGCGCGGCCCGGGCCGTGGACGTTGAGGATGGTCGCTCCCTCCGCCGCTTCGCCGCCGTTGAAGGACAGGCTGGCCGCGATCCGGTATTGCCCGGTCGCAGGCGCGGGAAATTTCTGATGGATCTCGCCCTGCGCGTCGGTCTCTATCGAAAATGTCTGCACTTCCTTTTCCTCCACCCGTCCTTTTTCTCCGCTGACGATCTGGAATATCTTCAAAGTCCCCTTCGCCGCCACCACCGGTTTCCCGGACAACGACGCGGCGGAAATATTCGCCACCACCGGCTCGCCAGCACGAGTATAACCGCGGTCGGTCCAGACGATGACTTCAAACGGTTTTCTAGCAGCGATCACCGATCCCGTTCCGCGCTCCTCGCGCCGCGATGCGTCCACCACCCGGGCCTCGATGCTGTATTTCGAATCCACGTCGCCCTGCGTCTGCTTCGCGGGTGCGGTGTCGATCTCGATCTTGGCCGTGCCGTCCGGGCCGATCGGGACGTTGCGCTTCATCACCAGTTCGTCCGGCGTCCAACGGTTCCCCTGCCACCACGGCGGATGCGGCGGAATGCAGCCCCAGCGGCTCCACGTCGGATGCCAAAGCGCCTCGCTGCCATTCCACCACGCGCCGGGGCCATAGAGCCAGTCCCAGCGCCACATGGGAAACCACCGCTCGCCCATCGAGCTGCGTTTCACGATGATCTCGACATTCGCATTCCTAACCGGCGCTCCGTGGAAATACGCCGCCTTCACCGTGGCTGTGAATTTCTCCCCGAGTTTCACCGGCGCATCAGGTGCCTCGACCTTCACTTCGTATTCGGGCTTCCGGTATTCCTCGACGTGGAGAGCGACGGTGGCTGAAACCTCGTTGCCGATTTGGAAAGTCGCGGTCCATGAGCCTAACACCGCATCCTTCGGGATGACTATTTCATTTTCGACAGCGCCTGCCGCGTCGGTTTTCAGCTTCTCGATTTTCATCGCCTCCTCGCCCCGGCCATTGTTGATCGTGAGGGTTCCGGCCTTGTCCGCCCAGCGGCTTTCGTCCGGCCCGAAGTATCCGACATTTCGGAAATAGAACTTCAGGTGCGCGGTGTCACCCGGCTTGTAAAGCGGCCTATCCGAAATGGCGTAGGTGATGTCGCGGTTGCCGTTCTCAAGCTGCGGCTGCTGGATGCCATGCGGCTGGAATCCGTAAAACGCCATCGAGCGACCCTTGCCGCGGGCGATGGCCAGCCATTGATAGTTCGCATCGAGTTCGCCTTCCCCCACGAGGGTTTTCCCATCCGCATCCGTCACCCGGGTCACCCCCGTGGTGCGGATTTCCCTGTTTCGTTCCAGCGGCTTTCCGCGGCCCAGATGGATCGAGCGGTAACCGAAAAACTCAATCTCCGCTCCGGCCACCGGTGCGCCGCTTTCCGCGTCCGCCACCCACCATTGTTTTTTCCCGCCCACATCGTTCCGCACGATCACCGAGTCCACAATCCAGACCAGCGTGTGAAATGAATTCCCGCCGCTGATTTTCCCGGTGACCCACCATGCTCCCGCCTGGTCGAGCGGCACGGCGATGTCGGTCCGCGTGTTGCGGTGCTTTTCCTGTGGCGTGAGTTTCGCCTCCCACTCCGCCGCGTTTGCACCGATGTATTTCGCCGCATTGCCGGAAATCAGGCGGCTTGCGATGGTAGCTGGATTCGCCCGTTCCCAGTCGAGTTCGCGAGGGTTGCTTTTCAGATAGGAAATCGTATCGCGAAGCACGGCGTCCATGTCCACCGGCGCGGCGGTGAGCTTGATCTCGGTCGCGTTGCGGAAACGCAGCGGCAGGTTAGGCCGTGTTCCGGCTGCTACCGTTTCTACCGAATCGAAGTTGCCCCAGTTGCCGATAATCTGTTGGAGCTGCTTTTTCCGCGAATCATTCGACCCCGGGCCGTGTAGCGCGATCGTCCTCTCCAGCACCTCGCGTGCCTTGTCGTATTGGCTGCGGTTGAGGAAAATCTGCGTCAATGAATCTCCCGCCGATTCGCCATCGCGTTTGTTATCGAGGATGGAGCGATAGAGCGCGATGAAATGAAACTCCGCGGGCAGCTTGAAACGGCGCACACCGTCCGAAGTTTTTGCCAGGCACTCGTCCTCCGTGAGCGTGTCCATTTCCAGAATGCCCTTCGCGCTTTCCGGATCCTGCTGCTGCCACCAGCCGTAGGAAGCCAGCGTTTCCGTGCCGAACTGGCGTTGGGAAAAGCTTGCCCTCTCAGAAATCATCACCGCCGCCATGTCCGCTTCTGTGCTCAGCCGCTCTCGCTCCGCCAGGGCGAACCTCCAGCGCTCACCGTCGTTTTTCGCAGCGTCCCACGATGCCGGTTTTTCGTAAACCACCGGCGCATCGCCCTTCCATGGCGCTCCCTCCGTGCCACCTTCCGGCCCCGGTTCGCCCCATTCCGGCAGTACGTCTAGCGGGGTGAGTGTTTGGAGTTTCCACGGCTCGTTCTGCATGAAGACCGCTGCCATCCCGCGCCACGCCAGAATGCCTTCCGCCGGAGTGCCGGGCTTCGTCACAGCCTGCCGTAGCAACTGCAGCGAGCGGATGTGATCGCGGTAGGTCGTATTG
This sequence comes from Verrucomicrobiales bacterium, assembly GCA_038204755.1. Lineage (GTDB taxonomy): Bacteria > Verrucomicrobiota > Verrucomicrobiia > Verrucomicrobiales > Akkermansiaceae > Luteolibacter. The sequence goes on from JBBRCO010000046.1 coordinate 15,100, forward strand.
ACTGCCTGTCCGGATTCCGCCGTCGCGTCCTCTTTCCCTTGGAAGCGCCCCCGCCCGTATCCGCGCCCGCCGTTTTCCCGGGTGAATTCGCCAGCCACGATCTGTCCGGCATGCGGGACCCGCTGGTAAACCGTCGCCGCCGAAGTCAGCAAGCTCGGATTCTCCGGATGTGCGGAAACCGCCTTTTCCACAAGCCCGTCAAATTCACCCCACGCATTGAGTTGTCCCAGCGCATCCACCGCCCGCTCCAAGTCCGAGCCCGATCCCGCGTCCGACAACGGCATCAGTTTCTCGCCGTAGAAATTCACCGCGTCCCGCCACATTCCGCGTTGGATCAGCTTGTCGCGCTCCGCCCGCAATCCCCCGGTTTCCTGAGCCATTAGATTCACACTGGCACCCACGACGGCCAGAAAAAGACAAAACAAGGTTTTCATTTCACCCATGATGACACGCGAAACCGGAATTCCTTGGAAGAAATTTCTCTCCCGCGCTGATTCTTCAGACAAACACCTGCCGCGAATCACCCCGTCAGGATCGATTTCAGATCATCCTCGCTCCAGCCCGCCGCGTCCCCGACTCCGTTCTCTTCGTCGATGGCCGAGGCGAACTCGCGTTTTTTCGCCTGAAGTTTGACGACTTTTTCCTCCACGGTCCCACGGGTGAGGAGGCGGTAAACGGTCACCGGACGGGTCTGGCCGATGCGGTGGGCACGGTCGGTCGCCTGAGCTTCGGCGGCCGGATTCCACCATGGATCGAAATGGACGACCGTGTCCGCAGCGGTCAGGTTCAGGCCGTAGCCGCCGGCTTTGAGGCTGATCAGGAAAACCGGTGGGCCGTCCGGTTGCTGGAACTTATCCACAAGTTGTTGGCGGTTCCGGGTTCCTCCGTCGAGCCGTAAACTTTTCCAACCGCGCTCGGCGATGCATTTTTCGATTTCCCGTAACTGCGTTTGGAATTGACTGAAAATCAGCATCCGGTGATTTCCATTTACCGCTTCTTCGATCAGTTCGAGCAAGCGATTGAGTTTGGCTGAGCGCTTTGCCACCAACAGTTGATTGAATCTTTCGTTGCCGAGTAAGGCCAGGTCGCAACAAGTCTGCCGCAGGCGAAGTAGCGCGGTGAGCATTTGCATCCGGGCTGCGCCCTTGTTGCCGGAATCGGCGATGGCATCCACGCGCTTTCTGCCCTCGACGAGCAGCGCTTTATAAACCGCCTGCTGGTCCGAGCTGAGGTCGCAGAACTCGTCGATAAAGAGCTTGGACGGCAGCTCGGGAGCCACTTGCTCTTTGGTCCGCCGGAGCAGGAAGGGCGAGGTTTTGAGCCTCAGCCGCTCCAGCACTCCGGCGGCGGTTTCCGGCATCAGGAGCGGTGACTCGTAGCGATCCTTGAATTCTTCACGAGTGCCGAGCCAGCCGGGTTGAATGAAACGGAAGATCGCCCACAGGTCGCGGACGCCGTTTTCGATCGGCGTGCCGGTGAGTGCGATCCGCCGGGAGGCTTTTAGTTTTGCAATTGCCTTCGCGTGGTCGGTGTCTGGATTCCGCATCAAGCTGGCCTCATCCACAACTACCGCGCGGTATTGGCGCTTCAAATGCCAGGCCAGATCGCGGGCGAGCGTGCCGTAACTGGTGAGGACCACATCGCCGGCTTGAACTCTTTCACGCTCGGCATCGCGGCTGGCACCATGGAGAATCCTGACTTTTCGTCCTGGAGCAAAACGAGCGAATTCCGCGTGCCAGTTGCCAAGGAGGGAGGCAGTCGCCACGACCATCACTACCCCGGAATCTTCGACCTCAAGCGGGAATAAACGCTCAATCAAAGCGATCGTTTGAACCGTTTTTCCCAAGCCCATGTCGTCCGCCAGAAGGGCCCCTCCGAAGCGCTCGACCCGGTCGAATAGCCAGCGCGAGCCATGTGCCTGATACGGCCGGAGTTCAGCGTGGAGGGTAGCGGGTTTATCGAATGTTAATAGATTCTTTGAATCACTGACTGTCTGTGATTTGGAGAGTTTATTCTGGATTTCCCGGACAAGCTCTCCCGAAACCGCTGAGGCCATGAAATGACCGTTTTCCTGGCGTAGATCGAGCTCGGAGAAGAGCGGATCGATCAGTCCTGCGATGTCATCCGAGATCACCAGATGTTTGCCGCCAGCGGTCTTGCCGGAGCCTCTTCCCGAGCGCAGGAGCTGCCGGACTTCGGCGGCTGGGATCGAGCCGCCATCGCTCGTTTGGAAGGAAAGATCGAAGCTGAGCCAGTCGGTGCCGGAGCCGAGAATGTCGATTTTTGGAGAAACGATGGTGACCTGTTTCTGGACGTGGCCGAAGCGCTCACCCTCGGTGACGGTCCATTGCTGGCGCAGAATCGGCAGCGTCTGGGTGAGGAATGGCAGGATGGCGGATTCCCCTTTCAGCACCCAACGACCGCTTGAATAGTCCTCAATCTGGAATCCCGCTTTTGACAACTTATTCACAGCCCGCTCCTCACTCGCCAGATCGCGGATCTCGCAGCGGTCGCCCGCGAGGCGGGGCAGGCCATCTATTTTTCCGAGCCCGAGCGGCACCGGCGGGGCCGCGTCGTAACGGACGAGGAGTTGGGCTTCCAGGTGCTGGAGCGAGCCCTCCAGAGTCAGCTCGACACTGGACGAGGCGGCAACGAAGTGCAGGGAATCGAGCCAGGAACCGTTCGGAAAAGTGATCCATTCCTGCCACGATTCGAGCTGATTGAAGAAGCGCTGGGTCGGAATTTCCACCGTTTCGCCTTGGGAAAGCAGGCCGAGGGATTTCGCCAGATCGGCGGGCGTGGCCCCTTCGCCGATCCGGGTCACGGTTTCCTCGCCGATGTGCCAGAACGACCCGCCGATCTCGATCCACGGGCCGGAATCCGCATCTGGAACGAGGCGGATCTGGCCGTTTTCCAGAACGGCAGCGGTGAGATGAAGGCGTTCGCCAGAGCGGATTTGAATGAGGAGACGGTCTTTTCCAGCGGCGAGGCGTGGGTGGTCGGCGACGGATTCGAGGAAAGCCGGGACGCGCGCGCCGTCGATGTTCAGGCTGAGAATCGACTTCTGCGTGACCTTTTCCTTCGCCAGCCAGGCGCTGAGGCGGTCGTCAGCCGGGGAAATTTCCTCGTCGGGAGAAAGCGCGAGGGTGGCGGCGAGCTTCCCGCGCTTGAGGGCATCGCGCCAATTGAGCGGCAGGAGGATTTGCCACGGAGCGGCCGCAGTCATTGCAACTGGGGACTTTAGAACGACCGATTGAATCGGCCTTAGGGGATTTTTCGGAGCGAGAACCGCGAGTCCGGTGGCGACGGCGTGAGCACAGACCGCGCCAGTCCGCTGGTTGTCCGCACACGGGCAGCGAGCCTCAATGTGGGTGGCGGATTTCGCGATCACGTTGACACGCAGCATCCGAGCGCCGACTTTCACCGTGCCCTGCCAGCCCGTGGTCCCAGCCTCGGACGAGGCGACGAGTCCGCTTTCGAAGAGGGATTTGCCCTCCTTAAATGCCTGCCACGAGGCTGCCTTCCTGATCGTTTCTTCGGTGAACGGAGGCATTGAGCAATGGGTCTTATAGGACGGATAAGACCGATTTCACAGCTCTCCTTCGATCAGATCATCCACCGTCTGGCGCTTGCGGATGATGGTGGCGGTTCCGCCTTCGACGAGGACTTCTTCGGGCAGCGGGCGCGAGTTGTAGTTCGAGGCCATGGCGAAGCCGTAGGCACCGGCGGACATGAGGGCGATGTAGTCGCCGGGATTGAAGACGGGGAGTTCGCGGTCTTGGCAGAAGAAGTCGCCGCTTTCGCAAATCGGGCCGACGACATCGACCTTAAGGCGATCGGCACTCGGTGGTTCGGCGAGCGGGACGATTTCGTGATGGCCTTCATAAAGCGCGGGGCGGATGAGGTCGTTCATGCCGGCATCGACGATCTTGAAGGTCTTGGCGGAGCCTTTTTTCTCGTAGAGGCACTTGGTGATGAGCACGCCGGCATTGCCAACGATGAGGCGGCCGGGTTCCAGCAGGATTTTCAAACCGAGATCCTTGAGGCGCGGGACGAGTTCCTGGCCATAGCGGGCGATGGTGAGCGGGCGCTCTTCCAGCGGCTGGTTTTCCCACCAATCGACGCTGCCGGATTCGAGGGATTCCTCGTAAATGATGCCGATCCCGCCGCCGATGGACCAGAACTCGATGCCGTATTTTTCCTTCAACGAGAGGACGAGCGGCGTGACTTTTTCCACTGCTTCGATGAACGGGGCGATGGACGTGAGCTGTGAGCCGATGTGCATTTGCAGGCCGCGGAGCTTGATGTTTTTCAGCTCCTTCGAGGCGCGTTCGTAAAGATCGGCGATGGCGGTGAAATCGACGCCAAACTTGTTCTCGGACTTGCCGGTGGAGATGTATTTGTGCGTCTTCGCGTCCACGTTCGGGTTCACACGGACTGCGGCCGGAGCGATCATGCCGAGTTCGCCGGCGACTTGGTCGAGGTAGCGGAGCTCTTCCTCGCTCTCGACATTGAAGGAGTAAATCCCCTGCTCCATCGCATAAACGATCTCATCGCGGGTCTTGCCGACGCCGGCGAACGTGCAGTGCGCTGGATCGCCACCCGCCTTGATCACGCGGAAAAGTTCGCCGCCGGAAACGATGTCAAAGCCCGCGCCATGGGTGGCGAGCAGGCGGAGCACGGAGAGATTGGAATTCGCCTTCACCGCGTAGGCCACCTCGTGCTCCACACCGGCGAGAGCGGCATCAAGGCGGGTGAAGTGATCGAGGATCGTGCCTGCGGAATAGACGTAGAGCGGGGTGCCGTGCTCCTCGGCCAACGCCTGGAGACCAACGTTTTCGCAGAAAAGTGATCCGTTTTTGTAGGAAAATCCGTGCATCGCGAGAGGGAAATAGCGGCGAATCCGGAGCGGGTAAAGTGCAGAAGATCGAAATGGGCAGGGAAGATTACGGCGACAAGTGTTCGTGATCGATCCGCAGATCCGGGCAGAGTGTGTTCACCCGGTCATCAATTGCGGTCTGAGAGATGGCGGTCGATTTCAGCCGTTGTGCCGGGTGAAAGTGGTCTGCACAGTCCTCTGTGCGGAATCTTGGTTCGCAGGATGATCTTGCTGCGATGGAAGAACCGCACAGAGGACTGTGCGGACCACTCTGGAATCCTCTGGCAGCTTGGCATGGCGGAGGCTAATTCTATTTCATGAAACGGGTTTTGTGCATCGTGTTGGATTCGGTGGGTTGCGGAAATGCGCCGGACGCAGCGGAATATGGCGATGCGGGAGCGAACACGCTGGGGCATTTGTTCGAGCGGGTGCCGGGGTTTTCACTGCCGAATCTGGCGCGGCTGGGACTCTGCGAGATACTGAATCTATCCGATGCCGCACGGCTCCATCCGGATACGTCGTGGGCACGGCTGACGGAAAACTCCGCAGGCAAGGACACGACGACCGGCCACTGGGAGTTGATGGGCTGCGCGCGGGACAAGGCATTCACGACGTTCGAAACATTTCCCGCTGAACTCGTGGCGGAGTTGGAAAAACGCGGCGGCGTCGAATTCATCGGAAATTTCGCTTCATCCGGCACCGGGATTCTCGTGCAACTCGGCGAGGAACATCTGCGGACGGGAAAACCGATTCTCTACACCAGTGCCGATAGCGTGCTACAGATCGCGGCGCATGAGGAGGTCTTCGGCTTGGAGCGTTTGTGGGAGCTTTGCAAAACCGCTAGAACCCTGTTGGACGAACGCGGCATCCAGATCGGCCGCGTGATTGCCCGGCCGTTCCTCGGTAGCTCGGCGGCGGATTTCAAACGCACGGGAAACCGGCACGACTACTCGCTGATGCCGGGCGAATCGGTCTTGAATCGCCTTCAAGCGGCGGGCGTACAGACCATCGGAGTCGGAAAAATCGCGGATATTTTCGCGAACTCCGGCATCTCGGAATCGCACCCCACGAAATCGAACGCCGAGGGCATGGCGGTGATCGACCGGCTGTGGGCGGAGAATCGCGAAGAACCGCATTTCATCTTCGCGAATCTGGTGGACTTCGATTCGCTCTACGGCCACCGCCGCGATCCCGAGGGCTACGCGCAATGCCTGCGGGAGTTCGACGCGTGGCTCGGTGGCTTCATTGAACAAGTTTCCCCAGACGACCTCCTCATTCTAACTGCCGACCACGGCAACGATCCCTATCATTCCGGTACCGACCACACGCGCGAGCAGGTGCCCGTGCTGGTGCTCGGAAAACAGGTGGCAGATGATGGTTTCTCCGCCCTCGCACGATGGATCGGGGAGCGGTTCGCATTGGAAAAATGAATCTCGCCGATCGGCGAGCGTGACCACCGCCAGTAGCACGGAAAACTTGATATGACCCGGCAAACTCACGAACATCGCCCCGCATGGGAAAGCCACGGGTTGTAATCATCATGGGAGCTGCCGGATCGGGAAAATCCACGATCGGCACGCTTCTCGCTGCGAAAAACGGCGGAATTTTCCACGATGCGGACGATTTTCACCCGCAGTCCAACATCGCAAAAATGGCCGCCGGGATTCCCCTCGACGACGCCGACCGCTTACCATGGTTGGCGCGGTTGCGCGAGGAGGTGGTCGATGCCACGCCTGCTGGAAATTTCGCAGTGCTCGCCTGTTCCGCGTTGAAGCGGATTTATCGCGAGCAGCTCGGTGTCGGGACTGCGGGCGTGGCTCTCGTCTATCTGAAGGGCAGCGCCGCCACACTCGGCGCGAGATTGACGGACCGGCCGGGCCATTTCATGAAGGCCACTATGTTAGGAAGCCAGCTCGCCATCCTGGAGGAGCCGCTGCCGGACGAGGGGCTGACCGTGGAAATTACTCCCCCGGTGGAGGAAATCGTCGCCACCATCGAATCTGCGGCATGCTTGCATTTTTTCTCGTAACCACCACACTCCGTCCACCATGCCGTTGCTCGATGTCCGGAACCTCACCACCCGCTTCCACACCCGCAACGGCGTCGTCCATGCGGTGGAGGATGTCTCGTTCACGGTCGATCCCGGAGAAACGCTCGGCATCGTCGGCGAGTCGGGCTCGGGAAAATCCGTTACCTGTTATTCACTGCTAGGACTGATCCCCCAGCCTCCCGGTCGGATCGAACGCGGCGAGGCGCTTTTCGACGGCATCGATCTCCTGAAATCCAGCGAAAACCAGCTCCGCAAGATCCGCGGCAAGCGCATTTCCATGATCTTCCAGGACCCGATGACCTCGCTCAATCCCTTCATGAAAGTGAGCGCCCAGCTAACGGAACCACTCGCCATCCATGAGAAAATCCACGGCAGGCAGGCGCTTCACCGAGCCATCGACGCACTGGTGGAAGTCGGCATCACCAACGCGGAAAAGCGCATCCACTCCTTCCCCCACGAATTCTCCGGCGGCATGCGCCAGCGCGTGATGATCGCCATGGCGCTGATCACCCGCCCGGAGCTGCTGATTTGTGACGAGCCGACCACCGCGCTCGACGTCACCGTGCAAAAGCAAGTGCTCGACCTCATCCGCGACCGCCAGAAACAACTCGGCACCGCCGTCATTTTCATTACGCACGATCTATCCGTCGTCTCCGAAATGTGCGACCATGTGAACGTCATGTATGCCGGACGCATCATCGAAAGCGCCCCGAAGGCCGAGCTCTTCCGCCACCCGCTGCACGCCTACACCCGGTCGTTGTTGAAATCCATCCCCGCCGCCCACGCCAAGGGCGAGCCGCTCTACACCATCCCCGGCCTGCCGCCGGATCTTTCGAAACCAACCGCCGGATGTTCGTTCCACGCCCGCAACCAGATTGGAAAACCCGAGCTCTGCCTCAGTGATAGATCGCCGGCATTGGATGAAATCGAGCCGCACCATTTCGCGCAGAACTGTCCGGGGTGTCTGGCGACGGCGTGAGGATTCGGAACTTGTAAACAAACCGGATTTTGACCATCGTGCCGCATGGGTTTATCCTGTTGCATGCTCACTCTCAAAAATCCTCGAAATCCCGAAAGCCAGCCCATCGAGACGCAGGCGCTGGCTGATACGGGCTCGGTTTTCCTGATCATTCCAGAGCATATTCGGCTCCAGTTGGGACTGGAGAAAGCTGACTACAGGGAAGTAACCATCGCCGACGGCACCCGGAGAATGGTGCCTTACGTCGGCCCCATTGAAACCCGTTTCAAGAATCGTACCGCCTTCGTCGGAGCAATCGTGATGGGCGATGAAGTTTTGTTAGGGGCCATCCCGATGGAAGACATGGATTTGGTAGTCATCCCGAACCAACGCCGGGTAGATGTGAATCCTTTAAACCCGAATTTCGCGGCAGCTCACGCGAAATAGCGCCGCTCAATGCCCATCGCCCCGCGCCAGCAGTTCCGCTTCTTCCTCGTGCGAGTGGATTTGAAGGGTCACATGAACCCCTTCCCGCCCCGCCGCCGCCTTCAGCACGCTGCGGATCGCTGATGCCGTGAAGCCGTTTCGACCGATGAGCATCGCCACGTCCTGTTGGGCGAGCACCAGCTTGAAACGCAGCCGCTTCGGCCCCAGTTCGGCCACTTTGAGCTGCGCTTGGCCCGGGTCGTCGATCAGCTTGATGGCCACGTATTGGAGAAAATTTCTCAATCTGTCAGTAACGGCCTGCATGATGTCGAAAGAATGACGCCGGAACGCCCGCTTCGCAAGCCAAGGTTCTACCTGAAATTCCGTGGACTGCGTGCGGCCTGTTGCGGCATGGAAATGAGCAGGACCGCTGAGCAATTAACGCTCACTCTCCGCCAACAGGCTGGCCACACCCGAAAGCGGCAGAAGGCTTCGCGCAATCCACGGGACGGCATCCGCTACCCGGCGTTTTTGTGCTCTTGCCAGTTTCCGAATCGCCCGCCATTTTCCCGCGCATGTCACGCAGCCACCGCATCACGATCCTCGCCGGAGACGGCATCGGCCCAGAAGTCATGGCCGAATCCCTCCGCCTTCTCGACGCCGTTGAGGCAAAATTCGGATTCACCGTCGCCCGCAGCGAGCACCTCGTCGGCGGTGCCGCCATCGATGCCACCGGCCACCCGCTTCCGCCGGAAACCGTCGCCGCCAGCGAGGCTGCGGACGCGATCCTCTTCGGCTCCGTTGGCGGCCCGAAGTGGGAATCTTTGCCACCGGACATCCAGCCCGAGCGCGGCGCATTGCTTCCGCTGCGCAAACATTTCGGCCTCTTCGCCAATCTCCGCCCCGGCGTTTGCCTCCCCGCCCTCACCCACGCTTCCCCGGTCAAACAGGAGCTCATCGCCGATGGCTTCGACGTCCTCTGCGTCCGCGAGCTAACCGGCGGCATCTATTTCGGCACGCCGAAAGGCCGCGAGGAACGCGACGGCCAACCCGTCGCCTTCGACACCCTGGTTTACATGAACAGCGAGATCCAGCGCATCGCCCGCGTCGCCTTCACCGCTGCGATGGGGCGGAAAAAACAACTGCTCTCCGTGGACAAGGCGAACGTGCTAGCCTCCTCCGTCCTCTGGCGCGAAACCGTCATCGAAATCGCGAAGGAATTCCCCGAAGTCCAGCTCTCCCACATGTATGTGGACAACGCCGCCATGCAGCTCATCAAGCGCCCCGGCTCCTTCGACGTGCTCGTCACGGAAAACCTCTTCGGCGACATTCTATCCGATGAAATGGCGATGATCTCCGGCTCCCTCGGCATGCTTCCATCCGCTTCGTTAGGAAAACAACGCGAGGACGGCCTCTACTTCGGCCTCTACGAACCGTCCGGCGGTTCCGCTCCAGACATCGCCGGCCAAGGCATCGCCAATCCCATCGCCCAGATTCTATCACTCGCCATGCTGCTGCGTTTCTCCCTCGGAGAAACCGAAGCGGCCGACGCCATCGAAGCCGCCGTCGCCAAGACCATCGCCGCTGGCTACCGCACCGGCGACATCGCCACCAGCCAGCCCGGCGAGACGAAAGTCGGCACCAAAGGCATGGGTGATGCGGTGCTTGCGCGGCTATGATTGCCTTCTTCGTTCGTAGTCCCGCCTTCAGGCAGAATTGGAAACAACCTGAACACAACCCCTCCCATGCCGTGTTGGAACTCATCGACCGGGCGTCTCCATCGCGAACATCCCTGCCGCCTCTGAGGACTTTTGCGAAATCCTCGGAATCCATGGCCTGGGATAGCGCATCAAGGTGATCTTCAAGGCGTGGAAAAGTCATTTGATATCCGACTCGCTGCACCGGCTTTTACAACTCCAAGACCCATGACTTGGAGTTGCGCTCTGCGCCATGAATTCCAGCATTTCCCGGCAATACAATGCATCTCCAGTGCACCGCCTTTTCTCGCAGGCACAAAAAAGGGAGCCATATTGGCTCCCTGAGTTGTTCACCCTCAACGGAAAGTGCTCGAAAGAGGACTCGAACCTCCACAGGTTTCCCTACTAGATCCTTAGTCTAGCGCGTCTACCAATTCCGCCATCCGAGCATCCGGTTGGGTGGGCGCACTTGTTAAGGTTCGGCCACCGGGTTTGCAAGAGAATCTTTGAAAAAATTCCGCCGCGCGTTTGCGTGCATTTA
>JBBRCO010000047.1:0-25356 GCA_038204755.1 Verrucomicrobiales bacterium
GGCTGACGCGCTCGATGCATATCGCCATGGAGGATCTGAAACTCAAGGAACTGCTTGTGGTCTATCCAGGCAACCGCGAGTTCCAGCTCGCCGATGGTGTCCGCGCCATTCCATTGGCGAGGGTGAGTGCGGAGGGGGGAAGATAGTTTTCCCCTCACTCAGCGCGCGGGCAGGGAATGAGCAAAATTTGCCCGGCTTCCGGGGGAGAGGCCGGCGGGCAGGTGGTGACGGCGAGTTTACTGCCATCGGGCGAGAAGACGAGGCTCTCGCAGACATCGCGGAGTGGCAGGCGCAAGACCTCGCGCCGGGTATCGAGCCGCCAGAAGCGCAGGCCGCTGCCGATTTCCGAGGAGACGATGGTGCGGCCATCGGGAGAGATCGCAAGGCCGGAAACTTCGGATAAATGGCCGCGGAGTTTCCAGATGATAGCGAAATCGGTGGTGCGCCGGAGGAGGATGTGACCGTCGTTTCCGCCGCTGGCCATCAGCGAGCCATCCGGGGAGAAAACGATGGTTTTCGCCCAGTGTGGATCATTCGATTGGCGGGTGGTTTTTCCGGTGGAGAAATCGTGGATGACGAGTTCCTGCCAGGTGGCGGCGACGAGGAAGCGCCCACCCGGCGAGAGGGCGGAGGCAGTCGGCTGTTTCTGGCAGAAGCCATTGATGCTGCGGACCCCGCCGCTGACGAGATCGAGCGTGGCGGCGTGGCCGGATTCGGAAAACTGGTAGAGGTGCCGGCCGTCGGTAGTGGAGCCATGGTTGTGCATGCTCGGCGTTTCCGGCCAGGACAGGGGTGGCATCCCGGCCGTAACAGGTGATGCCCCCCTCTTCTGGAGCATAACACGCCGGGTATCTATATCGCGCCATGCCAAGGTCCCATCCGGGGCGATGCACGATGGATAGAATGTCAATCCAGTGCCTTCCCTCAGGCCATCTTCGGGACTCCATGTGAAGGTTTTCCATGCAGGTTGGGTTTCACAGACATACAGGGCGGACGAATCCGGCGAAAACACAGGTCTCGCATAGCGGAAATGCGGGTGGCGGGGGAATCCACCCACGGGTGGGCCGGGCAGCGGGAGGGCATGGATTTTCAAAATCCCATCCTTGTCGCCGGTGGCCACGAAAGCGCCGGAGGGATGGATCGCGCTGGCCCAGATTTCGTTATCGTGTGCGAGCGGGAGCTTCTGCGGTGGGCGACTGCCGTCCATCGTCGTAAGGCAAAGCGAACGGTCCGAGGAGGTGGTGAACAAAGACCGGGAATCCGAGGTAAAGCAAGCCGACCAGATGCGCGCCGAATGCGGCTGCGGGAGGACCGGTTCTCGACCGGAAAGAAGATCGAACAAATGGAGCGCGGGCTTCCCCGTCTGGGTGGTGGCGACGAGCCGGTCGGAATCGGGGGAAAACTCCAGATGCAGGATCGAGCCCCGGGTCTCAAGATGGCGGGGCGGCGCGCCGGGTGCGGTGAGATCGAATAGATCCAAGTCACGTTCCTCGTCGTGATGCCCGTGACGAGGAAGTCCGGCGGCCAGCCAGCGGGCATCGGGAGATAGGGCAACCGCCCGTGCGGGATCCGGCAGTGTCCGGCGGAGTTCAGGTGGGTTGGAAACCTCCGGGTGCAGATTCCAAAGCGAGATCCGGCCGGGGGCTTCGTAAAAAAACATACCGCCAGTCGAGACCGCCAGGGCAAGGCCATCCGACGTTAGAGAGAACTGGCATCCGGGGATTTCCCAGAGCGCTTGTTTTACTCCCGGTTTGCGGCAGCGGATCGTACCGCCTTCCGCCGCAAGAAAAGTCCCGCCGCCCGGCAGCCACTGGATTTGCCAGATGATTCCGTTCCCCGGCGGGATGATCTCATCGCCGGGCAGCAGTGTGCCAGCGCCGGATCGTTTCCATGATCGCAGGGATCCGTCATGAGCACCGCTCAGCAGGAGCTCACCCTCGGGATGCCAGGCTAGGGCGGTGAGAATGTGATCGTGCGCTTTGATGGAAACCAGCTCGCGGCTGCGGAGAAGTTGTTCCATCAGAAACCATTCGCAGCCCCGCAGATCCGTCTCACCTCCGGTCGAGCGGCCTTGGGCGAGCAGCTCCCGCGCCTGGTTTCGGTTTCCCGATTCCATGGCGGCCGAGGCGGCGGATAGATTGGCCGAGTAGAGATCGATGCGGCGTTTTTCTGCGATATTCCGATAGTCCGCCGCGTTTGATGCCGCGCTGCGCCAGCCGATCACCGAGACCATCGTGCCGGATACGACCGCCAGCATCAGGGCCAAAACAAGCGACGAGATGACCGGCTTCCGGCGGATCGCGCGGATGACAAGCTCCGCAGGTGACAAGGGCCTGGCGAGGATCGGCTCGCCGCGCAGGAAGCGGTCCAGCTCGTCCGCCACTTCCGCCGCCGTCCTGTAGCGGGCGGCCGGGGATTTCTCCAGGCACCTCAGACAGATCGTCTCCAGGTCCTGCGGCACCGAGGAATTCAGGCGGCGCGGCGCGACAGGATCTCCCTCACCCACCGCCGCCAGCAGCGCGTTGAGCGAGTCCGCGACAAAGGGCGGTCTGCCCGTCAGACAATGATAGAGCACGGCCCCGAGGCCATAGACATCCTCCGCCACCGGGTCATCGTGAGATCCGCCGTTCACCCGCTCCGGCGGCAGATAGGGCGGGGACCCCATCAGATCCATGGTCAGGCCGCGGCTCGATTCGTCGTCCAGAAACCTCGCCAGGCCGAAGTCTGTGAGCACCGGCTGGTTGTCGCCACGGATAAGAATGTTAGACGGTTTTAAATCCCGGTGGGCCACACCCTGCCGGTGCGCATGTTCCACCGCCCGCGCCACCTCCCGCACCAGATGCGCCGCGAAAGCCACAGGCATGCGGGACTCCATGAGCTTCTCCGCCAGCGATGACCCTTCGATGAAATCCATGGAGAGGAACGGCTGTCCGAGCGCCTCGCCGATCTCATGCACTGCCACGATTCCCGGATGTTTCAACCGCGCGACCGTCTCCGCCTCACGCTGGAATCTGGCGCGAAACTCCGCCGAGGCGAAAGCCGCGCCCGGCAACACCTTGAGCGCCACGATCCGGTTCAGCCGCTCCTGCCGTGCCCGATAGACCACACCCATCCCGCCACGCGCGATCTCATCTAGCAAGGTGTAGGTCCCGATCCGCTGTCCATCGGGAACCTCGTCCGCATCTTCCGGCGTATCGGATAGCACGCAGACGGCACACAGCAGGACGCTTGCACCCGCCGTAACAGCGCTGCCGCACTTCGGGCAGCGTTTTGGATCGTCGGGTTCAGTCATTCCAGCGGGTTATAAGGATTTTTCCGTCGCGCGTGGCGAATTTTTCTCAGCCGCGCAGCAGTTCCACGAGGTAGGCCATTTCCTCCGCCGCCTCTTCAGGCGTGCCCACCGTGTCGGCGATTTCCCGCTCCAGCAGCTCCCTGAACCGGTGACGGGCGCGCTTCGCGAAACTTTTCACCGCCTCCTCGGTCGTCTCCAGCACCGCCGCCACTTCTCCATACGGCGCACCCGCTTCCGGTCCGGCGATCAGATCAAACCAACGGCCCTTGCCGGACTTTTCTATTTCCACTCTCAGCAACCCCGTCGCCCGCTCCACCAGATCCTCCGCCCATTGCCGGTCGTATGCACGCTCCGGTGTGACCTCGGCGGAGGCCGCCAGCCCGACCGCCACTTTGAAATCCACCTCAAAGGAAAAGTGAGCCACTCCCCCACCCCGCTTCAAGGCCCGCTGCCGGTCCCATTCGCTGGCGATGAAATGCTTGAACGAGGTGAGCAGGAATGCCCTGAAACGCCCCCGCGCTGGATCGGCGATGCGGAGCGTGTCCCGCGCTAGCAGATGGGCGAAAAAAGCCTGTGTTAGATCCTCCGCATCCTGCACCCGCCGTCCATGGCGCAGGCTGTAAACCAACAGCGGCTTCCAATACAATCGGCAAAGTTCGCTCAGCGCCGCATGCTTCCGTTGATCCTCCGCACCGCCCGCGCGGATCACCACCGACCACAAGGTCGTTTGAAAGGACGGATCTTCTCCAGGGCGGACCATGGCCATCGTGTTATCAGAAGCATCCAACTCCGCCAATCTTTCAGTTCAGCGCCCCACGTAAACTCCACTTTTTTGTCACCACTGCTGGCACGATCCATGCAGTTCCCGTTCCGGGAAATGATCCGCTACTTCGCCAATCTCCGCTGGAACCGCCTGGTGCTCTGGTGCTACCTCGTATGGTATTTCGCGATTCTTGGCCTGTATTTCGATCCCTCCATCGCGCTTTGGCTGTCGTCAGCCGGCATCAGTGCGATCATCGGCACGGCGCTCATTCTCAGCACGGCGTCCGCCAGCCACCGCCCGGACGGCTGGACAATTTTCCGGCTCTACCTGATGCCATTGTGTGTTTCCAGCTACTCGGCGCTCATCAAGGGGAAAGGCTTTATTGTGATGTTTCCTCCGGGTTTCCACGAGAACTTGATAGCCATCGGGGCGTGCGTGGGTTTCATCGCATTCCACCGGATTTGCAAAATGCTGGTTAGAAATTCAGCGCAGAGTCCGGTGGCAGATTAGAGAATTAGAGTGGATGATCTGGATAGGATTGCGGTTCTGGCTAACAATCGAATTTCGTGTGAAATTTCATTTAGCGGACTGAGTGTCGCAAACGTGGTTGTGCGTCTCGCCGCAATGTTTCTCTTTCTGTGACGTTGCGGCGAGACGCTGCAACCACGTTCAGCGTTGCAAGCCACTCCGTTTGCGGTCTGTGGCACTCCGTTTGCGATTCTCAGGACTCCGCCAGGTAGCGGGCGAGGATGGGAGCGAGATTCTCGGCAGTTTGGGGTGGCCAGATCTTCCGGTCGGTGAAAATGGCGGTGTCGAGCACGCGGTGGCACGGGCCGTCCGGTGTTTCCGGGATGCGGGTGATGACATCGCAGATGATGGTTTTCGCGAGGGCGCTGTTCGCATGGAGATTTTCAATGACGGCCTCCACCTCGACGGCGGCTTCGTTTTTTTTCCAGCAATCGTAGTCCGTCACCAGCGCGAGCGCGGCAGCGGCGATTTCCGCCTCGCGGGCCAGCCGGGCTTCCGGTCCGTTAGTCATGCCGATGATGTCCGCGCCGATCAGGCGGTGGAAATTCGCTTCGGCACGGGTGGAGAACGCAGGGCCGTTCATGCAGAGGTAGGTGCCGCCGTCGTGGACTTTCGGCGCGAGCGAGCGCGCGGCTTCCAACAGATTCGCGCGGAGATCGGCACAGTAGGGATCGGCGAAACCGATATGAGCGGCGATGCCATTGCCGAAAAACGTGTGCTTGCCAGCGGTGCCCGTGCGGTCGATGAGCTGGTCCGGCACGACGATGTCACGAGGCGCGAGTTCCTCCCGCAGGCTGCCGACGGCGGTGACGGAAATGAGCCAGCGCACGCCTAACGAGCGCAGTGCCCAAATGTTGGCGCGGTGGTTGATCTCATGCGGCAATACGCGGTGGCCGACGCCGTGGCGCGGCAGGAAACACACGCTGCGTCCGGCGATTTTCCCCATGACGACCCTATCCGAAGGATCGCCGAACGGGGTGGAAACGCGGTGTTCGGAGATTTCTCCGAAGCCTTCCATTTCATACAGCCCGCTGCCGCCGATGATGCCGATCACCGGTTCACTGAAATTTCCTGAACCCATAGGGGCCGAGGAATAATTCATGAACCGGCATCCGGCAAGAGCGGCGCGGATTTTCAGCGCAGCGAGAGGACGTCCTTTTCGTATTGTTTCACTTCGCCCAGCCAAGCGGTGCCGACGGGGACGTTCTGCGATTCGCAATACGCATCCCAGACCGCGCCCCATGGCAGGCTCTTGGCTTCCTCCATCAGCGCGAGGCGCGAGGTGAAGTCGCCGGATTTTTCCGAATCGCGGAGGGCTTCGGGTTCCAGCAGGGCCATGAGCAATGCCTTGAGCGTGTTGCGCGTGCCGATGGTCCACGCGGCGATGCGGTTGATGCTGGCGTCGAAAAAATCGAGGCCGATGTGGGTGCGTGCTAGCAGCCTGTTACGCACGAGCTCGGCGGCGATGGATTGCAGCGCATCGTCCAGGATGACGACGTGGTCGCTGTCCCAACGCACGCCGCGGCTGACGTGGAGGAGGATTTCCGGCACATACATCAGCGCGGAGCTGAGCTTGTCGGCGATGCCTTCGGTGGGATGGAAATGGCCGGCATCGAGGCAGAGGACTTTCTGATTCCTGATCGCGTATCCCATGTAGAATTCGTGCGAACCGACGACGTAGCTCTCACTGCCGATTCCGAACAGCTTGCACTCCACGGCGTCGAGGTGGTGCTTCGGGTTGAGTTCTTTCGCAAACACCGCGTCGAGCGAATCTGCTAGACGTTGGCGTGGAGCGAGGCGATCCACCGGCGTGTCCTTGTAGCCGTCGGGAATCCAGACGTTGGTGACAGTGGGCGAACCTAACGTTTTCCCCATCACCGCGCCGATTTCGCGGGAGGCGATGCAATGCTCGATCCAGAAATCGCGGATGGCTTTTTTCGGATGGGAGAGGGTGAAGCCATCGGCGGCTTTCGGATGTGAGAAACAGGTAGGGTTGAAATCCATGCCCATGCCGTTCGCTTTCGCCCAGTCGATCCAGCCTTTGAAATGTTCTGGGCGGATCTCGTTGCGATCCACTTTTTTCCCGCCGAACTCGCCGTAGAAGGCGTGGAGATTCAGGCGGTGCTTGCCGGGGATGAGGGAGAGCGCCTTGTCGAGATCGGCGCGGAGTTCATCGGGCGTGCGGGCTTTGCCGGGGTAATTTCCGGTCACGGCGATGCCGCCGCTGAGGCCTTCGCCGGTGCTTTCGAAGCCGCCGACGTCATCGCCCTGCCAGCAGTGAAGGGAAATCGGGATGGTGGCGAGCTTGGCCATGGCGGCGGCGGTATCGACACCGAGATCGGCATATTGGGCTTGGGCGAGTTTGTAGGAAGCAGCGATGGATTTTGATTTCTTGGCCATGGTTTTCGGATTGGTAGTAAAAGGCTGGTAGTTTGGGCGGGACTGGATTTAAAAACCTCCACTGTTTTGCCAAAAACAAGCACGATCCAGCCAGTGAAGCGCGTCCTCAAAATCGACGAATGGTTCCATCCCGACGGCTTCCCCATCAGCGTGGAGCGGCGGGAGCCGCAGGAGCTGTTTGAACCGCACGCCCACGAATTCGCCGAGCTGGTGATCGTGACCGGCGGAAAATGCCTGCACGTCCTCGGTAACGACTCATGGGAAATGACGGCGGGCGATGTCTTCGTGATCGCCGGGCAGCGTGAGCACGAATACCGCGATCTTGTGGATCTCCGGCTGGTGAACATTCTCTATCAACCAAACCAATTGAAAATGGGTCTGCTGGATTTACCGTCGGTCGCAGGCTATCACGCCCTTTTCACGCTGGAACCGGCGTGGAGAAACAAACAAACGACAAAAGGAAGACTGCATCTGAATGGCAAGGAGCTGGCGCAAGTCACCGAACTGGTGGATCGGCTGGAGGGCGAGCTGAAGTCACGCGAGCCGGGTTTCGGATTCATGGCGACGGCCTGTTTCATGCAGATCATCGGCATGCTTTCCCGCTGTTATGGGCGCAGCCCGTCGCCGGATGGGAAGGCGTTGTTGCGGATCGGCGAAGCGCTTTCGCATCTGGAACGGAACATCCATCGTGAGGTAAATCTGGAGGAATTGGCCAGCATCGCCCACATGTCCCGGCGGAGCTTTTTACGCGTTTTCCAGTCTGCCACCGGCACCTCGCCACTCGCTTGGGTGATCGAGCAAAGGATCAACCGCGCGTGCAATTTACTGAGGCACACGGACCGCCGCATCACGGAAATCGCCTTCGATGTAGGCTTCAACGATAGCAACTATTTCACCCGCCAGTTCACCAAGGCGACCGGCTTCTCCCCACGGAACTATCGGCTGCGGCAGGGCACCAATTGAATGTCCTTTGCCGAGTCCGCCGAAGGCAAAAACCTTGGACTGCGGTGAGCATCACCGCATTGATAGGCAGGCCCGGTTCAGGACCGACCGTCATGGCCAGGAAAAACCCCCGCATCCAGGCTTTTTCCAAACGAAAGGAGCTCAAAGAAACGTCACCGTCCCCTCTCAAAGCGGTGATGCCCACCGCACTCGAATGCGCTAGATTCTGATAGCCCAGCGCAATTTCGCCGCACTGCTGCGGGGATTCATGCGGCGTTCCTCCGGACTGGTGGTGGTGACGCTATCGCTCATTTCCGAATAAAGACCATCGCGGATTCCGGCTTTCATCGTCTGCTTCACACGGCGGTCCTCACCAGAATGGAACGTGAGGATTGCGGCCCGTCCGCCGGGCTTCAGGCAGTCCGGCAGCACGCGGAGAAACGTATCAAGCGCGGCGAACTCCTCGTTCACCGCTATTCTAACCGCCTGAAAGACACGCCGCACCGTGAGGTCGGTCTCGTCCTCGTCGCTGATGCGCACGGACTCCCGGATTGCTTGGGCGAATGCCTGCGTATTCGCATACGAGCGCCCGGCCAAGGCTTCGGCGATGGACTGCGCACGCGGTTCGTCGGCATTTTCATGGAGAGCGGTTTCCAGTTTCTCCACGCTCACTTTCCGCAGCCAATCGGCGGCTGATAGTCCACGGCTCGGATTCATGCGCATGTCCAGCGGGCCGGCGCTCTTGAAACTGAAGCCGCGTGAGGGATCGTCTAGCTGCATCGACGAGCAGCCGAGATCGGCGAAGATGAAATCGACACCGGTGATGTCCCGCGATGACAGGGCTTTGGCGATGCCGGCGTAGTTGGACTTTACTGCTTCGAAACGATCAGGGCCGTAGCCTGCGGAACGGATGCGTTCTTCGGTTTTCGGTTGTTCGATGGGATCGATGTCGAGGCCTAGCAACTTTCCGCCAGGTGAAATTTTCTCCAGAATACGCAGCGCGTGGCCGCCGTAGCCGAGGGTGGCATCGACGCCGGTCATTCCTTCTGCGAGTCCGAGCGCATCGAGACACTCGGCGACCATGATGGGAATATGGGTGCCTGCCGGAGTTTTCCCTGAAGCGATCACCTTGGCGACCGTCTCGCCGTAGCGGTCGGGATCGCGTTCCTTGTACTTGTCCTCGAAACGACGCGGGTTTTTCCCGCTATAACGCTTCCGGCGGGGCGGGCGCGGGGCTTCATCGCTCACAGCTCGGAGTATTTCAGGTTGTTTCCGCGGGATTTCTCGACGGGATAGCGGATGTCATTGTTAGTGATTTTCGCTTCCATGACATCGCCCAGTTTGAAGCCGAGGTTGTCCGCAAGTTCGAAAAGCAGGATGGCGACGTCGGCGATTTCCGAGGCGATCTCGTCGCGGCGGCTTTCCACACGGGCCTCGATCTGCTCCGCCTGCTGCCAGACGAAGTGCTGCATCAGCTCGCCCGCCTCGGCGGCTATGGCCACGGAAAGATCCTTGGCATTGTGGAATTTCCGCCACTCGCGGGCGTCCACGAATGTCTGGATGCGGGCGGTCAGCTCGGCAATGGAATCGCTCATGGCGTGGTTTTAACGGTGGATCAAAAGGGCGGCGAGCCTTTATGACGCCCAAACGAAAGCGGAAACACTTCGCGCGAACTGCAAATCCACCCGTGCAAAATCCCCTGGCGTGGCTAGCCTCCGCGCGTGAGAAAAATTTTCCTATGCGGCCTCATCGTCACCCTCTGCGCCTGCAGCCCGAAATCTGCCAACGGCCCGAAGCCCCTGCGCGTCGGAATGGAACTGAGCACCCCGCCCTTTGAAATGGTGGACGCCTCGGGAAATCCAGATGGCGTCGGCGTGCGGTTAGCGGAAGCACTGGCAAAGCAACTCGGCAGGCCGCTGGACATTGAGGTGGTGGCATTCAAGGGATTGGAAACCGCGCTCAAAACGGGAAAAATCGACATCATTCTCTCCAGCATGACCGACACGCCGAAGCGTCGTGAGTCGATCGACTTCTCGGACGCCTACTGCAAAATCGGCCTCGCACTGCTGGTTGCAAAGGATTCAAACATCCAGGACTCTGACGATCTGAATCAGCCAGGAAGAAAGATCGTCGTCCGGTTAGGCACCACCGCCGTGGATTTCGTGAAGTCCGAATTCCCCAAAGCGGAGATTGTCCTGCTGGATCAGAACGCCGCCTGTCTGTTGGAAGTGACGCAAAAAAAAGCGGACGCCTTCATTTACGACCAGCTCTCGATCCTGAAGCTGCACCTGGCCCAACCGGAGAACACCCGAGCCCTGTTAGAACCACTGCAAAGCGAATCGTGGGCGATGGCGCTGCGCAAGGACGAGCCGGAGCTGAAGCAACAAATCAACACTTTCCTCAAGGATTTCCGCGCCAGCGGCGGCATGGACGCGCTCGGTGAAAAATACCTCAAGGCTGAAAAAACCGCACTCAAGGAACGCGGCGTGCCATTTGTCCTCGAATGAAAATCCGCACGCTGCTCATCGGATCGCTGGTCCTGCTCATACTTGCCCTGGCGAGCTGGCAGGTTCTGGCATCGCTGCGCTATCATTGGAACTGGGCGGGCATCTGGGAGCAGCGGGAACTAATGCTGCGCGGGTGGGCCCTGACGATTCTGATATCGTCAGGCGCATTGGTCGGCACGGTTCTGTTCGGCCTGCTGCTCGCCATCGGCCAGGAAACCAAGGAACCCGTCCTGCGCGCGGTCTGCCGTGGCTACGTCGAGCTCATTCGCGGCACCCCCCTGCTCACGCAGCTTTTGCTAGGCTACTACGTCATCGCTGCGGCATTCCATGTGGATAACAAGATCCTCGCCGGCATTATTTTGCTCACCTCCTTCGAAGCAGCCTACATGGCGGAAATCCTGCGCGGCGGAGTCGCCAGTATCGAGCGCGCGCAGTGGGACGCCGCGCGGGCCCTGGGATTTGATAGAACCCAGACGTGGCGATTCGTCATCCTCCCGCAGGCACTGCGGCGGGTGCTGCCGGGCATGGCCGGCCAATGCGCGTCCCTGGTGAAGGACTCCAGCCTGCTGAGCGTGTTAGGAGTGGCGGAGTTCGCGAAACAAACCGACGTCGCGGTGAGCAGTTCAAGTTCCCCGCTGGAGGGCTACATTCCGATGGCCATCGGCTACCTCGCGCTGACGCTGCCGTTGAGCTGGCTGGCGCGGAAACTTGAGATGAAATGGAGGGCCGCATGAAACTGGATGTTTCGGGATTGGTCAAAAACTACGGCAGCCAGCGCGCGCTCGACGGGCTGTCGCTCGCATTACCGGAAGGCACCCGCTGCCTTGCTCTGATCGGTCCATCAGGCGGCGGGAAATCCACCTTGCTCCGCCACCTCGGCGGTCTCGAACTGCCGGACGCAGGAACCATCGCGGTGAACGGGAAATTTCTATCATCCGATGAAACCACGCTCCGCAGGTTCCGGCGACGGAATGGATTTCTGTTCCAAGGCTACAATCTCTTCCCCCATCTCACCGCGCGGCAGAACATCGTGCTGCCGCTTATCGAGGTGCATGGGAAAACTCCGGCGGAGGCAAATGACCTCGCAGTCACCAATCTGGAACGCTTCGGACTCGCCCCGCATGCCGATAAACTTCCCGTCCAGCTCAGCGGAGGGCAGCAGCAACGCGTCGCCCTGATCCGCTCGATGGTGGCCGCTCCCGAGCTGTTATTTCTGGACGAGCCCACCGCCGCGCTTGATCCGGAAATGACCGTGGAGGTGCTGGAATTGGTGCGCGAGCTGATCCTCGGCGGCCAAGATGTCATTCTGTGTACCCACGAAATGGGCTTCGCCCGTGCGGTGGCGGATGCCGTTGCGTTTGTCGCCACCGGGAAGATCCTCGAGTGCGCAAAACCGGACGGGCTGTTCAACACACCGCAGGAGCCAGAGGTGAAACGTTTCCTCAGCCGGGTTCTGGAATTCAGATAGATCAATTCCCCGCCGCCTGCTTCATCATGCGGGCGGCGATTTCCTTGAGATCCTCGACCGGAATCGCATAGTTCTCCGCACGGTTCGCGCGGGCGATGTTCATGCCGATGCAATGGCCCTCAAGATCTAGCAGCGGCCCGCCCTCCACCTGGCGGCTGCCGAGGATGTCATGCTGCATCACACGGGGAAATCCACTGCGGCGGGGTGAATATTCACCGCTCATCTGATCGTTACGGGTCATCTGGTCGGTGAACAACTCGTTGCGCGCTGCGAGACGGACGTCCACAGTCTTCTCTACCTTGCTACGGCGATAGGTCACCTTTACAGTGCTGCCTTCCTTGCGGTCTTTGAGAATTTCGCCGATCTCTTCGATCTTGGCCACCTTCTTGCCTTCAATGGCTAGAATCACATCGCCCTTCTGGAGTCCGGCCTCCTTCGCGCCGCTCTTTTCGTTCACTTCGCCGATCTCCAACAGCTTCGCTTTCGGGTTCAGAGTGACGCCCAGCGCGGCTCCACCGGCTGCGGGGATTTCACGGATCTTCGCACTGATGATCCCGGCCAAAGCCCGCCGGTTGGTGCGCGTCGTGGCACCGTTGGCGATGACCCACGAGCCTTGCGGAACCGCGCTCGTCGGCGCATAAACCACCGGCACAAGGCCGCTCGCCTCGACCTTGAGCAGCGCCACGTCCCATACGCGATCAACTATCAGGACCTTCACCTGCGGATAGTTCGTCTGGTCCACGGTGATGGAAAGTGCTTTCACCTCCGCGATCTCACTGGCCTTCGCCAGCACATGGCCGTCTGCGGAAATGACCACGCCGTAGCCGATTTCCTTTCGTCCGTCGAGCATCACGGCGCTGGATGTCTGAAGGACCTGCCGCTGGCTCTCAAACGCGGCAACCACGGCAGTACCGGTCGTGCGGAAGTTCGATTCCAAACTCTGCTGGGCGGCCGAGGGCAACACGAGAGCGGCGGAAATTACGGATAGAATCCAGTTAGCGTTCACCGAGATTGAGGGTAAGGGTTTGCGGCTTGCCGTCGTGGAGGATGTCCAGTTTCACCTCGTCGCCAGCGGCCATTTCCTTGAGGAGATCCTGAAGCTGCTGGCGCTTTTCGAGAGCGGTTTCATTCAGTTTGAGAATAACATCGCCCTCCTTGATTCCTGCGGTTTCGGACGGACTCTTGCTGCCGACCTTCGTCACCCGCAGCCCGCCTTCCTTGCGCGGTTCGGTGGCGAGTCCGAGGAAGCCGCTGCCTTTTTCAGGCTTCTTGGCGAAGGGGCCCTCACCGAGGAATTCGGCTTTCTCCAGGCCGTCCCAGTTCTTGATGAACTCGCTCATCGGCACATGCATGTTCGACTGCAACTGCTGGCCCACCCGCGAGTGGATACCTATCAGTTTACCACTTAGATCAAACAGCGGACCACCCGAATCACCGCCGATGAGCGTGCAGTCCGACTGGAAGGTGGAGTTCGCCATCCGCACCAGCCGGCCGAGCCGCACGACCGAGCCGCGCTCCTTGTCGAAACCACCGGAATGCCCGAGCGCGAAAACCCAGTCACCAAGCCTGGCGGATTCCGTGCGGTCGAGATCGATGAACGGATAGGTTCCCTTTTCGGTGATTTTGATCATCGCCGCGTCGGTATCGGCCACCAAGCCGAGCGTTTCGGCTTTCAGTTTAGTGCCGTCCTCCAGCACGATCGTGACTTTCTTCTTTACGCCCGTAGCGACGTGGGCGGCGGTGAGGATCAGGCCGTCTGCCGAGACGATCACGCCGCTGCCGGAGCCTTCGGCAATCTCGATGGCCACCGTCGCCGCGCGGGCCTTGGGCAACACACTGATCAGGGATTTCTGGATCACCTCGAGGTCCTTGCGGGAATCCGGGGCCTTCTTGTCATTTACATAAAGCCGCGCTTCCTGGGCGAAGGCACACCATGGCATGAGGACGACCAACAGACACAAAAGGCAGGATTTCATCACGTTCTTGAGCAACACACTAACGAGGTCATGCCTGTCCGGCAACAGATGCGTTTGAAACTTTGCGAAAAAGTCCGATCCATTCGCGCCCCTCGCGGCCAGGGTAGGCCCGTTCCGGCACCCAGCCGCCGATTCGCTCGAACCACGGCGAAAACCGTTCTTCCAGTTCCGCGATGCTCGTCGCGAACGGCGGCCCCGCGCTTTCCTCACCCGGATCATGCGGGATCAGGAAAAACACGCCCGCCAGCAATCCGCCCTCGTCCAGCAATGCCGCCACGGCTTCCGCATAAGTTGCCCGCTGGGTAGGATTGATCGCACAAAAGCACGTATGCTCCCAGATCGCCGAAAATTCCCTGCCCACACGCCACTCCGGATCGAGGAAATTTCCCAGCTCATAAGTCGCATATCCTACCGCCGGAAACTCCCCCGCCCGCTGGACTGCCGTTTCGGCGAGATCCAGACCCACCGCTGCCAGACCACTAACCGCCAAAGCCCGCACATCATGCCCTGTCCCGCACCCCGGCACGAGGACGGGCCCATTGCCCCAGATTTCCAAATCCATCCGCTCCAGCAGTTCTAGCAACGGCGGTGCCGCCCGGCCTTTTTCCCATGGAGTATCCCCCGCCCGGTAGCGCTCGTCCCAATCAATCATGCGCCGAAGTTACCCCGCCCCACACCCGGCGCAAGGCTCCACCAGCGGACTCTGGAAGCGACACGCATCACCTGGCACCCCCGGATGATGGCCTCGGATGGTGAGCGCGGGGACTGAAACCCGGGGGCGATCTTTACCGTGGTGATCCACTACAGAGCGGAAACCTTCAGCCGCCTGAAGATCTGCGAACGGGTATCTGTGGAGACGCTGAAGGAATGTTGCGGTGGTCCGGCGGTGTCTGGGATGGCAATCCAGCTATCTGGCAGAAGGGTTTTACTCCACTCGCCTCCATGGATGATGTCCTTGATGTCAGTTGGCTGGGTAAAGTTGACGACGTGATTGCCGCTGAGGATCTGTGAGGTGGGCAGCGTCCCGGCACTGTTTCGCTTCGGATTCAGACCCAACGAGAACTCGATGAGATTGGGGAGGCCGTCGGAATCGAACGCGGAGGCATAGTCGCCTAACTGCACCCCTTGGCGCGGTCTGGACGCCGCCGTTTCGTGTCGATTGCACGGCGGCGCTGCGCGAAGGTGCCAAAGAAGTCGTCGTCGAAGTCACCGGTACCTGGCACAACCGCCCCGTCGGCGAAGGGCTCCGCGCCGTGCCGAAACCAACGCGCACCAACATCGCCATCTCGCAGGGCAAACCATGGAAAGACCTCCCGGTGATCGAGTCAGGCCTCTTCGGCCCGGTGCATCTCGTGCCGTGCGCGGAAAAACAGGATGTTATTTTGATAGGTGCGCATTTTGCTTTTGTGCCCCCGTTCCCAGTCATGCGATCCGGCGAATCCAGATCCACCACAGGCACTGAGCTTGCCGTGGATGGAGGAACGACGCGCAAGAGGAACTATCACTTGCAAAATTGCGTTACGACTCGCCTGCCAGTCTGCGCGCCATCCTTGGAAATAGCAGGAAGTGGAACGGCAGGATGCCATACCAATAAAGCCGTCCCAGCAGCCCGCGCGGTCGGAATGTCGCCGTCTGGCGGAGTTGGGTGCCGGTGATTTCGAATTCCAGCCACGCCTCTCCAGGCAGTTTCATTTCTGCGAACAATATCAGCCGCGCGGACTCGGGATCACTGCCACGGTCCGCCATGACCACCCGCCAGAAATCCAGCGCATCGCCCGCCCGCAGTTCCCGTGGATGCCGGCGTCCGCGGCGCAGGCCGGTGCCACCCACGAACCGATCCATCCTGCCGCGCGCCCGCCACGCCCAGTTCATCGAAGGCCAGCCGTAAGCCCCGCCCAGCGACCACACCCGGTCGATCACCTGCTGCCGATCCGCCACCAGCGGGACACACCGGTCATCCCGCAAAACGCCGTGCTCCGGCACGCGGATAGATCGTAGGAAATCCGGATCCAACCGGCCGGATGCCAGCGAGTCGATCCACGACGAGGGCACGCGGTTTTGCGCGATGAGTGCGAAGGCCAAGCCAATCGCTTCCTGATAGGAAATCAGCTTCTGTGGGATCATTTTCTCGATCCGGTGGTCCCGGCAGATCGTTTCGTTGCGCAGCGATTCGATGAGTGATTTCGCCAGCGGCAGCGTCGTGGCCGTGACAAAATGCAACCAGTGCGCCGAAAGCCGCGGCGTGAGCAGCGGGACGGAAATGAAAAACCGCCGCAGTTCGCGGGCTTCGGCGTATTGCCGCAGGAGCGCCCGGTAGCTGAGCACCGCGGGCCCGCCGATGTCGAGCTCCTCACCGATTGTTTCCGGCGTGTCGAGACAACGGGTTAGGTAAGCGATCACATTGCGGATCGCGATCGGCTGGCAGCGGGTGAGTGTCCACTTCGGGGTGATCATGAACGGCAGTTTCTCCACCAGATCACGGATGATTTCAAACGACGCCGACCCCGATCCCACGATGATGGAAGCGCGCAACGTGGTCACCGGAATTTTCCCGGACCGGAGAATTTCGTTCACCCTTTCACGCGACCGGAGATGGTGCGACAGCGTCCCGGCAGGAACCAACCCTGCCAGATAGAGGATCCGCCCGCAGCCGGTCCGCTCCAGCCAATCGCTCAGATTCCGCGCACAGGCCGCTTCACGCTCCTCGAATCCCTGTCCCGCTCCCATGGAATGGAGCAGATAGTAAGCGGCATCGATCTCCCCGGGAGGCTCCGGCAGACGGGCGGGGACCAGCATGTCGCCCTCGATCAGCGAAAGCCGGCCGTCATCGAGGAATGCCTGGAACTGCTCGGTTGGAAACCGCCCCCGGTCACGCACCAGCCCGATGACCCGGTGTCCGGCCTCCAACAATGCCGGGAGCAGCCTGAGTCCGATATAGCCGTTCGCGCCTGTGATGAGGATGTTCAAGATGGTATGATGAAGCCGGATTCATCCCGTTCAAGAGAGGAATCAAAGAGTTCCAGATTTCATTGATGTGAATCCGCGGGGATTGCCCCCATTCACGCCGGCGGGAAAATGAACCGCCCGCACGCTCACTCTCGCGGGTTGGGATTGTGAGAGCCGAGATATGGGTTCTGCCAGGCGTCGTCGTGACCGTCACCGGCACATCTGCCGAAATTGTCGATGACCGGAGAAATTGTAGTTAGGCCGAGGCGGGCGGGCGGGCCGGCAGTTTATGATCAAGAAATTCTGGACATTGGAGCAGACGGTCGCAGGGTGATGGGGTTATGAGCCGTGCGCACTGGACTATTGCTCCGAAACCTGAGTCGGTGAAGCCGATGATTTACTACGGTGGGAGCCGGGTGGTGAGCCGATATGATTCACGGACACTCACTTCAAACAGGTTTATACCAATGACAGAAGATCTGATCAAAATGGCAAGGGAGCCACAAGAAACGCCGTGAAAACACATCCTGAAGCATGGACCGCCAGTGAGAGCGCACATGGCGCGTCTTGGTGCCGCAGGTTGCTCATGTGCATGTTAGTGACCACTCTCGGGGGAGGCGGAAGGGTGCATGGCGAGGAAAACAGCGCCTTCGGCGATTCGACCCGAATCGCGGCTTCATTGATCGGTGTGTTGTACGATTTGAAGCAAACCCAGAACAACCAACCAACAACCGTGGACGCGGTTTCTTACAGCGGTGTGGTGGATGAATTCCTTTCGAAGGAATGGGATGAGTCGGTGCTGAATAGATATTACCGCGTAGTCAACGCCCTTTACGCAACCCGCATTTTTATTCCCCAGATCCAGGCGGGTGCCGCTCCCAAGGCTTTTGGCGTTGAAAAATCCGTGATGCCTTCACGGTGGCTCATTCACTACAAGGGCCAAGTTTCGCCACCGTCAAAGGGAACCTATCGGTTTTGGGGGTGTGCCGACGATGTTCTCGCTGTAGCGGTCAACGGCAAAACCGTCCTTGTTGCGAACCGCCAGGATACACGTCTGCCGAATGTGACATGGAAAGCCTCCGAGGCCGATGGAGCACAGGCGGCGAACAACTTGCTCCGCCCGGGTGATTGGATGGATCTGACCACAAACGAGATTATTGATTTGGACGTCATCGTCGGCGAGCGGCCGGGCGGTCTGTTCAGCGCATTCCTGATGGTTGAGAAAAGAGGAGAAAGCTACGCAAAGGACGCAAAAGGGCACTCGATATTCCCAATTTTTCAAGTGGCTCTCAACGAGACCAAGGCCACAGGAAATACTTCCGTCGCGCCGGTGTTCGCCAAAGGCCACCGGCCTTGGAAAAGTCACCAGTAAGCTTCCCCGGTCCAAACGGCAATGTGACCATAGCGTGCGGTGTGCGAGCGTTGGTAGGTCTGAGCGGCGTCTGAACCAGCCGCCGCTGGTGTTGGAGAATCACGAATACGGCGTGCGCCCTGACGATGCTGCGAAAGACGCCGATGACTTGATGATGGCCGGGCGCTGTATCAGCGGCGACTTCATCGCCCACGCCAGCTAACGCGTGACGGGCAATTCCGTGGCGACGGGTGAAGCCGCCGGTGCCGTGGCCAGTCTCGCCGCGCAGAGTAGCCGCCTCCCGCAGGACGTGCTGTGGAATGATGCAGTGGCCGCATTCACGAAGATCGGGCAGCGCGGGTATCACGATCCGTGAAGCACTCTCGAACGCGATCGCACAACTTCTTGGTTTCCGAAAGCCCGCGTTGCATGCACGCTTCCGCCATGAACATTCTGGCCCCTAACCTGCTCATCCTCGCCTCCGCAGGGTCCGGCAAAACCTTCCAGTTGGGAAACCGGGTGATCGGGCTGGTGGCGAAAGGCGTGGCTCCGGAAAAAATCGTGGCGCTCACTTTCACCCGCAAGGCAGCGGGTGAATTCGCGGACTCGGTGCTCACAAAACTCGCAAAAGCAGCCAGCGAGGAACCGACCGCCGCCGGGCTGCGAAAAGACCTGAAGCTGCCGACCGCAGATTTCAGCGAGGCGTTGGAAAAAGTCGTTAGGGCGCTGCCGCGATTCACCTTGGGGACGATGGACAGCTTCTTTTCGCGCGTGGTGAGAGGCTTTCAATACGAACTTGGCCTGACCGGTGGAAAATTCGATCTGCTCGAAGGACCACGCGCGGAAGCGGCGGCGGATGAGATTCTAGCAGCGATCCTCGGCGAGGCGCTGCAAGGTAAGGACGGCGAGGATTTCCTCCATGCCTTCCGCCGGGCGACGATCGGCAAGGAGTCGCAAGGCGTGCAGGAAGGGCTGCGTGATTTCGTGCAGGCGTGGCAGGGCCGCTACCGGACGAAACACGATCTGGAGTGGGGTCCGGAGTTTCTGGCAGGCGTGGACCGCACTGAGTGGGAAAAGCACAAGATCGCCCTATCAGCCCATGTCGCACGCGGGCTCGATGGCATCGACTACACCGACAAACGGCAGCGCCCGGCTTTGGAAAAAGTCATCGAAACACTGCTGAACCACACCATCGGCAGCGGTAGTCTGGGCGGTGCCGGCAGTCTGTTGGAAAGCGTCGTGAAAGCGGCGGCCACGCCCAACGGCCCGCTACATGTCAGGCTCTACAAGGAATTCCTCATCGCCGGGCCCAGCGGCGACGCATTGCGGGAAATGGTCCATCTCGCCGCCCGCTGCGAAATGGCGGCGGCTCTCACACGGACACGCGCACTTCACGAGGTCGTCTCGATTTACGACGCGCTCTGCGAGTCGAAACTGCGGCGGCGTGGACTGCTCGGCT
Organism: Verrucomicrobiales bacterium; assembly: GCA_038204755.1. Lineage (GTDB taxonomy): Bacteria > Verrucomicrobiota > Verrucomicrobiia > Verrucomicrobiales > Akkermansiaceae > Luteolibacter. The sequence continues at coordinate 19,633 of JBBRCO010000047.1, forward strand.
TCGATGACGTCAAAGTTCTGATGGGCCAGTGGGTGAAAAGCGAAGACGCCCGCCTGCGCCGCGAGGCCGTGGATTTCCGCCTCGACGCCCGGTTCGATCACTGGCTGCTCGACGAGTTCCAGGACACCAGCGGCTCGGACTGGACCGGGCTGTTACCGCTGATCGACGAAGCGGCGGGCGATGGCGATGGCTCGGTATTTATCGTGGGTGATAGAAAACAGGCGATCTACGCCTGGCGCGGCGGCGAGGTCGGTTTGTTCGATGAGGTGATGACTCGCTACAAAGGCGGGCTGGAAATCGAATCTCTATCCGAATCCTGGCGCTCCTGCCCGGAAGTCCTCTCGCTGGTAAACCAGGTCTGCGGCGACGTTTCCACGATGAAGGAGTTTTTCGGAAGTGCCGCGGATCGCTGGGAATGGCAGGAGCATTTTCCGGCAGAACCCTTGAAATCAGCCACAAAAAGCGGTGAGGCGCGGGTGGAGGTGGTGGAAGGAAAGTGGGAAGAACGGCTGGCGCGGCTTGGCGATTTGTTAGCAGAACTCGGCGTCGGCCGGCGAGCGATGACCTGCGGCGTGTTGGTGAGAAGCAACTCGAAGGTGCGGGAAATCGCCGACCATCTCCGCGCCTGCGGCTTGGACGTGATCGAGGAAGGTCAGCGCGAACCGGCGAAGGATCATCCGGTGGGTATCGCACTCGGGCATCTGCTCAAGTGGCTGGCCGATCCGGCGGACGCGTTCGCCTGGGAAGTGGTGGAGATGTCGCCGCTGGCCGTCGGTCTGCGGACGAAATTCGGCGAACACTGGCAGCAGATTTGGGAAGGACTGCTAGGCCGTGCTTCGGAAATCGGTTTTGCCGGAATGATCGAGGAAGTGGCGGAACTCTGTTGGGCCGGGTGCTCGGACTTCGGCCGCCGCCGCGCGGGCGATCTAATCATGACGCTTTCCAATCTCGACGCTCAAGGCGGCACCACCGCTGGAAAAGCGGCGGACTGGGTGGAGCGCCTGACCGTTTCCCAAAGCCCCGGCGTCGCGGCGGTGCAGGTGATGACGATCCATAAATCAAAGGGTCTCGGCTTCGACGTCGTGATCCTGCCAGATATTCCTAACGACAGCATCCCATCGGCCGTGCATTTCGACGTGGCGGAAGGCCCTGGCTGGATCACCGAGCCACCACCGAAGTGGGCGCGCGAACTCCTACCGGAAATGCGCGAGGCCGAGGAGAAATGGGGCGCATCCCAGCGATATGAAGCGTTCTGCATGCTCTACGTCGCCCTCACCCGCTCGAAGCGCGGCCTCTACGTTCTGCTGGAGCCACCCTCCAAAAGCCAGGACGCGGACAAGCCATCGCTCGCCAACTGGCTGGCCACCTCTGTGGAATCGAACGGCGAACCTGGCGTCTCCTATCAATCCGGCTCGTCCGAATGGATCAGCAACGTTTCTCTGTTGGAGGAAAAAGTGAAACCCTCAAAACCCCCATCCCTCGGAAACGCCACACCCCGCCGCGAACGCACGACGCCTAGCGCGTCCAACAAAAAGGACGGAGCCATCGCCCACTCCGCCAGCGGCATGATTTTCGGAACGGAAGTCCATGCCGCGTTCGAGCAGGTCGGCTGGGTGGACGAAAACTCCCCTTCCCTTCCCAACAACGACGCAGCAGAACTCATCCGCTCCATTTTGAAAATTCCGTCGCTCCGCGCCCTGTTTGAACGCAATGGCAGAATGATCGATCTCTACCGTGAGCAGCCGATCGATGCCACGCTCGATGGCAAATGGCTCAGCGGCGTGATCGACCGACTCCACCTCCATCGTGACTCCGACAGCACGGTGACCTTGGTGGAAGTGATCGACTTCAAGACCGACGCGGTAAATGAAATCGGCCAGTTAGCAACGCGATACACTGAACAAATGGACGCCTACCGCAAAGTGATCGGACGCGCGTATCCCAAAGCACGGGTAGATTGCATCCTGCTATCGACGAAGCTGCGGGAAGTCATCGCGGTCTGATTCAAACTGTTCATTCTTCACGTTGATCTTTATCAGAACAAGAAACAGGTATTTGCTTTTGGCGGGAGACTCATGAAAATCTAATTAAATCAGCATTCGCCACCGCCGCCCGTGACCAGATCACCACCGGCAACACCGCCATCGAACAACTCCCGCCTCGGGCAATCTCCGCGCTCAGTTCCTCCGGCGTTTTCCCCAGCACCCTCGGAAACCCGTCGTCACCTGCCTCCACCGGCACCGGAAAATCCTCCTCTGCCTCCGCAGATAACCTCTGGCAAAAATAACCTTGGTAACGCGGCCCGGAGGCCTAAGCTTGCGCCAAAACAAGGTGATCTCGAATATTCATGGACCCGGCTCTCATCCTCAATTTCTTTAGTTTCTCCGATGACACGATTGCTTATGAAATGACCCATAAAAACATGCTTTGCAAGATACCTCGGCGCAGTTTCCATTGCGGCAGTCTTGCTTCCCGTGGTGCCCGCAAATGCAGTCACAGACTTGACCAACTCCGTCGTGGATCTGGGGTCGTGGGTCAGTCTGAATCCCTACGGGACCACAGGCAAGCGGACCGTCGTCCTGGCGAACCACCGTGATCGCATCTACATCGGTCATGTTGACGGGGTCAATGCCAAGGCGAATGCGCCGGTCTTCTACGACACGAATATTGCAGCCTATGGCACCGCTATCCAACGCTGGTTGACCTACTCGTATTTTGAATTCAAGGGCAAGTCCTTTGGCAGCGAATGACGCCATCGCCGCCCCCTTCGGACTATGCTCGGTTTCTAACGAATTTCAAGGCCCGTTGCTGAATGACAGGGACGCAGACGATGATGCCTTTTATGCGACCTTGGTGACCCCTCCGACCCAAGGTAGCCTGGCTTTTCGCTACAACGGTACCTTTGACTATTCCGCCAACGGCAGCTTTTCGGGAACGGACTCTTTTACTTACAAAATCTCCGATGGCTACGCGGAAAGCACCGCCACGGTGACTCTTTCGGGCAGGTCCCTGGTAGCCAATCTTGGATTCTCTTCCGCTAGGATTAACTTTGAGAATTCCGGCACCGCAACTCCGTCCGGCTTCTTAAAGGATAGCGGCGGTCAGATGGGCTCGCGCTCCAGCCAGGTTTACGGTTGGAACCGAACGCAAAGCACGACAGATCGAGCCGGAAAGAATACGGATAAACGACTGGACACCTTTGTCGCGATGGACAGCGGGGCTAAATGGCAGCCGTCTGTTCCTAACGGTATTTATGAAGTCAAGACAAGCTTGGGCGATTCAGGCGTCGCCAGCAGCAGCATGATCCTCAATGTGGAAGGAGTGAATTATTTCAATGGAGTCTCTACAGCAATCAATCAATATGTCACCAGCACCAAAACGGTGGCGGTCAATGACAACTGGTTGACGGTAGATTCCGGAACCAGCAGCAGTACAAAAATCAACTATCTAGATATCGTTAGATTGAACGCGCCAGGTAGCTTTGTAGCGAGCGGCCCCGTTTTTGGCCAAGTCAATCTTATCTGGGCCGACACCACAACGAACGAGACTGGGTTTGTGATCGAGCGGAGCACGGGTGGCGGCGGCTACGTTCAGATTGCCACCCCGGCTGCAAACGCCATCAACTATGCGGATACCGGCGTGACGGCGAATACTTCTTACATTTACCGGATTCGCGCCGTTTATGCGGGCACCCAGACGCTTCCCACAGCAACGACCGCCCTCACCACCTACCGCCAGATTGAGCTCTGGCGCCTGAATCATTTCGGTTCGATCTCCACCAGCGGTTCTGCCGCCAGTCTGTTTAAGGCGCAGAATGGAATCTCCAACCTGATGAAGTTTGCCTGTAACCTTGGGCCTGATGAAATGGTGCCCCTCGGCTTGCAAGGCAACAACAAAGGAATGCCAATGGTGACACTGGATCCCGTGAGCCAACGATTGAAGGTGGATTTTCTGCGGCGCAAAAATAGTTCGAATCCCGGCATCCAATACTTCGTGGAGTATTGCGACGACTTGGCGGGCTGGCAGGCCTCGGGCAGCGAAGTGGACGCGGCTTCTTTGGACAACATCTGGGAGCTTGTGACCTCTCTGGAAAGCGTCCTTAGTTCAAGCGCGACTCAACGATTTGGTCGGGTGCGCGTCGTGAAACTGCCATGAGGCGAACCGGGCGTCGCCCGCGATTTGATTTTTCAAACATACCCGCAGCTTACCTGTTCCGTTTCTCCGGGTAAATCCGTGTATTTGAGCCTGGCATGGGAAATGCCAGAATACAGATGTGAGGCTCTGTGTCCGGGATATGCCTGCTTGTTCGGTATTCCTCTCGACTGGGTCCCTTTCCTCCATCCACTCCGCAGGTGCTTTTGGGCCACCTTTGTTCGCAGACTTCGCAGATACTACGGACCCATCTGACTTCCTATCAACGTTCATTCTGGCATTACCGTCAGAAACGTTTACCAAACGACCCGTAAGGGTTTGGGGAGTTGCCTCCCTTCCTCGTCGGATATTGACAGGATTTGATCCGCTATCGCTCACCCCTCGCGGGGCTCCCCTCCGGGGACTCTATGTCCGCTGCGCTCCCATTCCCGGTTCTCGCTCTTTTCTACTTGGGGAACTTCGACACATGCACAGGGTCTCCGACTCCGCCGTGTCCACCCTCACCTTGCCGTGGCGGTGAGAGTGATGTTGCCTTCCCCCTGTCAGTACAAGGTCGGCACACGGGAATCTTGATTTCGGAGCTCAATGGCTGGCCTGCGTCTCCACGCACCGACCTGTCCTGCCGTAGCCTTCTTGACCTTCGTAGCCTCGGCGCAGTAGGTGGCGATGGAGGGTGCTACACCCGGAGCATTACTGCTCCCAGCGTAGGGATTGTGGCCAAAGTCAATGGCTGGTTGTTCTTTGTAAGACTCTTTCATTCTCATTTCAAAGCCGGTTTATCCCGGCGCTTTCACTGACCCTGTTCAGTCAGTCTTCAGAGTCCATCTCACGCTTCAGCTTTTCACGGCATTTATAGACTAACCGAGCAGAAGCGAAGGATAAAATTAGCGCTCCCCAACATGTAGAATACAAATCATTACTCCAACTATTTTTCGATAAAACCGTCAGCCCCACAAATATCACAATTTGCTGAGTAACCAACAATAATATCCCAAATCCAAGCAATTTGCAACACGTCATAACACTTTGCTACACGGCGTTCCGACATCGCACGCCGCACAATTTTTATCATTCCCAATGCTGCATCAATGCCTTTTCTTTGGTCACAAATCCCATCCAATATTACCTTTATTGATTTGCAGAGTTCTTTATCCGATGATAATCCTAACCGGTCAATTCTCCCTATACCATCATTCCCTGCAAACCCATACAGGTTCACCCCACCTTCTTCCTCACTCGGATCTCTGGATGGCCATCTCCCCGTCATCGGGTCGTAATAGCGATAGCCGTAGTAGTAGAGCGGCGCGTTCGTTACTTCATGATCCAAGGGCTTGGTGCTGAAGCGGTAGCGGTTCTGGGCGGCGTAGCTGCCGGTGGCGACAAGCGTGTTGCCGAAGGCATCGTAGCGGTAGCTGGCGGCGGGGTTGCCGCTGAGGTCGGTGATTTCGGTGACGTTGCCATTTCCGTCGTAATGGAAGTGATAGGCGGTGGTGAGGGTGACGTTTATTTCCTCCACCATGAGCAGGCGGTTTTCCGAATCCCAAGTGTAGGTGCCTCCGTTTTGTTGGAGCA
>JBBRCO010000048.1:0-24748 GCA_038204755.1 Verrucomicrobiales bacterium
TTGGCGGGCTGATCCTGCAAGGACCGCATGGCGTGCGCCTCGCGCCGTTAGGTGCGGAATCCGCCATCGCGCTCAGTTTGCGCATGGATGTGATCGCGGCGGTCATGGCATTGCTCGTCGCCTTTCTCGGGCTCACGGTGATCCGTTTTTCCCGCCACTATCTCGCAGGTGATCCGCAGCAGGCTCGGTTTTTCTCATGGATGAGCCTCACACTTGCCGCTGTGCTGACCATGGTGCTCTCGGGAAATTTGCTGGTGCTCATGGCGGCGTGGGTGGCTACGAGTCTGTTTTTGCACCGCTTGCTGCTGCACTATCCGGAGCGGGCCGGGGCGGTCTTTTCGGCACGGAAGAAATTCGTCGTTAGCCGGACGGGGGATATTTTCCTGCTTGCTGCTGTCGTGCTGGTCTATCACCACTTCGGGACCTGGGAATTTGATGCCCTCTTCGCCGCAGCGGCTGCGGGAGAAACGGCGGGCTTGCCGCTGATCGGCATGCTGTTAGCGGTGTGCGCCGCGCTCAAATCCGCGCAATTTCCCTTCCATAGCTGGCTGCCGGACACCATGGAAACGCCCACGCCGGTCTCCGCTTTCATGCACGCCGGGATCATCAATGCCGGGGGCTTCCTCGTGGTCCGCCTGAGTCCGCTGTTCGTCCACGCGCCTGCCGCGCTTGCCACGCTCGCCGTTCTTGGTTCTATCACTGCGGCTTTCGGCGCGGTGGTGATGCTCGCCCAGCCGAGTGTGAAACGTGCGCTCGCCTACTCGACCATCGCACAAATGGGCTTCATGCTGCTGCAATGCGGGCTCGGGGCCTTCGGGTTGGCGCTGCTCCACATCGTCGCACACTCGCTTTATAAAGCACACGCCTTCCTCCATGCCGGATCGACCGTGGGTGCTGTGCCGCGCGCCGCCATCCGGCTGCAAACTCCCGCGCTGGCGCTGGGCGCGCTCACGGGCGGCCTGCTAGTGGCCGCCGGTGCCACCGCACTAACCGCCATCGCGCCGGCCACGAAAAACGAAACCGGCGTCTTCGCCGTGGTGCTCGCCCTCGCGCTGGCCTACGGTCTCGCCCGGGCCTGGTCCGCAGGTGGAGGCATGCGCACGGTGATGCTAGGAACTGCGGTCGCGGTTGGCATCGCGGGTGCGAGTTTCGCCCTCCACGCCGGTGCCTCGGCCTTGTTTTCAAACCTGCCGCACATCACGCCGCCGCCGGTTCTGGTGATCGCAGCGGGCGTGGTTTTTGCATTCCTTTTCCTCTTCCAGTCCTTCGTCTGGCGCGCCGGCCACCACCCGCTAGGCCGCAGGCTCTACATCCACGCGCTGAACGGCTTTTACATCGGCACTCGGGCTAACCGCCTGCTAGGCCACCTCTGGCCGCGCCACGCCACTGAGCCAGTTCCGACCGCCATCCCTGCCCCGATCCAACCCTGAATCTTTAATTCTAACATGACATCACTCGCCGAAATTTCCCAGTCCACGCCCGCCATGGAAGCCACCATCGAAAACGCACTTTCCCGCATCCCGCCGCTCTGGCCGCTCAAGCACTTCGTCGCCGTCAATCCCTTCGTCGGCCTGGCTGACCGCCCGTTTTCGGATGCATGCGAACTCCTCCAGCGCACCACCGGGGCCGCGCCACTCCAGTCCGCCGCCGATTACATTGCCGCATTCGAGTCCGGCTCGATCTCAGCCGCCGATCTCGCAGAAGCCGCCGACGCGGAGTGGACGGTCGGGAAATTGATCGCCGCCCTCCGCAATGCAGCTCCCTCGCCCGAGGTCAAGTTGATTGCCACCGTCGCTGATCTGCTAGACTCGGAGCGGCCACGTGCTCACTGGAGCGTCTTCATCACCGAGGAAATTTCCAAGTGGTGCGCCATCACGTTTGACGAAAATCAAACCACCTGGCGCTCGCCCTGGCAGTCGCAGGGACTCTTCGCCGCCTGGCGCGAGGCCGCCGCGCACGACCGGAACCCGGAAGCCTTCGGACTGACTGGCTTCCGCGCTTTTGTCACTAACTTACCCGAAGACGCCACCGCCTGCACCGACCACTGCCTAAAATTGCTAGAGCCGCCGAATGTAGATCTCACCGACTTTCTCCACCGCCAGCTTGCGACGATTTCCGGCTGGGCTGGCTATACCCAGTATCTCGTCCGCGAGGACACCATGCGGGGTGGGGAAAACTCCGCACTGCGCGACTTGCTTGCCATCCGCTTGGCCTACGACGCCGCGCTTTACCAAGCATTCGCGCATGACAGTCTGTTTCGTGCCGATTGGAAAAAGCAGCTCAGCCCCATCAACGACGCCATCCAACTGGCCGCGCTCGTCCGCTGGCAGTTTGCCTACGAGGTCGGTTACCAACGCAAATTGGCCGCAGCCCTCGTCGCGCAACCCTCGGTGTTCCCCACGCAACGGCCGCCGTTTCAGGCGATTTTCTGCATCGACGTGCGCTCGGAAGTTTTCCGAAGACATCTCGAAGCCGCCGCGCCAGACGCGCAAACCATCGGCTTCGCAGGGTTCTTCGGCTTCCCGGTCGCACACCGGCCCGTGGGTTCCGACATCGCCGCCACACGTTGCCCGGTTCTGCTAGTGCCAGCGGTGGTCACCTGCGAGCCACTCCCCGCCGGCCTAACAGTCAAAGCCAAGGCCGCGCGGGCGGAAGCCGGGGCGTGGAAGGCATTTCAAAATTCCGCCACCTCGTGCTTCTCGTTTGTCGAGGCAGCCGGGCTAGCCTTCGGGGCGGCGCTCGCCCGCCGCCGCTCCGCCTCAGCATCGATCTGCTCACCCGTGGCTCCCGGCTTCGAGGGCGGCGACGATGCCTCTGCGGAAACGCGGGCCGCGATGGCGGAAGGCGCACTCCGCAATATGAGCCTAACGAAAAACTTCGCGCGGCTCGTGCTCGTCTGTGGTCACGGCAGCCAAAGTGCTAACAACCCTTACGCCTCCGGTCTCGATTGCGGTGCCTGCGGTGGCCATGCTGGCGATGTGAATGCCCGGCTCGCCGCCACCGCGCTCAACGATCCCGCCGTGCGCGCTCACCTCGCCGACAAGGGAATTCAAATCCCGGTGGACACCGTTTTCGTAGCCGGTCTGCACAACACCTCCACCGACGGCGTCCAACTCTTCAACGTGGAACGGGTTCCTGCCAGCCACGCCACGGATATCGGCACGCTGCGTTCCGCACTCGCCGCTGCCGGAGCCGCCGCATTGTGCGAGCGTGCGCCAGCGCTCGGTCTAGCAGCGGTGCCTGCCGGGAAACTCCGTGCCAGCGTGAATGCCCGCGCGGCGGATGCCTCGCAAGTCCGGCCCGAATGGGGACTCGCTAACAATGCTGCACTCGTCGCCGCACCGCGCAGCCGGACCTCCGCGCTGAAGCTGGATGGCCGGGTTTTCCTGCATGACTACAACGCCGCCGCCGACCCGGAAAACAACGTGCTCACGCTCATCCTCTGTGCCCCGGTCGTCGTCGCGAGCTGGATCAACCTGCAGTATTATGCCTCGCGGGTCGATCCGCTACGCTACGGCAGCGGTAACAAAACCCTGCACAACGTCGCCGGGGGACTCGGTGTGTTCGAGGGCAACGGCGGTGACATCCGGACAGGTCTGCCACTGCAATCGATCCACGATGGGGAAAAATTCATTCACGAACCCCGCCGCCTAACCGTGTTCATCGAGGCGCAGCGGAAAGACATCGCCGCAGTGCTCGCCGCCCAGACCGGCGTGCGCGAGCTCTTTGACCACGGATGGATCCACCTCTGCGCCCTCGAAGGCGACCGCTGCCACCGCTACACCGCGGATGGCTGGCGGACCGTCGCTTGAGGCAGGCTATCAAGGCCGGCAATCAGAACGAATACATCGCGCGGAGGGGTAGCACGAAGGCGGAGCCGAAGGAGAGCGTGGCGTTGGAGCCGTTGGACTCGAGTCCGAGGCTGTCCAGATACTGATAGCGTCCGGCGGCCTGGAGCGCCCATGAACCGGCGAGTCCGACAGAGACACCGGGCAGCAGGGAAAGCTCCGAATCGGAGCCCGAACTCGCCTGGGTGCCGCGGCCGGCTTCGAGCGTGACGCTGAATTTTCCGCCGACAGGGACTTCCGCATCGCTGCCGAAGTTCAGTGCCGTTAGGTGCAGGTCTGTCTTTCTGCTACGACTGGAATGGCCGGGTCCCTGGGTCCGTCACCGAGGCAGCAGCGTCGTTTCGATTCTCAAGCCATCCCCGCGAGACGGTGGTTCAGCGCGATGGAGCGGCGAATGGCGCGCATAACGTCAACGAGGCCCTGTTGGGAAGCGGCGGCGGCCGCGCAGCCCGGATTCTGGTTGGCGTTGCGGCTGACGTAGCGGCCGATTTCAGCGAAAAGCTGGCGCATCTGGGTATCGAGCAGGCCGCTTTCGGCACGCAGAAGGGAGATTTCGCGATTACCGTCGCCGATGACTTGGAAAGCTTCCGAGGCACTGATCCGGCGGTCCTGTTTCTTTTCGTTGAGCTGAGCATCCACGATATCGACCTTGGCATCGCCCTCCTCGACTTGCTGGCCGATGCAGATCCGCTCGTTCTTGAGTTTGGAGAACTTCGCCTTGAGCTCGGCGAGGCGGGACGTCACTTTTTCGATCTGCTCCTTGTTGGACACCGACTCGGTGGATTCCTTGGTGAGAACCTCGAGCTTCATCTTGAGGCCGTCGTAGTTCCGGCGGACCTCGCGGGCGTGGGCGATGATTTCATCGCGCTGCTGTGCGAGCTTTTCGAGGTCGATGAGGAGGGCGATGCGTTGGTCGAACAGCTCCTGGTGGATTTCCGGCGTGTTGCTGAGCACGTTGGACCGCTCCGCGTGGGCGATGTCGAGGCGGGCCTGGCACTCGGCGAGTTTTTCCTGGACGATCTCACGCTCCTTGATGAATTTCCGTAAATTCCAATATTCCACGGAGAGTTCCTCGATGCCCTCCACCTTTTCCCAGATCGCATAGCCGAGCTGTGCTTCCGCCTCGCGGAGGAGGTGCATTTCGGTGGCGGCATCGCCCATGCGTTGGTTTCTGCGGTAATAGCCAAAGGCCTGGGCAAAGCGGGCGATGAAGTAACGGGTGGAGGTCATGGGGGGAAATGACTTATTTGGCGAGCTTGCGCTGGAGGCTCTCGATCACCGAGATGTCTTCCAACGTCGTCACGTTTCCAGAAATTTTACCGGTGCTGACGAGCTCTTTCAAGAGCCGGCGCATGATTTTCCCGGAGCGCGTTTTTGGCAAGCCGGGAGCGAAATGCAGGTCGTCCGGCTTGGCGATCGCGCCGATCACCTTGCCGACGTGGTTGCGCAGCTCGGTGCGGAGTGCTTCGGATTCGTCGAAGCCGGTCTTCAGCGTGACGAACGCGGCGACCGCCTGCCCTTTCATCTCGTCCGGGCGACCGACGACGGCAGCTTCCGCGACGGCGGGGTGGGAAACGAGTGCGCTCTCGATTTCCGCCGTGCCGAGGCGGTGGCCGGAAACGTTGAGCACGTCATCAAGGCGGCCGATGATCCAGAAATTTCCGTCCTTGTCGCGGCGCGCGCCGTCGCCTGCGGTGTAGATCCCGGGGTAGTCGGACCAGTAGGTTTTTTTGTAGCGGTCCTTGTCGCCGTAAATCGTGCGCACCATGGATGGCCACGGCTTGCGGATGACGAGGCGGCCGTCCTGGCCGGCTTTGCACTCGTTGCCCGCGTCGTCGAGGATGGCGGCATCGATCCCGAAAAACGGCAGCGTCGCGGTGCCCGGCTTGCATGGGGTGGCTCCCGGGAGCGGGGAAATGAGGATGGCCCCGGTTTCCGTCTGCCACCAGGTATCGACGATGGGGCATCTGCCGCTGCCGATGTGTTTGTGATACCAGTTCCAGGCTTCCGGGTTGATCGGCTCACCCACAGAACCTAGCAGGCGCAGCGAGGAAAGATCGTGCGCGGCGGGGAAATGGTCGCCCGCTTTGATGAACGCGCGGATGGCAGTCGGCGCGGTGTAGAAAATCGTGACGCCGTATTCCTCGATCATTTTCCAGAATCGCCCGAAATCCGGGGCGTTCGGCGCGCCTTCATACATCACCTGGGTGACGCCGTTAGCCAGCGGTCCGTAAACAATGTAGGAGTGCCCGGTGATCCAGCCAACATCGGCCGTGCACCAGTAAACGTCCTCGTCGCGCATGTCGAAAATGTATTTGCACGTCGAGTAGGTGCCGGTGAGGTAGCCGCCGGAGGTGTGGAGGATTCCCTTCGGTTTCCCGGTCGAGCCGGAGGTGTAGAGCACAAAAAGCGGGTGCTCGGAGTCGAAGCCCTTTGCGACATGCTTCGAGGAAGCCGTGGCCACCTCATCGTGCCACCACTTGTCGCGGGTGGCATCCATGGAGACATCATTGCCGCAGCGGTTGAGGACGATCACGCTGGTGACGTGCGTGTATTTTGCGAGGGCTTCATCCACCACCGGCTTGAGCGGAACGACTGTTCCCCGCCGCCAACCGCCGTCTGCGGTGATGACCACGGTGGCTCCGGAATCTTCCAGCCGATCCACAATCGCCTCCGCTGCAAACCCGCCGAACACCACGTTATGCACCGCGCCGATGCGGGCGCAGGCGAGCATCGCGATGGCGGCTTCCGGGACCATCGGCATGTAAATGAGCACGCGGTCCTTGGATTTCACGCCGTTTTTCAGCAGCACGTTGGCGAAACGGCAGACGTCCTTTTGCAGTTGGCCGTAGGTGATCGTGCGTTTGTCGCCGGGCTCGCCCTCCCAGATGATCGCCGCCTTGTTCTTGCGGGTTCCGGTGGCGTGGCGGTCCACGCAGTTCTCGCAGACGTTGAGTTTTCCACCGTCGAACCATTTCGCGAATGGCTCCTTCCAATCGAGCACCTTGTCCCACTTTTTCTGCCAGGTGAGCTCCATCGCCTCGTTGGCCCAGAATTTCTCCGGCTTGGCGATGGATTCCTGGTAGAGCTTCGTGTAAGCCGCCATGGACCCGATGCGGGCTTTGGCGGAAAATTCCTTCGACGGCTTGTGGACGATGTCCTGATCGTGGCTCGGAATGGATTTCTTGGCACTCATGGGTTTTTGGAAAATGACCAGGCTGGATGTCATTTCACCCGCGCTGTGGACGGAAGCTAAGGAGCCATCCGCCCAGCGGCAAGCCCCCAGAAGCGGTTAATCCGGCCTTTTTTCAACACTTTCCCGCCTTCCGTTACTTGCGAGGCTCCGGGGCTCCGTTGGACTTTCGCCACCTTGCCGATGGCACTGATTGAATGAATGGCGGTGAGCAGGCGGTAACCGCTACCGCAGACGTTAAAAACCGTGACGAACCGCCGGCTGGAGCACAGCGCGTTCAACGGCGATCTCGACGATCTGAAAAAGTTCCGGGAGAAACACCCGTGGCTGGTGCGATAGATTTCGTCTTGCCCGCACATTAAAAACCGCCACTTTCCAGCTATGGCCACTGTCTCAAACCTCGTCACGATCAACCCGTATTTCAAAGCCCACGCCGGGAAGCGCGAAGAATTCCACGCCCTGATGCAGGAGTTTGTGGAAAAGGCCCGCTCGGAGGATACCTGCTATTTTTACGAATTCACCACACTCGAGGATCGCGCGTTCTGCCGGGAAGGCTACGAGGGCGCGGCCGGGGTGCTCGCACATTTGGAAAACGTCGGCGAGTTGCTCGGCCAGATGGGAAAAATCGCCGATCTCACGCAGTTGCAATTCCACGGCCCCGCCGCAGAACTCGACAAATTGCGCGAGCCCCTCGCCCATTTGCCCGCCGAGTATTTCATCCTGCATTGCAGTAAGGATCGCTGAAAGCTCCCCCGCCGGGCGGCAGACCACCCAGCACAAGCGGAGTGCCTCAGCAGAAAGTTGGGATGGCACCAGAACATTTCCGATGAGGAAACACTTCGCCACGCGGACCCGCAGCCTTGCACCTTCCGGCAGGACTCTTTAGAAATCGACTCCCGTGGCTGCCGAATCTCTCGAAAATCACCCGAAACGCTGGAAGTGGCGGCTGGAGTGGCTTGCGCAAACGGGGATGGAAAAATGCGTGAGCCTGCTGCCGGGGCCGGTCGCTTTCCGGCTGGGAGAATCGCTTGGCGGGCTGGCGTGGCGTTTCATGAGTGGCCGGCGCAGGATCGTTCTCCGCAATCTGCGGATCGCCCTGCATGGCCAACACGACCTGCCAACGCTGGAAAAAATGGCCTACGAATCGTTCCGGCGGACGGGGGCGAATCTGCTTTCCGCCGCCCACACGGCGCGGCTGCCGATGGAAAAAATTGCCGATATCCTCACGGTCGAGAATCCCGAGCTGATCGAAGACGCGCTGGCTGGCGGAAAGGGCCTCGTCCTGATGCCGGCGCACATGGGGAATTGGGAAATCCTCACGCGCATGAACCGTTTTTTCCCGCCGGGCCATGCGAGCGGCGCCTTTTACCGACCGCTGAATAATCCGATTCTCAACGAGCAACTGCTGGCCCAGCGCGAGGCGGATGGGACGAGGCTTTTCTCGAAGCGCGATAGTTTTCACCTCGTCACCAGCTTCATCCGGGAGGGCGGGATCGTCGGGATTCTAGCGGACCAGCGGGTGGGTGGAAACGGCGAGCTGGTGCGCTTTTTCGGTCGGCTCACGCGGGCGAGTCCGCTGCCCAGCCTGATCGCGCGGCGCAGCAAAAGTCAGGTTTTCTCGATGTCCGTGATCACCGTGGAGCCGGGAAAATGGAAGATCCGCTACCACGCGCTGGACGGGCCGATTTCCACGGAGAACTGCATGAAAGCGCTGGAAAAAGCGATGAAAGCCAGCCCGCTCGACGTGTTCTGGCTGCAGGAGCGCTGGAAACTCTACATCAAGGACCTCTGGCCGCTTACCGACTGGCTCGGCACGGATGCCCACGGCGCTGGCACGCCGCACCGGGCGCTGTTGTGGTTGCCCGGCACGCCGCCGGACTGGAAGGTGCCGGAAAACTGGACGCACCCGGATGTGATTTACGAAACCATCGTGGCCACCGACGCGACCGACCGCGATTCGCTCCAGAAATTCATCGCCGATATCGACCGTGCGCAGCCACTGCCCATCGATTTCATCCTCACCTGCAACGCCCCCAAAGCCCTTGTGAAAGCCGCCGCCCGCGAAGGCATTCCGCTGATTTCCCTCAAGCCGCAGCCATGAAAGTCATCCAAATCCTCCCCGAGCTCAATGCCGGCGGTGTCGAGCGAGGCACCCTGGAAGTGGCCGGATATTTGGTAAAAAACGGCCACGAATCCATCGTCATTTCACACGGCGGGCGTCTCGTGAAGGAGCTGGAAAACGCCGGATCGCGCCACCTCACGATGCCGGTCCATCGCAAAGCGCTGGTGTCGCTCGCGCAGATTTCCAAGCTGCGGAAAGTTTTCATTCAGGAGAAACCGGACATCCTCCACCTCCGCTCGCGGATGCCGGCCTGGCTGGCCTATCTGGCGTGGAAAACGCTCGATAATCGCACGCGGCCCCGGCTCGTGACGACAGTCCACGGCTTCTATTCCGTGAACGCCTACTCGGCAGTCATGACGAAGGGCGAGTCAGTCATCGCCGTTTCCGAGAGCGTGCGGGATTACATTCTGAAAAACCACCCGCAGACATCCGATTCGAAGATCCGGGTGATTCCTCGCGGGATTGAGCCAGAAATTTATCGCCCGGAATTCGAATTACCCGCGGCTTGGCGCGACCAGTGGCACGCCCGACTGCCGGATCTCACTGGGAAATGCATCCTGTTACTGCCCGGGCGGATCACCCGATTGAAAGGACATGATGATTTTTTCACGCTCATTGCCGCGTTGAAAAAGGAGGGAATCCCCGTGCACGGCTTGATTGCCGGAGACACTCATGAAAAAAAACAGGCTTATATGGAAGAGCTCCGGGCGACCGTGGCCCGCCTTGGAATTGAAGGAGATCTCACCTTTTTGGGCCACCGCAGCGATATCCGGGAAGTCATGGGCGCGAGCGATGTTGTTTTTGCACTGTCGCAGCAACCCGAATCATTTGGGCGAACGGTGCTGGAGGCCCTGGCTCTGGGTAAACCGGTCTGCGGCTACGACTGCGGCGGCGTGGGGGAGCTGCTGGCCGCGCTTTTCCCTCAGGGCAGAGTGCCCCTTGGAAATCAGGCAAAGCTGCTGGATGTCAGCCGCGCAATCATCCTTCGTCGAGAGAAACCCGCAGGGGTGGGAAGGCCATTTACCTTGGACGCCATGTGCGAGGCGACACTGGACGTCTATCACGGGCTCGCAGGCTGATTTTTTCCTACCCATCCGGCCGTCCGCCGTGTCATCACTATCGAAACTTCATGAATCATATCGCCATCGTTGGGCTGGGCTACGTCGGCCTGCCGCTCACCCTGCAATTCGCTCGCTCCGGAGCATTCGTGCTCGGACTGGACATCGACTCCCGCAAGACCGAGGCGATCAACGCCGGCCAGAGCTACATCAAGCATGTCTCTGCGGATGAAATCGTAGCACAACGCACCGCGGGGCGGCTTGAAGCGTCCACCGACTTTTCCCGCATCGCCGAGGTGGATGCGGTCATCCTCTGCGTCCCCACGCCGCTCAATCATTTTCGCGAACCAGACCTCAGCTATGTTTTGGATACGGGAAAAGCCATCGCGCCATTTTTGAAACAAGGCGTAATCGTCGTCCTGGAATCCACCACATACCCGGGCACTACAGATGGTGAACTCCGCGCCGTGCTTGAAGCAGGCTCCGGCCTCACCGCTGGCACGGATTTCCACCTCGCCTTCTCACCCGAGCGGGAAGATCCCGGAAATCCCGATAGCAAAGTGGCCGCCATTCCCAAGGTCGTCGGTGGGCTGACGCCTGTTTGTTTGGAAAAAGCCATGGCGCTCTACAGCATCGCCATCCAGAAACTCGTCCCCGTCAGCTCCTGCCGCGTCGCGGAGGCCACAAAACTCCTGGAGAACATATTCCGTTCCGTAAACATCGCCTTGGTCAATGAACTGAAGCTCGTTTACGGAGCGATGGACATTGATATCTGGGAAGTCATTGAGGCGGCCAAAACCAAGCCCTTCGGTTTCATGCCATTCTATCCGGGCCCTGGCCTTGGCGGTCATTGTATCCCGATCGATCCATTTTATCTCACATGGAAAGCTCGCGAATTCGGCCAACACACGCGCTTTATCGAGCTGGCAGGTGAGATCAATACCGCCATGCCAGATCACGTCGTGAAGGTCGCCTTCGAGGCGCTCAATCAAGACGGGAAATCCGTGAAAAACTCCCGCATCCTCATCCTCGGCCTCGCCTACAAGGCCAATGTCGATGACGACCGCGAGTCGCCCACCTACAAACTGATCGAGAAGTTCGAGGCACTGGGTGCGGTTGTCGTCTATCACGACCCGCACGTGCCGGTGATTCCGATGACCCGCGAGCACGCCGGATATGCGGGCAGAAAATCCGTCCGGAAAATCACAGATAACTATGATCTCATTGTGCTATCCACCGGCCATGATGTTTATAAATCATTCGATTTTACGGCCTTCTGCATCCCGCTGGTGGATACACGCAACGCAGTGACTCCTGATAAAAGGCCTTTAAAGTATTACCGGGCCTGAGCCGAAAGCTGCTGGTGCAGTCGTCTGGCTTGAAATTGTTCGGCCATCATCCTCACCGCGATCCATGGCTTTCTCCGGCGTAATAACTGGCGACTGAGAATGGTGCCTTCAACTGGGGTGCCACTGATCGAACCGTGGCGTGCTTCGATTTCCCGCGAGACCATCGCAAAGAGCTGGTGCTCTTCCATCACACGCCGCCTCGCTTCTAGCAGCGCAGGCAGACGCTGTTCATACCAGCCCTCCGATATCGCTTGGCGGAT
The DNA here is from genome assembly GCA_038204755.1 of Verrucomicrobiales bacterium. Lineage (GTDB taxonomy): Bacteria > Verrucomicrobiota > Verrucomicrobiia > Verrucomicrobiales > Akkermansiaceae > Luteolibacter. The sequence goes on from JBBRCO010000048.1 coordinate 11,831, forward strand.
CACTTTGAGCGAGCCGGCGTAATCGCGAATATTGATCGGCACCAGGCTTTCCTTGGGAAAATAATCAGCGGCATTCGGACAGCCGTGATAGAACGGCAGTGACAGCCCGAGAAAAGCATCACTCAGCTTCTCGCTCCAGTGATGTGGGCCGCTGAAATTCTCAATTGCCAGATGATAGCGGAATGAATCCAAAGCCTCCGCTTTATCATCAATGGGTCGAACTCCCCGGCCATAGATCTCCAACTCCGGCAGATCCTTCTTCAACTGCCAAGTGAAATCATAGCGGGCAGCGTGGAGTGTATGTTTCTGGCGTTTGGCTGAGCAAACGGTGGAAATGAGGGAGGTTTTCTGTATGGGGATGTTCTTAGCCATTTCGTCGTAGCCCAATCCATTTGCCGCGCCGTAGAACCAACGGTATCCTGATTGCTTGAAAATCGCCCCGGGATGATTCACCACTTCCGGCTCTTGTGCGGTGATCACCCAGCCGAATTGTTTCAAGAAATCCGAGCCATAAACCTTGATGCTGGAAGGTTCGTTCATGATGAAGATCGTGCGCTCCCGCGGGCAGGCCAGCACCTCCTCCCATAGTGAAAAGCGCTCGTTGCCAATTGGCGGGAACTCGCTGTAAACCACCAACCAATCGTATGCCCGCGCTTGGTAATCCATTGTGTATTCACAATTTCCCCATACTGTGCGGCCTCCGGGAAAGTGGCGCAGCCAGCTAGACGGGGTCGTCCGGCCATGACGGAGGCCGCGAGTCATGAATTTAACCCGGATCATTGATTTCTATTCACACTTCCAACCCATTCCAAAAGGCGTTCCTTGAATTCAGTTTTTAGATCCTGCAAAGCAAAAGCGGCGTTGTCGCGGGGAAGATATTGTGATAAATTCGACAAGTCAGTTATTCCAATGAGATCGTTCGTGGCAAGGCGTTTGATATAGCGGGCATTAAAGCTATCACTTGGCATTTTCCAATTCATCGGTCGGAGGAGCTCCACACGTTTTTCCATCGCTAGTCCCTCGGACATCATGGTCAGGCTGTCTTGAGTTACAAAGATCCTTTCCCCGATCGCGAGGAAAGCCGCGACGGCCTTTCTGGGATCACTGCCATACCAAACAGATTCCGCAAGAATCTCTGTTGGCAGACGCCGCCTCAGCCATTCTTCCACTTGAGTGCCTGTGCGTCTGGATGAGGTTACCAGCCAACGGATTTGATAGCTTTTCGATAGTTGCTCCAATCCCACGGCGAGCGCCTCCCAGTCTGACTCGACGTATCGATGGCTGCGGCTATCACCGCCCAACAAAAGAGTCCAGCAATTGACCGGCGGTGGTCCCGGCCAAAATTTTTCAGCTGCCAAATTGCCGGATTCAGGGCTACAGCCCGTTTCAATAACCGGCATCAGCAGCTCATTTGGCGCGGCATTGGTTACTGGAGTCACAACCCGATCAAACCAAGCGGCGGGAAACGGCGCGACCTCGCCGATGAATATACCTCGCGCCCCAAATGCCTGGCAGAGCAAGCGGTTTAGATATGCGCTCTGACCACAGCTTGAGACTACCAGATCGACGGTGCAGACCTTGGGGAGTGCCAGGCCTGGGTAGAGCCAAGTCGCCAGGCGCAGTGCCCATGCTCCACGCGCATCCGCCGTGAGCCGCCGAGCAAGCGGGCGTAGCCAACCGCGCAAGCAAAGGCGGCATGTGAGCCATTCGGTTTGATGCTCTCCGGACTGGCTTAGAATTGCGCCAAGACCCGCCGTTTGAACGGTATGCCCAGGAGTTCCTTCATTGAGTAGCCAGATCTTCATAAAAGTATCAACTCTATCCTTTGGTCATCATGGAATTTAGATTTTTGAGAAGGCGGTTTTCAAAAGCTTCCTGCAGTTCTGCGATGGTAACTGATGGCAAGGGCGGTAATTCGATATCCAGATGCCGGATCGAGTGGCAAACCAACCGGCCCTCTTGCTCCAGGCGTTTCAGATAGCGCTCATAAACACTGGTTTCTGGTAGAAGACCTCTATCCGGGCGCACCACCTCCACACGTTCCTTGGCCGCGATCACTTCTGAAATCATCGTGAGGCTGTCGCGCGTTGCAAACACCCGTTCACCAGCGTGAACCATGGCCATGAGGCCTTTTCTGGGAGCGCTTGCCCACCAGATAGCATCGGCAATGAGAGTGGGATCAAGCAAATCGCCGAGAATCTTCTCGTTGGCCACGCCGGTCCGGCGTGAAGTGGTGATCAGCCAACGGACGCCATTTTTGCCCGCTGCGGCGTTCATGGCATCAGCGAGGCTCTTCCAATCTTCGCCGGTGTAACGGTGGCTTTTCCCATCTCCACCGATGATCATGGTCCAACAGTTCCGAGGAGCACCTGCGGGCCAAAACGAGGCGGCTGCTGATGCCGCCTGGGCAGCCGTGCGACCGGTCTGTGTAAGAGGAGTGAAAAATTCGTTAGGTATGCCGAGGGTGACGGGTGCCACCACTAGATCAAAATGGTTGGAGCGCGGCGGATGAAGTTCCCCAAGAAATACCCCGGGGACCCCGGTTAGCCGCTTTAAAAGACGGCAAAGCGGCACACTGCTACTGCCACTGGTGAGAATGAGATCCGGCATGCCTGGCGGTAGTGCGATTCCACGATACATCATGTTCATCATCGCCGGGATCAGACGAATAGGAATGAAATCAATGAAGCGCTTGGTCACACCGCGCAAGCCACCGCGCACGCTAAGCCTGCCGTCGATCCGGTGACAGCAGGCGTTCGCTCTCTTTTCGAGCATTCGGCATACCGTCTCAACCTGGAGGGTGTGCCCGGGCAGGCCGATATCGATATACCAGATGGTCATGATTATTAGACTAACGATGGGCGATTTCGGCGATGCGGTCGAACATCCCCTCGATCCTGGCCGGAGCAGCGGTTGCGAATTGTTGAATCGATCTTGGGAGTTCCACAGGGACATGCATCAGCGCTTCTTCCTGCGTCGAAAAATGAAGGTCTTCGGCTCCCATGTCGCGCATGAGGCCACGGGTCTTCCACGTGTTCGATTCCCAAGAGGAGAAAGGGATTTCCAGAATCGATGCTAAGACCACACCATGAAAGCGTCCTATGCATAGACTACGGTGAGAGCTGAAAACCTTGAGATAGTCAACGATACTACAGTCCGCAGGAAATCCATAGCGTCGCTTTCGTTTGAACGGGCCGATACTTGTTTTTCGCCAACGCACGGAATCGGTTATCCCGAGGCCTGCGCTGGGAGCGTCTTTGGTGTACGCGCGCAGAAAGGCTGAAGCGAAAATCACATCCGGGTTGACTCCGGCTTCATAACCGAAACTTTTTACATATTCAGCACTCAGGCTCTCGCGACAAGAGATCAACAGAAAATCACGGAGAAGTGCCGCGTTCTCCTCGTTTTCTTCAAACACGGCGTTAACAAGAACGGCAGGGTATCTACCGGCAATCTCCAAAAGGTTTCGTGATCTGTTGTGGTGTACGGACCCTTCACCATTGATCACAATCAGGTCAGCGGCCTCCATCTTTGAACGATACTTTGCAGGATCAAAATCTTTGGTTGCGCTGCCGATCATTTCCAAGTTCGTTCGCGCGAATTGTTCACGGAAGGTGGAACTGACCATTTCACAACCGAAGTGTCGGTTGTTAAGGTAGGTGTCGTTGAGGAGAAATACTTTTTTCCGTTCTAAGTCCATGTGACTGGTTCGCCTGGTCAGGCAGTGTTGGGTTTCAGCGGATGCGCTTGAGAATTTGAGAAAGCAAGCTGGAGGATCTGCCTGCTTTGATAGCAGGAGGAGCAGCACTGGCGATATCCTCGTATCCATAGCGCAGTGCCTTCTGGCGGACACGGTCAGCGAGCCCGGCATCCAGCGCGACAAGATCTTCCCAGTAAACAGCGTCGAAACGATCCGTTCGCGAGTCTTTTGCGCCGTGCGGAACCTGAGGCATAGGCTGCACCGGCAGGCCTGCGTTCTCACAAAATTTTTCGAAACACGATTGAAGATCTTCGATTTTGTATCTCCATGTGGCTTTTAGCTCGACGAGTTCATTCCAAGAAATCCATGCTTGCATGGCGGATTTTATAGGGTTTCCTTTGAGGTCAAGCTCGATGTATTTTTCCATATATTGCCAAGTCGAGTCGCTGAAGGTCTGCATGGAAGCGATCACCTTGAGCGGATGCCGGACTTGATGGAGAGTTCGTGTGAATCTGCTGGAGTCAATTTTCTCCTCTCGGTTCTTACCGATATATACAAAAGTTCCTGAAACGATGTGTTTCCAGGATGCGGCGCCATCCGCGCCGACGCGCTCATGGGGTACATCCAAGCCTATCTGCTTGAGAACCGCAGAAGTGTAATGTGTGCCGCTGCGACCGCAACCTGTGATGAGAAGCATGATTTTATTTCCAGTGGTTTAGGATCCAAGATGCGGGTTTCGAGCGGTGGTGGATCCGCTTGCCTATGTATCCAACAGCAGCTTCATCAGGATCCGGTTTTCCATGAAAGGCGACAATACGCACATTCGCTGGCAGCCTTGGCTCAAGGATCAGATTGAGCGGGAAAATCGGACGGCAGTGGCGTTTGAAACTGCGCACCCATTCGGCGGGCCAGAACTTCAGGCGTGGGCGGATGCAGTGGGTGAGGTAGGATTGGGGCGGGCGGAATGTAGCGAGAGCCCAATCTTTTTCGGAATGAAATTGATCCCAAACAAAGCCGCAATGGTTCAGCTTGAAGCGGAAAACCGAGGAGTTTCCTATCATTGGATCTTCGCGGAAAAGAGTTTTATGAGCTGGAAGCCAATTGTGGATGATCGGGATCTCATCCTCACTTCCATAAGTGAAAAAATCGTCGAGCGGGCCGGTCACCACGATGTCAAGATCGAGAAACAATGCTAAGCCCTCAATTGGAAGGTCAGTGCGGAATAGGCAGAGTTTGCGCCATCCAGTGATGGCATCCTTGGCAGGTAAAGAGATCTCAGGGATCGGTAATACAGTGACTGAAGGATCAATCCCGGCGGCATCATCAGTGAAGCAGACGATTGATATCGGCCCGGTGGTGTTTCGCTGGATGGCGGATGCCAAGCGGTTGACATACCCGGCTCCATAACGGTCTCCCCATTTCAGAGTGATGATGTGGCGTGTCATGGGTAACAAGGGCAAAGTTTGGAATACAAAAGAACCCTGAGCTGCGGGTTAGCCGCCAAAGGCGCTGTTGAGAGATTCCCGCCAGAGGACCCTTCAGCTTTCTTTCGTCCCATGACTTGGTCAAGGCAAGAGCCACGCGATACCATTAAAAACTCGAATTCGGCAAGAATGCTGTCGAGAGCCGAACAAAACCCGACAGTGACGGTTCGAAACCGGACAGTGGTGCGAGCGGAGACGGATCAAAGCTGGAATTTTAAGGATTTACTCCAAGGTGACTGGTATCAAGAGGCTCAGACATCCTGATCTACCCAGGAAACCGTGGATTTGTGGGCATAGACGAGGAAACCCGAGGACCCGTGCTGGCGTTTCTTCCGCCGACGTGCATGCCCGTGGCATGCCGCAGATTCAGCTTCCCGTGGTCCCGGCCAGCAGCGCCGCCATTACCTCGGAACTCGCTTTCGAGCAGCGTGACGGGCAGGTTTGTTGCATCAATGGCCACCTGCCGGTGTTCGCCCATCCGGTGAGGCTTCCACAGTAGAAATCGTGTGAAAATCGGCATTTCCCGCAAGGCGCGTGTTGCCATCCCAGAGGAAAGCTGCTACCCGTCTTTCCAATGGGTCGAAGCATGCCGCAACTGGAATTCCGATGGACCTCCCTGCTTCGCGCCCTGAAGCCTGCGGAAGCTCCGCGGGCCAGGTCAGTTAGTGAGGATGGCGGACTGACGGCGTGGTGTGCGGAGGCCTCCAAAACCCTCAGCCTGCACGAGTTGGCACGCAAGGTTCGGGTCTCCTGGAACCCTCGGATGCAAACGACCGCCGGCCGCGCTTGGTGGCCGGACCGCGCCATCGAGCTCAACCCGAAACTCAAGGAATGCGAGCCCGAGGAACTCTGGCGCACCCTGAAGCACGAACTCGCCCACCTCGTCGCCTATGAGCGCTGCGGCCGCCGCCGGATCGATCCTCACGGAACCGAATGGCAGGCCGCCTGCGCGGATCTCGGCATCCCCGGCGAGCAACCTTTCCATAATCTCCCTTTCAAGCGCCGCAAGATGAGGCGGAACCACTCCTACATCTGCTCCAACTGTTTCATCTCCATCCACCGGGTGAAGCCGATCAAGCGCGCCGTCGCCTGCTATGACTGTTGCCGGAAATTCAACAGCGGCGTCTATCACGACCGCTTCCGGCTCATCGAGAACAAGCCGGTGTGATTTCAGTGGCGGGCGTGTGGTCCGCACAGTCCTCTGTGCGGTCTTCGCCCGAACGCAGAACCACATAACGGATTGTACGGACCACTTGGCTGAAAAGAAATCGGGCGCGGTCCGATGAAACGAACCGCGCCCGAGATAGCACATTTTTCCCCCCAATGATCCCGCTTGGCTTTGTCGGCTTTGTCATCGTCTTCCCCCCGGAGTTCGATGGCGCTTTCGGCAAAGTGGCGCGGGACAGGATATGTTGGAAAGGTTTTCAGTTCATCTGAGTGGACCGTTGCCTTTCGTTGGATGTAAGATGACCCGGAAAGTTTGGTTTCGGAAGGTAATTGAGATCCCAGAATCGGCCAGGTGGTCCCAGAATCGGCCATTACTCCTATTCTCAGTCCCGGTCCGCCACAAAAAGCGTATGACTGAAGCGCTTCGCCTTCGGATAGGCCTTCGCGCTGATGCATTCGACCTTCCTGAAATGGGCCTCCAGCGAGCGTGCGAACAATTTGTCCGGATGCGCCGACCAGAATATCACCCGGCCGCCGGGATGCAGCGCGTTCTTGATTCGGATGATGCCGGGTTTGGCGTAAAGCCGCTCGTTGCGATTCTGCACAAAGGGATCGGGGCCGTTGTCCACATCTAATAGGATGGCGTGGTAGCGGTCGTTTCCACAGCCGTCGATCAGGTCGTAAACATCACAGACGTGGATGCCGACGCGCGGGTCATCCAACAGCTTACCATTCACCTCGTGGAGAAATTCCCGGTTCCAAGCGACCACTTCGGGCAGCAGCTCCGCGACATCGACGCGCGCGTCTGTTCCAGTTAGCGCGAGCACCCGCCGCAGCGTGAAGCCGAAGCCAAGCCCGCCGATGAGCACCCGCGGTTTTTCCGGCAGGTGATGGCACGAAAGCTCGGCCATCTGCTCTTCGGACGACGAGGCGGTGGTGCTCATCAATTGCAGGCCGGCGACCTTGAGAAAATGCTGGCCGTCGTGTTCGTGCAGCGTGAGCAGTGCTCCGTCGGGCGTTTTACAGGTCGCGAGAGTGCGGGTGATTTTCATGCGGGAAATGGCAGGTAGCGCAGTCTGTCCCGCATTTCCGGCTGGAGCAAATCTTTCGCGTGGGCATCATGCGTGAAATGAAATTCCTCCGTCACATCGCTGTTTCCTGTTGTCTGATCGCAGCGACGGATGCTGCCGTCGTCCTGAACCAGATCGAAAATTTCTCCGCGCGGAACGGCTGGGACAGCGGCGATCCGAACCCGAACCCGCCGGTGCTTGCCGCAAACTCCGGCCCACTTGGCTCCGGCGATAATGCACTGCGCGTCACCTCTAACGGCGGTGGCGGTCCCGGCAGCCGTCTGATCGTTTTCAATACCACCGCCTGGACCGGCGACTATCCAGCAGCCAGTATCACCGCGCTCGTGGCGGATTTGAGAAACTCCGGCAGCACGTCCCTGTCCATGCGCATGGCCTTCGACGGACCCGGTGGAAAATTCGTTTCCGCACCCACCTTGATTACCGCGTTCTCCGGCTGGGTGCATGCGGTTTTTGACATCAAGCCCGGCTCTCTGATCAGCGCCGGCGGCAGCAACGCGGCGGCGACCCTCGCGGGCGTCACGGAACTGCGGGTCCTCCATTCTTCCACTGTGGATTATCGTGGGGCGCAGATTTCGAGCGGTTTCCTGGTGGATAACATCCAGGCGGTGCCTGAACCAACGACCGTCGCCCTTTTCTGCCTCGCCGGAGCGATGCTTCTTTTTCGGAAACGTTGATTTGAATTTTTTTTGAAAAAGCCTAGTTTCCCGGCTTTCATGACAGGACCAGCACATCGCGCATTCCTCGTGGCGGCTCTTTTCGCAGGGTCGGCCGAAGCCATGCAGTTTTCGACGGTCTGGCAGCTAGGCGCGGACGACGGAAGCGAGCTGCCGTTCTCACAGGAAAGCTTCGGACCTAACGATCTCCCCGGCTCGGCGACCGACAAGGACGACGACTACTATTTTGCCGGAACCTATCCTTCGTCCGTCGGCACCGTCGCAGCCGATGAGACCGTGGCCAATTTCGAGCGCGCCGTGACATCCGGCGATCCGCGTGACCGCATTCATTTCCCGCTCACCGCCGCACAGGCATCGTCCGTTTCCCGCCTGCGGATTACCGTGGATCTTTTCAATGGCGGCGCGTGGGACAATCAGACGATCCCAGGATTTTCGAACCACAACATCACTGTCACTTTCAATGGTCGGGTGCTCGGCGTGTTCAACCCGATCACTTGGAACCGCACGCTGACATTCACCGTGAACGCCTCCTCGGTGGGAGCGGACGCGGTGGCGAATGTCCTACAAATCGAACGTACCGGTGGTGGCGTGGGCGGTTACATCGAGTTAGACCACCTCAAGCTCGAAGCGGATTCCGACGCTCTCACCGATGCTGATGGCGACGGCATGCCGCTGTGGTTTGAAGAAACCTACGGGCTGAATGATTCCTCACCGGCAGATGCCGCACTCGATCCTGATGGAGACGACCTCAGCAACCTCGCCGAGTCCCAGGCGGGCACCAACCCCACCGATCCGGACAGCGACAACGACGGCCTGACGGATTCCCAGGAAATCGCCCGCGGCACCAATCCCCTCAAACCGGACACCGACGGTGACGGACTGCTAGATGGCGCGGAAGTCAACAGCAGCCCGTTGCTCGCCGATAGCGACAACGACGCCTATCCGGACAACATCGAGATCGAACAAGGCAGCAATCCACAGAGTTCAGCCTCGGTCCCGTTCAATTTTCCCGGCGCGGTCAGCCTTCAGTTCGTCTGTGAAAACATGGACTCTGCGGTTCTCAGCGCGGAGGAGCCCGCCGGATTCTTCCGCTTTCCCAACTGGAACACCTCGGTCCCACTGCCGCAGGGGGTTACCGATGGAACGGTTCTAATTGGCTCGAAGAGCGCACTCGGAAACCACCGCGGCCAGCCGACTTCCGTGGCCGCCAACTGGTCCTATCACTTTGCGGGAAATGGCCTCCACAAGGGACCGGGCGACGAGCGTCTGCTGGACGGCTTGATCCGCTGCCAACGCATCGGAGCGATCAACACCAAGGCGACCATCAACCTCAGCGGCATTCCCTACGCCACTTACGATGTCCTTGTTTACGTAGGCTTCACCTATCGTAACATCGCACGCGGAATCGTGCATCTGGGCGTGGGATCGGCAAACGACCGCTATTTTGTCGCGGATTCGCAACCCCCGTTCATCGGCTGGAATGAAATCAAGGCGACCTCGCTCGCCGCCATCAAGCCGGGAAACTTCGTCCGCTACCGCAACCTGACCGGAGCCACCCAAACTATCGCGCTCGAAGCGGTGGACAACGATCCTATCGGAATCCACGGCATCCAGATCATCAACAGCGGCACAGACACCGATGGCGACGGCCTGTCAGACGCGCTTGAAGTTGAAAACCATTTCAATCCCGCCCTCGCTGATGCGAACGCCGACGCCGACACCGACGGACTGAGCAACTCCGCAGAAATCGCCGCCGGCACGGATCCTCATCATCCGGACACAGACCGCGACAGCATCAAGGACGGCGCGGAAGCATCCCACGGCACCTCGCCCCTCAATCCTGATAGTGATGGAGACACCCTGACTGATGGCGACGAAGTGAACGCCGTTCCGTTTCCATCCAATCCCACTCTGTTCGATAGTGATAGCGACGGCTTCAGTGACGCGGTCGAGCGCACCTATCATTCGAATCCGCTCTCTGCCGCGAGCACGCCGCCACCCGTTCCGGTCTGGGATGCTGCGGCCTTCACCTGGCGCTGGCGCATCGACAATCTCCGGCTGCTCTGGAATCATGACCAGTCGATGCTGGGTGCCATCGAATCCGACGAATCCATGCTTTGCGAAGCTGTCGCCGACATCAACCAAAGCGGATGGAAGCGCCAGATCGGGATGGGAATCCGCTATATCAATGGGAAACTGGTCCATCGATTCCGTGGCATCGAGGGAGTGTTCCATCAGAACGGGTATCCCAAGTCGGGATTCTGGGACAGCGATTGGAACGTCGCACCCACGGACCGCATGCGGGATTTTGGATTCAGCGGCTACGGCAGAGCCGATGATTCCTATCCGCTGCAGCTCGATTTCACCGCCGTCCGACAATATCCGGACAACCTGTGGACGATCACTTTCCAGATCGCCAATCTGACGAATCCCGCGAATCCGGTGGAGATCGCCACTTATACGAATAACAACGCCGTCGCCGCCGATCCTTCGTTGCTGGCAGGCACGACGGTGTGGACCAATCAGAACGGAGCGACCGGCCGCATGGATCTGGATTTGGAAACCGGCGTGCAGGCGCTGGTCGCTCCGAACGCGCTGGGTCCGGTGGATAGCGATAACGACGGCCTGCCCGACGCTTGGGAAACGGCGCACACGCTCAATCCGAACAACGCCGATGATGCCATGTTGGACGCGGACTTGGACGGTCTGACAAATTTAAAGGAGTATCTAATCGGCACCGATCCCCGTGATGCGGATAGCGACGATGACGGCGCGTCCGACAGCGTGGAACTTTTCCACGGCACTGATCCGCTCGACGCCACCAGCCTTCCCGCTTGGTTCAATTTCATCGGAAAAATCGACGACCTCGATGGCGACGGCATGTCAGACGCCTGGGTGCTCTGGAGCGGCGGGAAACATCGCCCGCCGTTTGCTGATGATGATGGCGATGGACTCAGCAATCTTGATGAAAGCAAGGCGGGCACCAATCCGGAAGACGCGAACTCCCATTTTGATCTCAAGGGCTGGCGGGACTCCAACAACTTCATCCTCTCCTGGACCGACCTGCCCAATAAGACTAACCGCGTGGAATCCAGCGTCTCGCTCGGCATCTGGCAGACAGCCAGCGGGCTGCCGCCGTCCGGCATCATAGGCGGCCGCAGGCAAGTCACCATTGCTTCCGAGTTCCCATCCGCAGACGGTAGGAATTTCTATCGGGCCGGCGTGTTTCCGCTGGATAGCGATGGAGACGGCGTGGAAGACTGGGTGGAGAAAAACGTGTTGGGTTCATCCATCAGCAACGTGGGTTCGCTCGGTCAGCCGCTCGTTCGCTCGAACGGCCAGACGCTCGGCGGTGATGCCGTCGCCCTGCTTGACCGCCTCCAGGGATCGAATCCTAACGGCGGAACTTCCGGCAGCATCATCCCCGGCAAGCCATCACCGGTGAACGTCTCGCGTTTCCTGATGCAGGCGAGTTTCGGGCCGACACCCGAATCGATCAAGGAAGTCCGAGACCTCGGTTATGCGGCGTGGATCGATCACCAGATTACGCTCCCGGCTTCGCTGCTCCAGCCCTACATCAAGGAAATCAAAGCCGACGGCGCTGGCCCGCGGATCGACCCCTATTACAATTTCAACGAACTCGATAAATTCGTGCATGGCAACAACGTCACCACCCCCTTCGCCCGTAATGCGGTTAGTGGGGAGGACCAGCTCCGCCAGCGCGTGGCCTTCGCTCTCTCCCAAATCCTTGTCGTTTCGCGCCGCGATGCAAATCTGGAGGAAAAGGCCGAGGCGATCACCAATTATTACGACACGCTGACGAAGAACGCCCTCGGAAATTATGGCGATCTCTTGCGCGACGTGACTTTCCATCCGGCGATGGGTTGGTATCTCAGCCACGCCGGAAACCAGAAGGCGGATCCGTCGATCCCCCGCTATCCGGATGAAAATTACGCTCGCGAGATCATGCAGCTTTTCACCATCGGCCTGTGGGAGCTCAACCCGGACGGCAGCCGGAAACTCAATGGAAACGGCGAGCCGATCCCTACCTACGACAACGGTGACATCACCGAACTCGCCCGCGTTTTCACCGGCCTGTATTTCGCCTCACCCTACGGCTGGAACGGCGGCGGTTGGGCGGACGAGCATTTCATCGTTCCGATGGTGATGTATCCGGAGCGCCACGATTTCGAGGCAAAATATCTTCCTAACGGCGTGATCCTTCCCGCTCGCGATGCTACGGAAAACGCTGCGCTCCAGGAAGTACGCGACGCCGTGGAAGCGCTGTTCCATCACCCGAACACCCCACCCTTCGTCTGCCGCCAGCTCATCCAGTTCCTCGTCACGGACAATCCCTCGCCCGCCTACATCCGCCGCGCGCAAGATGTTTTCGTGAACGACAGTTCCGGCGTTCGCGGCAATCTGGCGGCGGTGGTGAAGGCAATCCTGCTGGATCCGGAGGCGCGCTCGCAGCCGCTTTCGCCGAATTTCGGGAAAGTCCGCGAGCCGGTGATCCGCACGATGCATCTCGCGCGGCTGATGCATCTGGCAGAAGCGCATCCGAAGTTCGTCTGGTGGAACTGGACGGAGAATTTCTACAACTCCAGCGCCGAGGAACCGATGAACTCGCCGAGTGTTTTCAATTTCTACACGCCCGTCTATCAAGCGCCCGGTGACATCCGCAACGCGGGGCTGGTGAGTCCTGGATTCCAGATCGTGAACACGTATTCCGCAGTTTCGTTTCCTAACCTGCTTTGGGATTACCTTCACGACGGGATGAAATCCGGCTGGACCTGGAGCTT
>JBBRCO010000049.1:0-24166 GCA_038204755.1 Verrucomicrobiales bacterium
CGCATATTTTTGATAGTAGGCGGAGCGCGTGCTTTCCAGAGTGAGGATCAGGCTGCGCGTCATGATCATCATTGCCAGCCCGCAGGCCATCACGAGGCTGACGGCGAGGATCTGGCCCTTCATCTTACCCAGATCGCGCAGGAGCTTTCTATCGAGCGGGGAGATCATGGAAACAGCCCATAGCATCGCGGGGCCTTCTGCAATTCTCAAAAAGTGGAGATTGAGGCTTCTTTTTCAACTTCGCGGATAAGTGCAATCCGTCCGGACTCGAGGTGAAATCCCCACTCAACGGGAAACCATTTGTTCACCGAGGAGGATGAATGCTGCTAGAACCAGGAACAGCACGCCGAGGGCGATCTTCACCACAAAGGCGTGCTTTTTCTGAAGGGCGAGCAGGGTCTCGCTGCGCAGGCCTCCATACGCGAGAAGGAAAATGACGATCAGCGGCAGGATGAATGCTAGATTGTAGAGGACCAGCATCGCCACCGCATCGGCCTTGCCTTGCTGGATTTGATAGACGATGGGTGCGTAAACCTGGCCGGTGCAGGCGAGCTCCAGGAAGGAAATGATGATGCCTGCTAGGAATGCTGCAATGACGAATCGCCGTGCCCGCGCGCCGGTGCGGATCACGCCGCGGATGCGGGTTTTCAGGAATCCGGGGAGCTGGAGGGTCATGTCGTCCATCCGGTTGGCTTTGGCATGGGCTGCGTCACGGAAGGAGAGAACCGCGGCGACTAGGGCCAGCCCGGCAAAGATGGGATTGAGCCAGTTCTGGATTCCGGAAAAACGCTGATGCAGGGAGGCCAGGACCTGATAGAGAACGAGGCCCGCCGCGAGATAGGCGAGGAAGACTCCAAGGATGAACGCCGCGCCGGTGAGCAGCATTTCCCGGCGGCTGCGGCGGGCGATCTGGAGGTAGGAAAGGAAGAAGATGATCGTCGCAAAAGCACAGGGGTTCACTCCGTCGAGCAGGCCCGCGCCGATGACCACCGGGAGGGTGAGCGCCTGGTAGCGCTGGGTGACTTGCTCCTTGGCGGCCTCGATCTGGGGTTGCTCGATGGTTTTCCACGCATCGTCCTGGCTGATGGCGGCGGTTTTTCCGAGCAGTGCGGCCAAGGCGGGTGGCGTGATGTCCTCGGTGATCAGGAATCCGCCTTGGGCGAAGAGCGCTGGCGCGACGCTGTGCTTCAGCGAGGGGACATGGAAGTGCTCGCAGAGCGCTTGGTTGAGGACCACCGAACCGGCTTCCAGGATGTTATATTCCTCGACTGCTAGGGTGGGATGGTCGCGCTTCAGCTTTTCCAGCAGATCACGCGCTTTGGCGCATTCGTGGCAGCCGGGCTTGTAGAAATAGACCACCGGCAGTGACTGGCGTTCGACTATTTTCGCTGCCTCCATCGTGGGTCCGGTAACTTGCTGGGCGGCGGCTGGCGCGGCCGCCTGTGATGCCAGCGAGGCGAAACTCACAGGAGATTTCGGCTCGGGTCCACTCGGGTTCAAGCGTTTTTTGAGGATCTGGAGTTTGTCGGCATCAACGCTATTGATATCGATCACGGCGAACAGCGGAAGCAGTCCGGGGCCGACCTTGCTGGCAGAATTTTCAAACCAATCGGCCAACTGTTTGGGCGCGGACGCTTCTTCCGGTTGCTGGCGCAGCAGTTGCACCATCGCGTCCACCTCCACGGGCATTCCCGCAGCCATGAGGGCGAAGAGCGCGTTGAAGCGCACGATGGGCGAGACCTCGGTGGGGGCGGCGAGTTTTTCCAGAGCAGCGAGAACCACCGGGTCCTTTGTGACCGGCTGGGTGGAACTGCGGTAGTTATAATAATTGTCACGCAGGACATGCACGTCATCGAAGCGATGGCTCCATGAGGTATGCTCGCGGTTCACCACGGCGGGAACGACCTCGCGCACGTAAATGGACGGATCGCTAGAAAGCCCCTCGACGAGAGTCTTCCAGTCAGGAGATTTTGACCAACCGATCACCTGAGCCGCCGCCCGCCGGACCCATGGGCTGGGCGAGCCTTTGGCAAGTCTGGTGACCCCCGTCAGCAGCGTGGACGAGTTTTGATTGCGCATGGAAATGCAGGCCAGCACCTTGAGCTGGGTCGTGGATTTTTCATCCTGAAGCACTTTGATGGCCCAGGCGCGCAGAGTGGCGGCGCAGGATGGGCTGCGAATGATAGATTCTAGCCGATAACTGTAAACCTCGTGAGGTTGGAGGGCGGCACCGGGCCGGATCAGCTCCTCCAATACCAGTCTGGTGAATGCCGGAGCCTTGTCGTTAGAAAGCGCGCTGGATGCGGCGGCGGCGCGGATTTCCTCGATCGGGTCCTGCAACAAGCCATTCAAGAGCGGTAGAGCGTCCCGGTGCGATGGCTCACTCAGAACTTCACCGATCGCGGCTTTGCGGGCGGTTGATAGTCCCGGCAGCATCCGGGTGAGGGCGGCGTATCCATCAGGATGGCCGGCCCGCGCAAGCGAAAGGGAGGCGGAAAACGCGAGGTCCGGGGACTTGTCGTCCTTGGACAGAGCGACCAACTCAGTGACGAGGGCCGCTTGGGCGGCGGGGATCTTGATGACCGGTGCCGAGGGTGCTCCTTCGCCATCTCCCCCGCCGAGCGGTTTCAGGAAACCCTCATACAAGGGATCGAGAGCGGTCTTTTCCAGACGTTCGAGCGCGGCACCTAGCAGCTGCATCGTGGCGGGGTCCGCGGATTTGATCTTCGGCAGCAAAAGCCGGTCTAGCACGGCCGCGCGCTTCTCAGGTATGCCGGATCGCAGCGACTGAACCATTATGGATGCGGTGTCGTTTTGCTCCACCAGCTCGCCGTTGGAACTCAGAAAGCGCAGGGCGGCACAGGCGACATCGAGATCCGCATCGGCAGCAAAGTTGGTCACGATGCGACCAAGGCTCTTATCAGTCGCCGCAGCCCGGATGGCGGCGATGCGGGCCTCCGGCGTGGCCTTTGCGAGATGGGCGAGCATTTCGGCATCGGGATTCGCCTTCATCGCGGCGTATCCCTCCAACACCGGGCCGGTCATGGATTCGTCGGCAAGAAGCGAGGCCTTGAGCTTCGGCAGGGCGGTCTTCAGTCCCAGCGCGCTGGCGGTCTTGATGGCCGCGAAACGGACAAAATCGTCAGGATCATCGAGGGCCTTGAGCACACCATCGGAGGCTTTTGAAACCTTGCGCCCGGCGACGTATTCGAGCGCGGCCACCCGCACCCGCCAGCGCGGATCGGAGAGGGCGGCGATGATTGCGCTCTCCCCGTCTTTGGCGGTCGGCCCCGAGGATTTTGAAAATCGAGAGGCAGTTTCATCGCCCCCGGCAAGTTTCAGGCAGGTCTGGATGGCGGAAACCAAGAGGTCTTCGTCGGAATGGCCGAGAAATGAGGCGGCGAGCTTGGCAGAGGCCGCTCCCGGCACATCCTTCAGGCGACGCAGCGCGCCATGGATCACGTTGACGTCCGCCTCCTTTTCCAACACCGGGGCCACCAGCAGAACAGCGTCGGCTCCACCAGAGACGAGCATGGAATCGATGGCAGTCTCGCGCACTAACGGGTCGGTATTGTCGATGAAATCCCGCAGGATGGGCAGGCACAGCGGCCCTGCGGCCTTGGCGGTGGCAAGAGCGGATAACAGTTGATCCCGCGAACCGAAGGCGAGGTTGCGCGCCGTTTCCGCCGCTCCCGGGCCGAGCGGTGACGCAAGGACAATTTGATACTGCGCTTGTCTTACTTTCCCGCGGCTCCCGGCAGGCAGTGCCGGAGTGGCGGCGATGAAATCCTCAAGAAAGGAGACCGATCCCAGCCCGTCCGACTGCAGCATGTGCCGGGCGCGTGATGACTTGTCGTCGTCCTGGCCTAGCAGATCGCGGAGATAGCCGCGCCGCTGATCGTCGCCTAGCAGGGATTTTCCAGACGACTGTGCGGGCTTGCCGGAGTCCTTGGCCGCCCACTGATCCCAGCGGGCGAGAGGGCCTTCGTTGTCCGAGACTCCTGGTGTGTTCCAAGGATTGAAACTGAAATCACCACCCGCCTTTTCCTCCAGCAGTTCTAACGATCCAAGCCGGACCGCCAGTGACGGGTGCTTCAGGAGTGCCACCAGCTCCATTACTGGCAATGGATCCAGCAAGCGACCACGCACCGCATTGCGCCTGGCGGGGTCCGCGAGTTGCGGGAGCAACGCGGCGATGAGAGCTGGCGAACGGTCGCCCTTTTCGTAAGCGGCGATCTGGTTTTTAAAATCCGCAGCTGCTTCAGGTTGTGCGATCAAGGGCAAAACCAACGCTGCTAACAGCAGACTGAATCCGAGTGCGGTGGCACGCGGATTCATCAAGCGCAGATGTCGGGTGGGGACCATGGGTTCAGTGCAACAAGGCGTAGGCGAGGATGTTAGCATTCACTTGCATCGAGTTCAGGATCTCATTGCCACCGCAGCAGCAACAGCCCTCGGTGTGCGAGGTGTCGTTAAGACCATCGGGAGAATAAATGAGCACGATCTTGTTCTTGAGCGTCACGCCGCGCAGCTTGGACTCACCGGAGGAGTGGCTGATCTTGAGGTCCTTGATCGTGAAAATGGTCTTGAAAATGTCGTGATCGAGCGGGATGTCCTTCAATGCATCGTTGCCCAAGAGCCGCTTGACCTCACGTTCGAAAGCTCCGCGCCAGGGCTCGTTCGAGCAGGAGGCGGAGGCTAGCAGGAAACCGCCGTTATCGAGATATTTCTTGAGGTTATCCCTCTCTTGCTGGGTGAGGATGAAGTCGCCCTCGCCAGTCATGATGACGAAGGGGAACTTGAACAATTCATCGCTCGCCAGCTTTACCGGCTTGAAGCGGCGCTCGGTGGCGATCGAGGTTTTCTGTTGGACGGTGGTGAGAAACTCGTCGCTGAAGCACTTCGAGGTCTTGGTGCCGGCGTAGATGAGATTGCCGCATTCGACCGCGCCTTCCTTGGCGAGGCCGGTGAGTGGCAGGGCGAGAGTTAGAAGAAGTATCGTTTTCATATCAGCGTGGAATGGTGTGTTTGGGAAACGGGGTTTATTCGCCGGAAAAATAGCACTTCACCGCCTCCCGGTAGAGCAGGGGGACGGATTCGATCTCAGGCGCGCCGGAAGCGCCGGTGCGGGTTTCGCTCTGCTTGTGGGTGCCGGTTTCGGTGGTGATCGGCAGGTCGGTGACGGGTCTTGGTGATTTGGAATCACCATTGCCCTGAGCCCCGAGCGAGGCGGGTTGGAACAACATGCGTTCCGGCCCGATGACGGGCAGATCGGACATCGAGTATCCCGGCGCGGCGCTACCGGTCGGGCCGGTGCCGCCCATGCCCATGCCGCCGCCGCCTTGATTCTGGTTCGGACTCATGCCGGGGTTTTGGCTCATCAGCGCTTCCAGAAGCTGCTGCATCGTCTGGTTCACATCCGGGCGGGGGATCGAGAATTTCATACACTGGCCCTTGCACGCCTGCGGGAAAGGCGCAGGAGATTGCATGAAGGTTTCCAACATGGAACGGGCGAGTTCGGCATTCGTGAAGGCGTCGTTAGAGGCGCCGTCGCGGGCGTGCTTGGCGGCTGCATCCATGACGCTGCCGGGATCGGAAAGCCGGAGCTGCTCGGCAAATTCGAGCGCGGAATCCCGCATCGGCTTGAGGGTGGGCTCCTCGATGGCGTTGGCGCGCTTCTCCAACTCGTCCACGAATTCATCGAGTGCCCCGCAGTTCTTCTGCTGGGTATCCGCCAGCGAACCGAGCAGGCGCTTGTTCTGGTCGTTCCCGAGGGCGATCTCTCTTGCGATGGTTCCGATCCGTTTCACCAGCGATTGCTGGGTCTGGTAAATCTGTTGGAACTTGGCGGCCATCTCCAAGAGCTTCCCGGCCTCCGCCACGGTGGCGGCGTCCTTCTGAAGTTCATCAAGCTTCGGCTGGGCTTTCCCAAGTCGATCGCGCATCTGTTGGATCGCTTGCTTCTGCGCGGCGGCGGAGGCTTTCAGATCGAATTTTTCCAGCCCGGCGAGGTTTTCCTTGGTCGGTGCCGCCGCCTCGGCCGCTAGGGCGTTCAGGCGCTTTTCGAGCTCGAACGCCGGAAAATCCTTCGCCAGTTTATCTAGCAAACCAGCAGCTTCCTTGTGCGTTTTGATCGCTTCCTCGCGGGCTTTTTCCGCTGCGGCGGGATTGGCGGCATTTTCCAATGCGTCGAGCGACTCACGCGCCTTTGCCCTCGCTTGGGCGATGGCTTGGAAGCGGGCCGAAAACTCACGCAGCGTCGTCAGCGCACGGATGCGCGCGGCGTATTCGGACTCGGCGATGATCTGGATACGGGAAATGCCGGACGTGCCCTGCCCGAGCAACGAGGGATTGTAATCCGTGCCCTCGACGAACAACTCGATCGTCTGCCCGACCTCCAGGCCGAGTGCGGCGAGATCGAGGCCGTTTTTCACATCCAGCTCCCGTGTTTTCGCAAGTCCGCTGGCGATCAGTTGCGAGCGATCACGAAATCCGGATAGAGTGCGCACTAATTGAACCCGCGACAGCCCGAGGTCGTCACTGGCACGGGCATCAATCGGGATTTTCGACTTCGGAGTGGCGAGCAGCATCGATGGCGGCGACACGAGATCGATCACCGGTGGCTGGTCCGGCAGGGCCTTGAGTGCGAGTTCGGACGGCTTGGCGGAGGCGGTGCCGCGCACATCGCGGATGACGGCGGATAGTTTTCCAGAGCGCGTGGCGATGAATGGAAACCGGGCGACATGTCCGGAAATATCGGCAATGACCTCCACCGGAACAGGCTCGGCGGTTCCAATGCGTGCCGGGGTAAAGGTCAGTGCCGCGGAGCCTAGCGGACGGTTAGAAGTGAGTTCGAGAACCACGGCGGAACCTTCCGGTGCGGAGATTTCATTCGTATCGAGCGGTCCACGGCTGTTTGGGATACCCATGTAGCCAGGAGGCGTGATTTCCAGTGATCCGGCGAGCACGTTTGGTTGCAGCAGGACTTCCACCGGCAGCCACGGCGAGCGCGCCTTGCCACACGCGAAGGCGAACTCGAGCGGACGGGTGACGGCATCGAGCTTATGCGAAAAACGCGACGCCGATTCGCGGGAAACCGGTAAGCGCAGAACATCGCTGGAACCCGGTTGGCGGAGCAGGCATTTGATCGGCTTGTCGATGGCCGCGCCCGTGACCGTGCAGCTCACTAAAAAATCTCCGCCGTAGAGAACCGCAGGCTTTTCAGGCGTGATAGAAAATTGGAAACGGCTCCACGGCGGCAGTTCGGTAGCCGGATGGAAAATACGGTTCCATGCGGTGGTGAATTGCTCTGGAACTGCCGTCTTGAAAATAACTACTCCTACCAAAATGACTGCTAGAACAGTGGCGGTGCGCCGCAGTGATGACGAGGGCAACGCGCGTTTCACTGGCAGCGTGGAGAGCACGGTGGCCGCTTCGTCCAAGGAACGCTGCGCCAGCAACATGCCCAGCGGAGTCGCAGCCTGTGCGGGATATATCGCCAACGCCGCGGCAACCGGTCGGCGCGGTGAGGCCAATGCGTTATCCGCGAGAGCCGCCGCGCGGAGCGGAGGGAGCCTGAGTGATTTCCAAAGGCCGACGAGCGTGGCGATAGTGAACAGCCCGATGGCCAGTTTCACCATTCCTAACCGGGCCGGACTTTCCGGGGCGAACGCGAGATCCGCACCGATGAGAACCATCACACCCAAACCAAGTCCGGCAAGCAAACCCAGCAGAAGCGCGATCAGCCGCCCGGCGCGATGGCGGCGGCGGAAACTGGCGAATTGTTGCGTGAAGGACATGGGAAAAAGTATTAGATCAGTCCTTGGCGGCGGCGCAGGAACCATTCGGTGGCAGGAAAAAATGCGAGACAGAGGGCGATGAGCACATGGTTCCATGCCGGTTGCCAGACGGCACCGGACTCGATCGTTGCGGGTGCGGTGGCGTGAAGTTGATCGTTGAGGAAGGCGTCAAACTTGGCGGGTTCGATGGCCTTTCCGCCGGTGCTGCTAGATAGCGTGGCGAGGAATGCGGGATCGGGCGAAAGATCATCCTGCTCACGAGGCGGCGCGGGAACGTTGAGCTCGATTTCCGGTGTCGCCGGAGCTTGCGGACGAGGATCGACGAGGGCCACGTGCCAGATGGCAGGTTCCGTCGGTGTGATCGTCGCCTGCCAGCGTGGGCGACCGGAAGGATCGGGCACTGCGGCCGGGCTAACATCCTGAGGGGAGCCGCCCTCGCGGGTCACGCGCAGCATCGGAGCCGGGGCGGGCATCGCACCGCGGTAGGAGATCGTCGCCGTGACAGGCTGACCGATTTCTCCCTGGATCGATCCGAGATGCAGCGAGAAATCCTGACCGGGCAGAAACTCGGAGTAGGACGCCATCCACTGGATCAACTGCGTCCAGAAATCCTCATACATATTTCCCAGTTCGCGGGCTTCCGGATAGAAATCCCATTTCCACAAACCATCGCCATTCGCGAGTCCGGTCACGCCTTGCCCATAGCGACGCACGAGCAATGCGGGAAATTTTCCCGATGCTCCCGGCACCACTCCATCGGCGAGGATGCGGGTGAAAGGCTTCACCGCCAGCACCGCGCGACCGTCCTTGAGAGACGGCAGCGAGTTCCAGACCGAGGCGTTTGCGGCTGGCAAGGCCTCACCGAAGAGACCCGCCGCTTCTCCTTCCGCATTCGGGGTGAAACGAAACTCAGCGGTGGTCGTCGCCGCCCAGGTCACCGGTTCTAGCGGTTCCAATCCCGGAACATCGGCGGTCACGGGCTTGCCGCGCGCGAAGAGGACTGCGCCGCCATGGTCGCGGACGTAGGCACGCAGCGCATCGAGCCGCGCGGGTGTTAGAAAAGAGTCGATGTTTTTCCCGAAGACGATTAGATCGTAGCGGGAGAGTTCTTCCAGCGTTTCTGGAAACACTGGCTGCGCTGTTTCCGCAGGTGCGGCGGAATCCGAATCGATGCGGAAGTAGCGCTGATCGGAAAGCCGGTGGACGGAATGCACCTCCATGTGCTTCTGCTGGCGGAGGAGTTGGGCGAGGAATTTCGAATCCCAGTAAGGCGCGCCCTCGGCGAGAAATACCCGGGTCTTCGAAGTAAGCACGCGGATCGAAACTTCGGCTCCGTTGTTGCCCGCGCGGGCCTCGCCGTCTTGCACGGCGGTCATCACTTTCCAACGGCTGCCGGTGGCAGGCGCTGGCACTTCGAGCATGATGAAAGTCGGCTTGCCATCTACCAGATCCGCCGTCTGGCGGGTGAGTTCTTTTCCTGTCACATCGCTGAGGGTGATGGTCGGGCGCAGGTTGCCGAGGCCGCTGGCGGTTAGGGAAACCGGCACCCGCACGGTTTGTCCGGCGAAGACGTGGATCGTCGGGCGCACCACCCGCAGTGAGAGATCGGCGACAGGATCGGCGGCTCCGAGGGCCACGGTGTGGACGGGGATTTCCCTAGCACGCGCCCGCAGCGAGAGCGCCCCGATCGCTCCGGGTGCGGGGACTTCCGTTTGCCGACCATCGCTCAGCACGACGATTCCCGCAGGGGATTCCCCGGCAGCGGAGCTTTCCTGAAAGGTAGCTTCCACGGCACGCAGGATTTTAGAACCCTTGCCATCGGGCTGCGCTGGGAGGGTTTCGCTCGCGGCGTGAAGGGTGTCATCGAATGGCTGAACGCGGACTGGCAGCCCGGCCTTTTTCGCTTCGCGTTGCGCTTGTTCGGAAAGTTGCCGCGCGGCGGTGTAGCGGGTTGCTTCGCCGGAGGGACTCGCCATCGACGCGGAAGTGTCTGTTAGGATGATCCACGGTCGTTGGGTTTGGTCGTTGGGTTTCACCCATTTTCCGGGATTGAGCAGGATCGCGGCGAGTCCGATGAGGATGCCAGCACGCAGGAAAAGGAGCAGGCCGCGCCGTGATAGGGGCAGGCCACGGGTCGAGCGCCAGGAAAGCGCCAGCGCGGCCAGCACTCCCAGGATCAGGAGCGGCAGCAGCCAAGGCAATGGAAACGGAGGGTTCACGAGATTTTCGGAGCAGGTGGAGCCGCGAGCAGTGGCTCGACTAACAGGACGAGAAAAGCAAGGCCCACCAGCCACGGCCAGAGCGGCAGCCCGTGATCGAGTGCGGCGCTGCGGGCGAGGGTGTCACGCGGCTTACTAGAATCTCCGGGCGTGAATGATGGGGTCTCGGGCATGACCCGCAGGTCGGATTCCGATTCGGGGAAATTGACCACCGAGTAGTGGACTGGCTGCGCGGAAACCAGCCAAGTGTGGATGCCGGTGGCGGCGGGAAGCGGGGAGCGCCAGACCGGACCCGATGCACCGGATTTCTGTTCGAGCGCGAGCGGCTTTCCAGCGGGATCGGCGAGCGTTAGAGTGACAGCCTGCGAGGGATCGGAGGGCGACCACGATGGGAAAGCACCGGGCTCCAGGGCGAAGAAATCCGCGCTGCCTTTCGGGCGGGTGTGGAGGATCAGCTCGGCGAATCCGGGCAGGAAGGTCGAGCGCTTGCTCCAATCACCCACCGCCGGATCCAGCGCGAGATTGGAAAGCACGATGGGTGCGGACTCGGTGGGGAAGGAAACGAGCGCAGGCATGCCATCGTCGAAGCGCCCTAGCAGATCGCCTTTTCCCATGACGCTCACGGGCAAACGCAAGCGTTGACGCGAAACGCCGGCCAGCGGATTTCCAAACTCTCCGGAAGCGAACAGCGCGAACACCGGGCTACCCTCTATCGGCGAGGCCTGCCAGCCCTCCGGGCGCGCATCGAGTGTTAGCAGCCCGTCCGCAGCATCGGCGATGGTGCCGGTGAGGTCGGCCAGGGCTTTTGCCGGGCAACCGGCCCCGGGATGTACGACCAACGTCGTCCCATGGAGGGCGCGCGCGCGGAGTTTTTCTGGATTTCCGCCATCCCATGCGGGGATCATCAGCAGGTCACAAGGCGGCGGATTCGAGGCATCCGGGCACTCGACCGCATCCAGCCACGGCAGGGCATCTGCCAGCGAGCGCAGGACCTTCGACTCCGGCGCGGTGGTGGGTGCGGCCACGGCGAGCCGCAGCGATTCGCGAACGCGCAGCGCGAGGAAGCGGCGGTCATCGGCGGGAAAGGCATCGTCCTCAAGCGCCGCTGTTAGAGCGAGCAGGCCTGCGCCGGGACAGCGGACGGTGAAGGCAGCTTCGGCGTCGCCCCAAGCGGGTAGATCCACCGGGCGCGATTGGTGGGAACCGCCGGCATCGAGTGATAGAACCGGGCGGCGGGCCTCGCCGGAAAAGTTTCTCACGCGGCAGAGCACGGTGGCTTCCTGACCGGCGACGGGCTCCGCAGGCGAGGCGATGAGCGAGGTGATCGCGACGTTCGGAGCATCGCCTTTCGATACGGAAATCGAGCGGACGTTCACATCGGGCGGGGCTTGGGCCGCGAAGTTTTTCCAGGCGCTGGTTTGGAAATCGGAGATCACGATCAGTTCCTTCCGCCCGCTGCCGGCGGCACATTGGCGCAGTGCCAGTTCCCACGCGCGTGCCAGCGCGCCAGCTTCCGGTCGGGTGCTGGCTTGTTGGAGGGACTCACTGAGAAAACTCCGGTTAGGCGCAGGCTCGGGAAAAACAGCGGAAGGTTCGGCATCGATCCAGACGATGTTAGCGGCATCCGGTCGCAGTGAATCTAGCGCCTCTTGCGCGGCGATGACGGCGGCCTGAAAGCGTGTGGCCGGACCTTCGCGGGCCGCCATTGAAGCAGAGCGGTCGATGAGCACCACCAGCGTCCGCTTTTCGCCGGGCAGCGCAGCATATTTGGAAAGCAACAACGGCCCAATAAAGGCGGCGGCGATGGCGGCGATGGCGAGCGTGCGCAGGAGAAGCAGCAGCCAGTCCTTCGGCTTGCGGAAACGCGCGGTGCGGCGGACGACTTTTTGAAGAAACTCCAAATTCGAAAACCGATAGACCGGCGGTCGCGTGCGGGACAGCAGGTGTACAAGCAGCGGCAGCCCGGCCAGGGCGAGCAGCGGCAGTAGCCATGGTTGTTGGAAAAACAGGCTCATCTATTCGCGGAACCGGTCGAAGAGGGAAAAGTAAGATTCGTGAGTCGGGGCGAGCGCGTAATCCACACGGCGTCCGGCGGCTAGAGAGCGGAGGACACGGCTGTGGGCGAGGATTTCCTGCTTCCATGCCTCGCGCAGGACTTGCGGGTGGACGGTTAGTCTTGTGTCGTTCTCCATATCCACAAAGCGCGAGAGGCCGCGGTTTTCGAGATCCAGTTCTGCCGGATCGAGGATATGGAAAAGGTGAACGCGGAAGCCACGGTGCAGATAGGGATTGAGCGCGGTGAACAGGCGCGCCGGATCGGTGAAAAGATCGGAAAGGATGACGAGTGTGCCACGGCGTTTCAGCAAGGGATGGGCACGATGCAGGGCCTCTGGCAGATCGGTGGGCGCACCCGCCGTGGTGGATTCCAGCGTGGTCATCACATCATGCAAATGCCGACGGGTGGAGCCGGGCGGGATGTGCTTGCGGATGCCTTGGTCGAAGAGTGTTAGCGAAATGCGGTCGTTCTTCGAGGTGACCAGCCACGCGAGGCAGGCGGCGAAGAACGAGGCGTATTCGATTTTCGATAGACGATCGGTTTTTTCCGGAAACGCCATTGAGGCCGAGGCATCGAGAAAAAGGTGGCACTCCAGATTGGTCTCCTGCTCGAAGGTGCGGAGAAACAACTTGTCGTTGCGGGCAAAGACGCGCCAGTCCACCTGCCCGAGGTCATCGCCCGGGACGTATTGGCGGAATTCGTGGAACTCGATGGATGCACCGCGCTGTTTCGACCGATGGCGACCGGATAGATAGCCCTCGACCATCGCCTTCGCTCCGAACTCGTAGTTCCTGAGCCGGCGGATGTCCTCGGGCGTGAGATATTTATAGGCAGTCGTCATGCGCCGATGAGCTTCGCCACGATCTGATCGACGGTGATGCCTTCGCCAGTGGCGTTGTAGTTAGCGATCACCCGGTGGCGCAATACAGGCAGGGCGACGGCGCGGACTTCCTCGACGGATGCGGACGAGCGTCCGCGCAGAAGGGCAAGCGCACGCGCGGCACGGGCGAGGCACTGCGAAGCACGCGGACCGGCACCGTAGGCGACGTAGTTTTTCACGTCAGCAGTGGCGAGCGGTGAGTCGGGACGTGTCGAGTGGACTAACTTGAGGATTTCCTGCACCACCGGCTCCGGCAGCGGCACATCGTGGATGGCGTCCTGCAGGGCGAGCACGCCCTTCGCATCTAGCAGCGTGCTGGCCGTGGTGGAATTCCGGCCGGTGGTGCGGTGGATGATTTGCGCTTCCTCCTCGATGCTCGGATAGCCGATGTTGAGTTGGAAAAAGAAGCGGTCGAGCTGGGCTTCCGGGAGCGGATAGGTGCCTTCGTGTTCGATCGGATTCTGTGTGGCGAAGACGATGAACGGTTCCTCAAGCCGGCGCGTCTGGCCATTCACGGTCACCTGTTTTTCCTGCATCGCTTCTAGCAGCGCAGCCTGTGTTTTCGGCGGCGTGCGGTTGATCTCATCGGCGAGCAGAAGGTTCGTGAAAACCGGGCCGGGCACGAACTGGAACTCGCGGCTGCCATCTGCCGAGTTCTGGAGGATTTCCGAACCGACGATGTCAGTGGGCATGAGATCCGGCGTGAACTGGATGCGCTGGAACTTGAGGCCGAGGATGCTGCCGAGCGTGGAAACGAGCAGCGTTTTCGCGAGACCCGGGACGCCGACTAGCAGGCAGTGGCCCTTGCACAAAAGCGAGGTCAGGAGCTGTTCGACAATTTCGTCCTGGCCGACGATGACGCGGGCGGTTTCAAGACGGACGGCGGCGATGGTATCCTGAAGCTTGTCCCACTGCGCGGCGGCGGGTTCAGGTGGAGCGGTGGTGGTGGACATGATGGCAGTTGGTTAGGGAGAGTTTGGGAGTTATTCTTCTTCCGGGTATTCGTCATCTCCACTCATGAGTCCGGTGGCTTTTTCGAGATCATCCCGATGCAGGACAACGATGGTGAAGGAGGGGGCCGCGCCGGCAGGATTGTCCAGCGAGGCAACGGCTTCGCGGAATTTTTCAAGCACCTCGGTGGGCGGTGGCGTGGTGGTTCCGCCTTTCAGGGTCCAGACCGCTTGGTACTGGCGATCACTATCATCCCATAGAATGACCGCTATTCCTTCGCTCTCCGACTTGTTCTTGGTCGTGCTGCCATCATCGTCCCCGCCGTCTGGCTTACCTATGATCGAGTTGGCCGAGCTCAGGTATTGGATAGTCATATAATCGAGTTTCGCGGGCGTTTTTTCGAACGCGAGCCGCGCAGTGGGCGTGTAGCCGGTATCGAGAATCGAACTCGTCAGGCCGACAGTTAGACCCGAACGCTCTTTCGCCTGAGAAGCGAGTTTTGCCGCTTGGGAAATGAGCAGATCCGCGTCGATTTTCGTGCCGGGTTTCAGTTCGAGAGATTCCAGAATCGCCTGCGCGGCTGGATCGGCGGGTTTGTTTTTTTGAGTAATCACCAGCTCTCGGGCGGCGATCAGGCTTTGGGGGATTCCCCCTTGGTTTTTCTCGTCATCCCTCCATTTCCAGAAAGCGAGTTTTTCATCTAACGACCATCCTTGAATGAGATCATTGACGGCGTCCGCCTTCGTGCTGCCCAGCTGCTTGAGCAATTCCTCCAGTCGCGCGGGGGAAACCTTTTCCGCATCCGGCAGCGAGGTCGGGGCTTTGGCGGCGAGGAGATCTTTTGCGCGGATGATCATGAGTTCGTCAACGGCGACCGAATCGATTTGATAGATTTCAGCTAGCTGATCCATGGAGCGGGGGCTGTGGATCCTTCCGATCACGTCTGCCACCACCGCCTGGATTGTCTCTCCATCCGGGTTCTCTCGCAGATCCGCCAGCAGCTTCGTCCAGTGAGGAATCTCATTGGGTGGCACCGGAGTATCTTTTTTCTCCTGATCCTCACCGTCCGGGCGGTAAAGCCGGGCCGTTTGTCGATAGATCGCCGAGATCAGTTCAGAGCGTGTCTCCACGCTGGTGGCGATGACCGCAGCTTCGAGAAATGCGGACATCAGCTCTTCTCTGGACGAAGCAGCCGCCGCTTCCGCGAGCGAGGTGATCTGCTTCTTGTCCGGTTTTTCTGCCTTCGCGAGTTCGAGAATGAGTTTCCGTGGGGATTCGGCACCGACATAGAGCGATAGCTTTTTCAAATACTTGTCCACGCCGCCGGCGCGTTTGATTTCGTATCCGCCGCTGCCGCGCAGATTGTCGAGATCCGCGCCATCGAGCTGGTTCTTGAGGGCGGCGGAGAATTTGGCGAAAAATTCCTTAGCCGCAGACTTCCGGGTTTTTAGGTAGAGGGTGACCGCATCGAGCGCCGCCGCCGCATCTTCATTCTCCAGAACGTGCTGCTCTAAGGCCTTCGCCGCGGCCGGATCAGGCATCTTGGCCAGTGCTGCTAGGGCTGTGGATTTCTGTGAATCATCCCCCTCCGCGAGATAGGCCAGCAGCAGATCGAGTTTGGACTGGCCGCGATGGGCCTTCCAAAATTGGATCGCTGCCTCTGCGAGGACCGCTCGCTCGGCATCGGAGAGACTTTCGCCTGGCACGGTGGCGACCAGCAACCGGCAGGCCAGTTCGCCCCGGGTAAGCGGGCGCTCCATCGATTTGTAGGCCTCCAGTGCCTTGTCCGCCGCAGATTGCTGGTTGCCGTAGTAGTTTCTGCTAGAGCCGCCTCCGGAGCTGTTCGGGGACTCGGTGAGCGTGTCATCCGCCACGACGGCAGCGAGGGCGGGTAGGGCATCGGTGCCCAGGCGTTTCAGGCGGGACCACGGGTCCTTGGCGCCGGCCTCGGGCGGCTCCTCTATCAACCAAGGCCCTCCCGAATCCCCGCGTTCGTTTAAGGAAAGCATGCGGAGAATTTGCTGGCGCATTTGAGGCGTCAGGGCGGCGGCGGGCATGCTATTCTCTTTCGCAAATTTCTCCACGGCTCCGTCATCGGGTGCGTTGGTGGAATTTTTCAGGGCGTCCTCAAGCGCGGCGATGGCTTCGGGGTGCAGCGTGATGCCATTGATCGCAGGCTTCGGAGCCTGAGTCTTGGCTGCGCGTTTCGCCACGGCTGGAAGCAGCATCTGCACGGCGGGGAGATTGGCCCAGCCGCGTGGATAGCGCTCGGCGAGCATCCGCAGATCACGCTCGTAGGCGACCCAGTCATAAGTTGCGAAAAAGGCGGTGGTGATCTTGCTTTGATCGCGTTGGGCGATGCGGTTGATCGCGGCATCAATGATCGCCTCCGGGGCGACGCCGAGAGAGAACAGCACGCCAGTTAGACGGTTTGCCTCCACGGGGTGGCCGGTCTGTTGGAGCTGGGTGGCAAACAGAAGCAGGCGGCCAAGTGAGTTTGCTCCCCGGTATTCGAGCCGCTCTCGGAATTCCCTGCTCTTCTCAGCGTCGCTCAAGGTGTCGATGAGTTTGTTCGCATCCGCCAGCACATCAGCGGCTTTGGGCTTTTTTGATCCACCGCCAAGGAGGGCGCCGAGCAGGCCACCTCCGCTCTTTTCACCGGCGGTGGTGGGCATGGGGGTGGACTCAGTTCCTCCGAGCGGGAGGAAACCGGTTTTTTCCCCCTGCGTGACCTTCCAGCCGGTACCCTTCAACGCGCCCAGAAGTTCCCTGAGTTCATAATCATCCATGCCCTGGTTCTCATTCGCGGCAACGAGCCATTCCGCGCCTTCGAGCGGAGGCAGGCCGAGAGTGATAAGCCTTTGAAATCCGGCGCTGAAATCCGGTGCTGCTTCAGTTGGTGCGCTTTCCAAAGCTGACGCCGTGGAAAAAACAAACATCATTGCCGCTGCCGTCCTAGCTAACACTAATGAATGATTTAACAGATGGTGTTGGCAAGGAAAGCAAGTTTTTGAGAAATTTCCATGAATAGGGATTCACGGCAACTTGGACCAGGTGGCCGTGATTTTGAAAATCAATCAAATTGGACCATTCAGGCAGTGATGCACAGCGGCCGGGTGGTCCGCCAGCCGCCAAGCGTGAAGTTCAGGAAGACTTGCGAGCTGCCGTCTCCGACGGTCATGATTATCATCGTCGGCGGAGGGCATCACGAAGCTGACAGCGGGGATCTGGCCCTTCATCTTGCCAAGGTCGCGCAGGAGTTTTCTATCGGACGGAGAGATCATGAGTTAGGGACCGCTAAACATCGAACTTCCAACTTCGGCACCGCTGCGCATCAAGGAATTTCCCCGGGGTATCCAAAAATTCCGCGTGAAGAGGGAATTATTTCCCGAACAATTCCACCCGGCCGACCTGCACGCTCCAGTTGACGCCGCTGGGGGCGAGCTGGAGTTTAAAGAATCGGGTGCCGGCGGGCAGGGAGTCGCTTTCGGGGCGGAAGGTGCTGACATTCCAGCCGCCGCCGCTGCTGACGGACGGGCTGCGCGCGGCTTTTACAGGCTGCCAGGCCGCGCCATCGGAGGAGCTGGCGAAGCTGACGAGCGCGCCGATCTCAAGCTTTGAGTCAAAATAAACGGACGCCGAGAAGTTGGTGAAATTCTCTCCGCTCCAGACCAGGCTCTGCACCGTGTCCGTGGTGCGGGTGGCGCGGCCGGAGTCCTTGTCGAAGTAATTGGTATTGCCGTGATCGATCGACCAATCGGCGGTGCTCTTCGACGGGTCGGTCTTCTTCAAATCATCGAACGTGTCCACCCGCGTCGTGCCGTTAGGATTCCAGCGGTGGATGATAACCTTTGCGTAGTGATCGTCCTCGGCAAAGATGAGATATTCGCCACGGCGGGTTTTGCGGGCGCGGATGGCGTAGGGAATGTCAAAGGTGCCGCACAGTGAGCCGACCGCCGGAGTGGGCGTGATTTCCCCCACATACGAGGCATCCGAAAGCCGGTGGACGCGGATAGTGCCCTCCCGGCTGTTACTGCTGAAGTAGCTGTAGCCGAGAAACAGGTAGTCACCGACGACGCTGATGGCGGAAATCTTGGTGCCGTCCATCGGCGGATCGAGTGTCCACCCGATCCTGCGGTCGGGCTTGCTCCAGCGGTCGTAGCGGACGATGCGGTTCCCGGCATCGCGGTCGCCGTCGTTAAGGCTGGTGCTTGCGACGAACATCGTGTCGGAGTCCGGTAAATACTCCAGGCGGCGTAATTCGCCGTGACTGCCTTCCGGGCGTTGGAACTCGGTGTAGTTTCCGGCGGAGAAGTCGTAGATCGGATTTCCATGTGTATCGAAGCCCTGCATCTTCCATGCGCGGATGCCGATGCCGCTGCCCGCCCAGTGGTTGCAGGAAAACAGGTTGCCGTTTGAATCGACCCATATCCCCCAGCCGAGGTTCGGCATGCCAGGACCGGGGGCGAATTCATCGGGATCGAAGGCTCCGTTGGCATTTTTGTCGCGCCAGAGGAAATCCTTATCCGGTGGGCTGGCGGGATAACCGGCCTTGTAGCCCGCCTGGGATTCCCAGATGCCGGAGGGAATCGCCGTTTCACCGCCGGTCTCCGGATCGAAGCGATAGATCAGGAGTCGCCGTGCCTGCATGCTGAGGACGTAGAGGAGCTTGTGTCCCTCGACGTTGCGCACGAAGGTGCCACCAGTGTAGTCCCAGCCGTCCGCCGCGCGGAGAAAGCGGGGATCGGTGGGGTATTTGATCTGGTTCAAGGTGCGCCCTGCGTAGGTCCACTCGGTGCCGGCAGTGGTTTTTGTGAGATCGAGCCGGTAGCGGGAATATTTATCATAAACCTCGATGGCGTCGCCGGTGTCCGACGCGGGATCGGCATCGGCGCAATCGACGAAAGTGAGCCCGAGTTTCCGCCAGCGCAGTTCGCCGGTGGGGGACCAGGATTCCAGAACCGTGCCGCCGCCGTGCCAGAATGACTGGGGGCCCACGCCGTTGAAACCGATGTAGAAATTTCCTGCTGCGTCGCTGGCGACTCCGGTGATGCCGCTGGTGGCGAACTTGGTGTTGGTGATTTCGCCGGGGGTGCCGGAGTAAACACTGGACCCGAAAGTGGAGTCGGGCTGGGTGACTGAAGCGGCCGGATTTTGATAGATCTTAATCGTCTGGTCAGGGCCGTTGTCAGCGACGAGGAGGCGGTTCAACTTCGTATCAAACCAAACTCCGGTGGGGTCGAACGACTCGCCGCCGCTGATTTCGTGGGGCAGCTTTTTACCGGAGGCCTCGTAGTGGAGGATCTTTGCGGACTGGCCGTCTTCTTTTCGCGAGACCATCCAAACGCTGCCGTCCGGGGCACAGGCGAGGTGGCCGGGGCGCTCGACCGGCCATTTCCGCACGAGGGTCATGGTGGCGGTGTCCCAGACTTCGAGCTCGTTATCGGTGGTTTCGGAAATGAACAACCGGTGGTTCGCTGGATCGGCGGCCAGTCCGCGCACGCCGATGGCCTTGTTTGTCCCGGTGGGATTGGTCGAGACATCGATGGAATCACCGCGCGGGCTGAGTCCGCCCGGGAATGGCGCGGGGCTGCCGTCGGGCATGCATCGGCGGATGCTGTCCCAGTTTGAGGCGTAGATGAACTGCCCGTCACCGGTCACCGCGAAGCCGCCACCGAACGTATCGTGGAGGCTGTTGAGCATGCCGACCGGGTCGCCGTCTTTTCCGGAGTAAATGCCGCTTTCCCGGCGTCCCTCGTCCCACCAACTATTAGTATAGAGAACGCCTTCCGCCGTCGCATACAGCCCGAGGATATTGTTCTGAATCCACTTGCCGTCGCCTTGGCCGTGAGAGTTCCCAAGCCAGGTGCTGGTGTAGGAAAGCGCGGGCAGGACTGGCGGTGCGGCGGTGGCGGGATTGCTGGCCGTTTCACCCATAGCAAGGTGGCTCCAGAAAATGAGGGCTGCGATACGGATGAGAAATTTGCTGAAAGGCGACTGGGGGCAGGGTGAGGATAACATGATGAAAGGTCTCCCGTCATACTGCAACGGGACTGGATGGTTTGCAGGAGAAGTGGATTTCCTCAATCGCGCTGGTGTTTCCTCCTGCACATCAGTCCCGCGTCCGCTAGGCCGGGGAGGATGGACGACGATGGCTCTGGAACCGTGTAGGGCACCCCGGCGATCGGGCCGGTGCCGAAGGGAATGTTGCCGATCTTGCATTCGCCGGCTTGCTAACAGGCTGTGGAGCTTTTCGAACATGGACATTCTTCAGTGCGGGATTGAGACTTTCAGGCGGACAAACAGGCGGGCGGTGGTGCCTTTGGGGAGGGTGACGGTGATAATGTCGGTGGTGGCGCCGTTGCTAATGACCGTGACGCCTGACGAGGAGGAAGCAGTGTCGGCACCAATGTGGAAGATTTGCGGCCAGTTTGCCAGGTCGGGGCTGGCTTCAGCACTCAGACTGATGTCGGGAGTTTCCGAGGCTCGGTCGCGCTGGAAAGTGAACACGAGGTTGCTGCCAGAGTCGGAAAGCGTGGGCGCGCATTTCTGGGAGGGCTTCGAGGGATCGCCGCCAAGGACATACTCGAGGGCATTGGGAAGGCCGTCTTCGTCCAGGTCCGCGTCGGGTGCTGGTTTGGATAGGGTAAAGCCGCTGATCCAAGCGTTGAAGCTGGAGGGAGTATAGTAAATGGCCGGATCCCAGGCGGTGGAAT
The DNA here is from genome assembly GCA_038204755.1 of Verrucomicrobiales bacterium. Lineage (GTDB taxonomy): Bacteria > Verrucomicrobiota > Verrucomicrobiia > Verrucomicrobiales > Akkermansiaceae > Luteolibacter. Next base: position 20,622 of record JBBRCO010000049.1, read on the forward strand.
CGTTGCCATTCGAGGCGTTCCTGTTGACCCGGAAATAAAGGGCATCCCCCGCATTTACCGACAGGCGTAAATCATGGCTTTGCCCGATATTGTCATTCCAGGCAATTGAGACCGGCCCCCAGAGCGTGGTGCCACCCTTCTTGATTAGGGCGGTCACCCCGTCGCCATTGCTATCATCCCGCTTCCTGACCGTGCCGGAGACATTCACCATACCTGTAACGGGCGCCACCCACTTCAAAGCAGCATCTCCATTATCGCCGGGGTGAAACTCGCCGCCTTGAATAAGCAGCAGATAGGTTTCATTACCTTTCCAACGGCCATATACGGTGTCCCAAGCCATGTCGGAATAAGCGCTTCCCGTCCAATATTGATAATACCAAGGACCCGGCCCCTGGGTGCTGCTGAAATCGGTCGAATACTGATAATACTGGGATGAGAGGGTCACGGACGCTTTGCCCGACACCGCCTCGCACAACGCGCGAACTTCAACGGCCGAGGTGGAGGCGCCGGCGGCCACGGTCAGCACCCCCGAGGCTGAATCAAGGGCCATTCCATCCGTGGAACAGCCCGCCAGACTCCAGGCGAAGGTTTTACCGGGAATCAGGATCCCGTTTTGATCCCTGGCCGTGGCGGTGAAAGCGGCGCTCGTGGTGCCGGTGGCCGGAATCCGCAAGCCGCCGGGGCCTTTCACCAGAACGGAGGTGAGAATCTGCGAATAGAAACCGGGCGTATTGTCCGCGCCCCGGTTAGGAGGATCGGTCGCAGAAACGAGGGTTCCCCAGTAATCCCTGCCGCCATTGCCACCAATGAGCATGCCTGCAACCATGCAGGGCGAATTGGTCTGCAACTTGAAGCCGTCCAGCGCGCCCGTCGCGTTGGGATTGACGAATCTCGGGTTGGCAATGAGGGCATTGGCATCGTTGGCCGGCGCCTGCGTCCCGCCGTAATACACGTTGTGGCTTAGATTCTGGCCGTTGAAATAGTCCATGCCGACGCACCAGAACACATTATTATAAAACATATTGCCGTTGGTGTTTCGAAACGTCAGCCGCCCGCCTGGATTGTAGAAAACGTTGTTATGGAACACGGCGTTCCCCCGGTCGGAATTGCCGACGGTTTCGTTGATGGAGATATTGTAGCGGGCCAGGGTCCGGCCACCATCGGGCCAGCAGCAGTCGAGGATGAACCCGCCTTCGTTATCGTGCGAATAATTGTATTGGAAGACGGTGGTTCCCTGAAGATATACGTCGTTGTCAAAGCCCTGCCCATCACCGGACCAGGTCTTGGTGTGATGGACTTCATTGAACTGCCACAGGCCGTCACGGTGCCGGGTCGGCCACATTCCGGCGACATACTGCGTTCCGACCCCTTCGCCTCCCGGCACCCCAAGGCTGCCGACATACTCCACGCGGTTGTATTCCACCAGTTCATTGTCAGTCCCGAGAATCAGGATTCCGTCCGCAGCGGTATAACTTACCACATTGCCGCGCACGACGACCCGCGTGCTCAAGTTATCCCAATTCATCCCGCCGCCGATTACGTCCTCACCCCAAAAGACGATTCCTTCGGCCACGATGTTCGTGAGCGTGTTTCCCTGGATTAAAACATCATCCGCACGGCCCGGCTCGGCGATGCCGATCCTTATGCCGGCCACCTCGTAAAAACCAGGGCTGCCGCTTCTTACCGGGCTCGCGTAAATGTCCCGGACCTTATTGTCGAGAATGTGGATGCCATGCTTCACCAACCCGTCATCGGCGGAAACCCAAATCCCATAGCGGTAATCGTAGGTAGCCGCCCAGTTGGTCACTTCAAAACCTTGAATCGTCCAGTATTCCTGATTGTAGAGTTTGATCGCGGCGCTGCCGGACACTCCCTGGGCATCAATAAGCGGTCTTGAGCCCGTGCCATACGAGCCAAGCAAGATTGGCGAGCCGCTGGCGCCCGAACCCTTAGGCCAGAGCTCTCCGGTCCACGACCCGCCTGCCTTGAAAAGAACCTGGTCGCCAGGCTGGAACGTGTAGGCGTTCACCTTGCCGAGCGATTGCCAAGGCGTCGCCGCAGTCGTGCCGTTGGCGGCATCATTGCCGTCGGGGGCGATGTAATAGTCCGCAGCACCCACCGGCAGGATGGTGAGAGCGCTGAAAATGCCCGCAAACAAAGATGGGCGGAGGAACAGGAAGGGGTTAGCCATCTATGGGAATCCAGTTTGCAGGCAAATCAATTTAGCGGTTCAGTGCCAGACCGGGCCGGAATGGAGGTTTTTGCGCAATGGCCGACATCTTTTCGTGAGACCATCCAGTCCGTGCCATCCGCGGCGCCGGCGTAGTGGCCGGGCCGCTCGACGGGCCATTCCGCACCAAAGTGATGGTGCAGGCAGGACTGGCGCTCCTTCCGATGCTATCAGGATTGGCTCCTTTTGATAGTGAAGACGGCGCCGGGCGGTACGACCGCGCCCCCCTGACTTTTCGGGGCGATCCAGCATCGCCTGAACAGACAAAATCTGGCGGTGCGGCGGTGTCTGGATTGGTAAGTAATTCCCTGAAGGCGAGTGGCGCAAGTAGAACGTTAATCAGCGGGACGTAACGCAAGACGCAGGAAGAAGTCAGCATGATGGTACGCCCCAGTGAAATCAGGCAGGCCAGCGGTTCACGGGGTTAGCTGGACTCTGATGCGCACAAATTTTTTCGGATTGCTATCCCTTGGAACCGTCACGCGATACTCGGCAGTGTCGGTATTTTCGGTCCCGGTGGCCACGTCTGTGAGGCCCGTGGTGGACCAGTCGTTCGCGAGGGTGGCGGACCATTCCGCAATGAAGGTGACATCGGTGGCAGCCTTTGCCCTTAGATAAGTGAGGGCGAGGTCGGTGGCACCTGTGGCCACGTTCATCGCTGGCAAGGAGGAGCCGGACTTCGGGTCGGTGAAGAAGGCATACTCGGTGAGGTTGCTCGAGCCATCGTTGTCCTTGTCGAAGTTGGGAGCGCCATCTGTGAGAGGATCCAGACCTTTGGAAATGGCCCATGTTTTATAGGGAGTCGAGGCGCTACTGGAGATTACGACATCACTTGCGGTGGTTCCGAAAGCCACATTTTCTATACGCCCTTCGAAAGTATCGCCGTTCAATGCAAAGCCAACCCTTGAGAACGAGAAATCTCCGCTCGCCGTCGAGGTGGGCGTGCTGCCAGGGTTGAAGGGGAGAGTCGGATTGTTAAAGAATGTGATTGTGTCTGCATTCCCGGCACCGAAGTCGATTCTATAGATATACAGGCTATCGGTATTGCTATTTTCTGGAAGGAGAAAATACAGTGTGCCTCCGGGTCCCCCTTGAAGCATCAAGTTAAGCGAGCCATTTGTCGTGTGGTAGGCAAACGAACCCCACAGCGTGGTTCCGTCAGCTCCCACAGTGTCTCCCGAGTTGTAGGCGGAGAATGCCCCGGCGACATCAACCGGCCGTGAGATGTCCATATACGCTGGACCACCATAGCCACCTGCGAAGTTGGCATAGGCACCACCCAAAGTGGTAATTGCGCCAGTCGCAATGTAGCCCG
>JBBRCO010000050.1:0-24051 GCA_038204755.1 Verrucomicrobiales bacterium
TCGCGGCGGAAGCGGTCCTTGTCCATTTTCTCGCCGGTCTTGAGGTCCCACAAACGGCATCCGTCCGGGCTGATTTCATCGGCGAGAACGATCACGGACGGATCGGAAACGAGGCGGCCGAACTCAAGTTTGAAATCGACAAGCTTGAGCCCGCACTTGGCGAAAAACTCGGTTAGAATATTGTTTACCTTCAATGCAGATGCCCGCAAATGGGCGAGATCCTCCGGCGTAGCGAGCCCCATTTCGCGGATATAGTCATCGTTGATGAGCGGATCGCCGAGTTCGTCGGATTTATAGGAAAACTCGATGACCGGCTGGGAAAACACGCGGCCTTCCTCAATGCCCGTGCGCTTGCAGTAGCTGCCGGCGGATATATTTCTCACGATCACCTCGACCATCAGGATGGTGACCTTTTTCACCTCGACGTTCGTCTCGTCAATCTGGCGGACGAAATGCGTCGGCACGCCTTCCTGTTCGAGAAATCCGTAGATGAGCGTGCTGATGGCGTTGTTCAGGCGGCCTTTGTTTTCAAAACTCGCCTTTTTTTCGCCGTTGAAAGCCGTCGCGTCGTTCTTGAACTCCATGCGGAGCGTGTTTGGATCCTCGGTGGCCCAAAGACGCTTGGCCTTGCCTTCGTAAAGCGGTGTCATTCGAAAGTCCTAAAAGCCCACCCCGCCGTGGTCAAGAGCGCTGCAACCGAAGCGCCAAATCATTTCATCCGGCCAGCCTGAACGGAAATCCTTCCCCAGGGCGGCTGGCCCTCACCAAGCTGGCGATCACCCGGAATCAGGGCGATCTGATCACGGACAGCGGCATGCTTGCGGCCTCCCGTCAGTTTTTCCACGAACTTTCCACGAACTTTCCACGAACTTTCCGCGACCTCCACCGGTCCGCTCGCCCATACTGCCACCGGCGGCTGGCCTAGGGAGCTCTCCCTGCTCACGGAAAACTGGAGCAATCTCCCACCCCGCAACCAGCCGTTCTTCCGGGTGCAGCCCGGCATGGACATTGGCTTCCACCTACGTGGCCGCCGAGATATGCCATCCCCGCTTTTCGGCATGGCAATCTGAAATCTTTTTGTTCCGTCCCAACTTTCAGGCATTTTGCGTTGCCAAATTCAGTGAACCAAGTTGCTTCCGGTTGCTCTCGAATCGGCAGATAACCCAGAACTTCAAAATCAACCACCACTCCCCAACCTCTATTTATCCCGTTTCACCGGGATCGCCTCGCAGACCTGACGCCAGCCGGCAAAGTTCCATTTATTGGGAAATCCGGCGCACTGGTCCGGCTTCACCGGATGGATGCGGCAGGCGTTGCCATCGAGCATGATGCACTCGTGATTTTTCTTTTCGAGAAGGGATAGCCCCTGCCGGTTCGTGCGCAAGCGGGTGAACTGGTCGCGAAAATCATCGTCCGTTAGTCCGAGGAATCCGGCAATGCGTGAAACCTCGTCCTCTTCGATCCTCACATCGCCCGGCCACTTGCAGCATGCCGTGCAGCGCTGGCAGACATAATAAACATCCGGCTCCAGCACGACCTCGCGGTTCCCCGGGCTGCCATGATCTTTCAACGGCGCGCTCATCAGTTCAACTGCTGGTAATAGTAATTCACCCGGCCGAGGAAACCGCGCCATTTCGCCCCGGGGCGACCGCCATCCATCAGGAAATGCGGGCAATTTTTATTGGGCGGGTTCTTCCCCCGCCGCGGCCAGTGGTAGTGTGGCTCGACATTTCTGAGAGGAATCCCGTTCCGCTTCATCAACACCGCGGTGAGCCTTGCGGTGCGCTCCACGGTGGTGGTGCGATTGCCGCCACGGTTCTCGCACATCTCGATGCCGATGGACAGGCGGTTGCCGGGCCCGCCGAAATCCGCGTGCTCGCCCTGCTCGTTGGTCGGCATGTGTTGGATGGCCCGGTGATCGTCCACCGTGAAATGCCATATCAGATAGCCGATCCGGTTGCCGGTGCGGGTCTTCGGCGAGCGCAGCGCGCCATTTTTCAAGGCCAGCGAGTGCTGCGCCGCATCCGCCGAGTAGTTCTGCGTGCTGTGGATGGTGATGTAGCGCGGCGTCATCGGCCGGATCACCTTGCGGCCGTGGGTGCCACGGCGGACCATGTCCACCCGCAGGTTCACCTGCCGCATCATCGAGGCCATCGACGTGGTGCCACCACCGCCTCGGTTAGGCGCGGGGGCCGGTCGATATTCCCTCGGACGATACTCCCGGGCGCCCGGCGGCGGCCCGATCCGATAGCATTGGACCGAGGCGAAGGTGAGAACGAGTAAAAGAATCCAGCGAGGTAACTGCACGCGCCATGCCTACCACGAAAGCGGAATTTTTGGAAACGGAAAAACCTCGAGCCCTGTGAGATTGGGTGTGGCTGGCAGAGTGGGCGGAGGCGGTTGTGGCGTCCCGCCGCAGCGCTTCTCTTTCCGGGTCGTTGCGGCGAGACGCCGCAACCACGTTCAGCACCCGCTAGGCTCGCCCGGCAAACAAAAAAAGCCCGCCGGATGAGTGGCGGGCTTTTCGGATTTTTGAAATTCCACGGTATCAGCTACAGCAGCCGCCGCCGCCACCGCCGCCACAGCAGCCACCGCCGTTGGCGGCAGCGAGGTCGTCCGAGGTCGGCACGCGACCGAGCTCAATGGTGGCACCCACGTATTTGCCGATTTCCTTCTGCAGACTCTCCAGATCGCGCTGGGCGGAGAGGAAATCACGGGCCACGGCGTTTTCGAAAAGCGCCTCGCGGGCGGCTTCGAAGTCGCTGATTTCGGAAGCGCCGAGCTCGACGCCAGCGTGCTGTTTGTGGTGCAGCTCCTCGCCTTTTTCATGCACGCTCTGATATTGCAGGCGGGCGGCATCGTCGCTCAGAAAGCGCTCGACGTTGGCCTGGAGCTTGAGGAATGAAGGATCGCTGGCGATTTGGGCGCAGAGTTCCTTGGTTTTTTCGATCACGGGGGAGTCTTCGGCTACGATTGACATGCCGGGTGAATAACCTTGCAGAAGCGGACTGGCAACGGACTTTTATGGAAAATTCCTGACCGCAATCTGGAACAAAAGCGTGACAGCGCGGATGCTCCCGCGTTTGGTGAGGGCGACAAAATGGGTATCCAGCCACTCAAAGACGGCATCCGCTCGAATGTGCGGATCGATTTCTACGGCCACGTCCACAAACGCTTCCGCGGGACCGCTTCTGAGGAACGCTACGCCACCGAAGTGGCTGTGCTCAAGGTGCTGGAAGCCCGCGGCTGCCCCTACGTGCCGCGGGTGCTGGAGGAGCATCCGGAGGAAAATTACTTCGTCTCCACGAACTGCGGCAAACCCGCCTCGCAGATCACCAGGGAAAAGTCCGACAAGCTCTTCGCCAAGCTCGAACGCGAATACGGCGTCCGCCACCTCGATGCGGAACCGCGCAACATCACCTACTCGGACAAGCTCGGCTGCTTCTGCATCATCGATTTCGAGCTCGCGGAAATCCTCCCACCGCCGCCCGGCCTGATGGACTCCGCCATTTAATCACCACCCCGCAAACCCCTCCGTGTCCGCCGCCACCCTGCATTGGGCAGCCCTCACCCACAGCGGCTCCCGCAAGACGCGCAATGACGATTCCCTCATCGCCTTTTCCTCCAGCCCCGACGGTGCGGAAACCCTGCCCGCCCACGGCAGCCAATCACTCACCGCCCACGACCTCGTCTTCGCCATTTCAGACGGCATGGGGGGCGGCAACGCCGGTGACATCGCCTCCGCCATCATTCTCCAGCAGATGACCGAGATCATCCCGGAAACCTTCAAGGCCGCCGCCTCCGGTTTCTATCCGGACTCCCTCACCCACCTCGCAGACGCCCTCCGCTCCATCCACGATCACATCAACGCCGCCGCCAGTGACTCCGAGGAGAAATCCGGCATGGCCGCCACCCTCGCCCTCGCCTGGTTCACCCCGGACAATCTCTACATCGCCAACGTCGGCGACTCCCGCATCTACCGCTCCCGGAGCGGCCATCTGGAGCAACTCACCCGCGATCACACCCTCGCCTGGAGCCAGTGGAAACGCGGCGAAATCAGCGAAATCCAATACCGCGCCCACCCGCGCCGCGCCGCGCTCTATGAGATCGTCGGCGGCGGGCACACCAGCGTCAGCCCCCACTTCGCGGCGGTGTCCCACGAACCCGGCGACCGTTTCGTGATCTGCTCGGACGGACTCATCGACGGGCTCTGGGAAAGGCACATTTCCACTGCCCTCTCGAACGCCCCTGAAGAACCCCGAACAATCGCCACAACTCTTTTGAAACGAGCAATCGACAACTCTGGAATCGACGATACAAGCCTCATCGTCATCGCGGTCGCCGCTCCTGAGTGGAGCGTTTCCCACGACTGACGAAAATCAAAACAAGCTGGCACGCTGGATGCTCTATTCGAGCGAGTTAGCTTCCCTGACAGGGTTGTTATCGCTTCATTTTCAGGGCTTCTACTACAAACACCGCTAAATACCGAAAAATACAACGTTATGGCCAAATACAAATTGGAATACATCTGGCTCGATGGATACACCCCTGTCGCGGGTCTCCGTGGCAAAACCCAGGTCAAGGAATTCGCAAGCTTCCCGACTCTCGATCAGCTCCCGCTTTGGGGCTTCGACGGCAGCTCCACTCAACAAGCCGAAGGCAGAAGCTCGGATTGCGTACTCATGCCGGTTTCGGTTTACCCGGACACCACCCGTAAAAACGGCGCGATTGTCATGTGTGAGGTCATGATGCCGGACGGCACCACCCCCCATCCGACCAACGCCCGCGCCACCATTCTCGACGATCCCGGCGCATGGTTCGGTTTCGAGCAGGAATATTTCCTCTTTCAAGATGGACGCCCTCTCGGCTTCCCGGCAGACGGTTTCCCGAAAATCGGCCAAGGCCCGTATTACTGCGGCGTCGGCTACAAGTTCATGGGTGACATCGCCCGCACCATCGTCGAGGAACACCTCGATCTCTGCCTCGACGCCGGCATCAACCACGAAGGCATCAACGCCGAAGTGGCGAAGGGCCAGTGGGAATTCCAAATCTTCGGCAAAGGCTCCAAGAAGGCCGCTGATGAAATGTGGGTCGCCCGCTATCTCCTCAACCGCGTTTGCGAAAAATACGGCATCGACGTCGATTACCACTGCAAACCCCTCGGTGACTCCGACTGGAACGGATCCGGCATGCACGCGAACTTCTCCACCGAGTATCTCCGTGAAAAAGGCGGCAAAGCCTATTTCGAAGCCCTCATGGCAACCTTCGCCGAGCACGTCGAAGAACACATCGCCGTTTACGGACCCGACAACCACATGCGCCTCACCGGCCTTCACGAAACCCAGGCCATCGACAAGTTCTCCTACGGTGTCGCCGACCGTGGCGCTTCGATCCGCGTCCCCCACAGCTTCGTCAAGGGCGACAAGTATCAAGGCTACCTCGAAGACCGCCGTCCGAATTCCCAGGGCGATCCCTACCAGATCGCTTCCCGGATTCTCAAGACCATCGCCACCGTCCCGACTCCCTGAGTTGAGCGCCTGAGATCGTCCTGAACGGTTTCCACTTCCCAAAGCCGCCTTCCGTCACTGGAAGGCGGCTTTTTTCGTCCACGGGCTACGGAATTCATTCCGACCGCTGACTCTCCCGCGCGGGACTTCCGCCACCGCCCTCCCGTATCTGAAAAATTCCAGACAAGCCCCGAAAATTCCCCGACAAACAGGCAAGAGGAAGGCGTAGGGAAAACTTTCCGCATCAAATGGCTGTTCAGCGAGCCGGGAATGACGTTGGAGAATCCGTCCCCGGTGCAGTGGCGCAGATCAAGCTCTAATCCTCACCGGACGATAAGGGGAGCAACCGCGCCCTCGCGTGTTGCTCCTCTCGCCCTTGTAATCACCCTGGGTCCACCCTGAACGGACAGACGGCCTCAGCTCAGACGGAAAACGATCCGCGCCTTCGTCAAATCGTAAGGAGACATTTCCATCTTCACCTTGTCACCCACCACGAGGCGGATGAAACGCTTGCGCATTTTTCCTGAAATATGGGCCAGCACCTCGTGGCCGCTTTCCAGCTTCACGCGGAACATCGTGCCGGCGAGAACGGATGAAATCTCACCATCCACCTCCACTGCCTTCTGATCTTCGTCCTTGGTGGAACGTTTCGGCGGGCCATAACGATTGCGGTTGCGGCTGGGACGGCGTCCCGAATTCTGTGGGCGTGGAGGCATGGTGGATAAGGATCGGAAGGGCAGCGGAAAGAAAATTCACAACCTGCTGCGACTGGGTATCCGATCCGTTCCAGCCCATCAATCCCAAAAAACGCTCCCTTCGACGGTCCCGGAGTTTTTCTTCATCACCGCATGCTTGCCAAGCCGTGACTCAGACGCCAATTTTCTGGCCGCCGCCATCCGCTGATGGCATTCCCTAAAAACCGCACTATCTTCATCAGCCATGCCAGAGATCACCGAAAAAGAACTCCCGCCAAACCTCAAGCCCCTTTGGCTCAAAGCGCTCAGCGCCGTTCAAACGTCCAACCTCACCTACGGCATCAGCCTCCTCCAAGCCGTGCTCAAAGACGCCCCCGGCTTCCTTGAAGGACGCAAGATGCTCCGCAAATGTGAACTGCAGATCGCGGGAAACATGAAGAAAAAGGGTGGCCTGTTCGGCATGTCCGGCGGTGGCATGGGCGTCATGAAACTCCAGAGCCATGCGAAAAAAGATCCGGCCGGAACTCTCCCGCTCATCGAGAAGGAACTCGAAAAAGATCCTCTCAGTGATGCCGCAAACGAGTTGCTCTTCGACACCTGCCTCAAGCTCGAACTTTACGAAACCGCAGCCTTCGCCTTGGAAACCGTGCGCAAAGGCAGCCCGGAAAACGCAAAGGCCCTCCACCGTCTCGCCGAGTTCTACATCACCCGCGAGCAACCGATGATGGCTTCGGAAGTTTATAACGACATCATCAAGCACCACCCCACCGACGGTGTCGCCATCAAGGGCTCCAAGGACGCCTCCGCCCGCGCCTCCATGCAAAAGGGCAAGTGGGATGAGAATGCCGACATGCGCTCGCTCATGAAGAGTTCTGCCGAATTCGAGGAACTCGAAAAAGCCGCCCGCACCGGCCTCACCAAGGAACAACTCGAAGAGCGCCGCGACGGCATCATCGAGAAATACAACGCCGACCCGAACCACCTTGCCACCGTCAAGGATCTGGCCAGCATCTATGAACAGCTCGAAGACTGGCACAACGCCTACAGCTTCTTCTCCTGGGCCCACTCGCTGAGCAACGGCGACGTCGCCCTCGCCACCAAGGCTTCCACCATGAACGACCGCGCCATCGAGTCCGACATGAAAACCCTCGAAGCCGCCGCCGCAGCAGATCCCGACAACGAGGAACTCAAAGCCGCCCTCGAAGCCCGCAAGGCGGACCGCCTCGCCGAGCAGGTGCTGGAAGCCCAGAAGCGCGTCGATCAGAATCCCACCGATCCGCAACTCCGCTTCGAACTGGGCACCGCGCTCTATCATTCCGGTGATTTCAGCGCCGCCATTCCGCATCTCCAACAGGCCACCCGCAATCCGCACATCCGCACCAAGGTCCTCCTTCTGCTAGGCCGGACCTTCAAGGCCAAGGGGATGTTCGACCTTTCCATCAAACAGCTCTCGGACGCCCTCGCCGATCTCCACGGGATGGACAACACCAAAAAGGAAGTGCTCTACGAAAAGGGCCTCATCCACAGCGACGTGGGCGACAAGGAAAACGCTCTCGTCTGCTTCTAGCAGATCTACGAAGTGGACTACGGCTACCGCGACGTCGCCCAGCGCGTCGAGTCCTCCTACGCCTGATCCATTTCGCCTGATCCGGCAGCCATTCACCATTCGGCCGCCAGGCATGCGATCGGCGGAAATGCAGGCTTCAGCGACTTCTGTATTCCTTCAAAAAACGCAAGGCCCGATCCGATGCCCGATTGATTCCCCTATCGCTATCAGGAAGGCATCCGCCCGCGCCGTGTCGTCTGAATTCCCCCCACCCCTTTATTCATGAAAAAACTCCTGCTTGGACCCATCATCGCATTGCTCGCCTGCTTCGCACCGCATCCCGCGAGGGCTGAGGTCGCAGCCTCGTCGGGCAGCGCCTCATTCAAGAACTGCCATGTGAAATGGGACGAGCGCGAGATCATCATCGGCAATCCCCACATCGAGCGTCGGTGGAGAATCGACAACGGTTTGCTCACCGCCACCTCGTTCCGCAATCTTGACGCCGGCATCGAATGGATCGCAAAGCCCGCGGACCGCCCCGCGCCCTATCCGAATGGAGTGATCCCCGACGCGAAGCGCGTGCTAACAGGCACCACGAAGAGCGGCCGGCTCGGTCCGGTCGAGGAGGAGTCCCTCCTGTTGGAACTCAATACGGCCGGCGATACCGCGTTTTCCTATCAGTTCAAGATCTTCCCGGACGCGGCGGGAGTGCAAATGCGCTTCGAGTCCAACGTCGCGAAACCGGTGGAAACCACTCAGGAAAAATCCACATCATCCACTGGAATCGAAACCAACCCGACCGGGAAAAATGCAAAGGCCACCGGGGATTCGCTGGAGGATCTGATGCTCGCACCCCAGCACATCCGCTTCACGCAGGCAACCCTGCTGGACCAGACCGACGATCACAACGAGCTGGTCTTCAAAAAGGAATGGCTGCTCATCACCAACGAACTGCCGCTGAAACTGAAGGGCAACGTATTCTATGCCGAGGATACACTAACGGGCTCCGGGCTGCTGTTTCTCAATCAAAGCGCCCTTCCCCACGCCCGTCCCGAACCCTGCGAGTGGGACGCCCTCATGCAGGCATCCGATCGCCGCCTCCGCTTCGCCGGCCAGGGATACCCGTTCATACTGCTGGCCTACTCGGGCGGGCGGGCAGGACGGATCGAGGCGCTCCAGACCTATCAGCGACAATGCCGCGCCTACGATCCGAAGCGCGATGCGATGTTCCTGAGCAACACCTGGGGCGACCGCTCGCGCGACGCGAGGATCAACGAGGAGTTCATGCTGAAGGAAATCGAGGCCGGCGCGCGGCTCGGTGTGGACGTCGTGCAGATCGACGATGGCTGGCAAAAGGGCCGCACGGCGAACTCCGCCAGCGGCAAAGGTGCTTGGAACGGCTACTGGGATGCTGACCCTGATTTCTGGCAGCCGGACCCGGTCCGCCTCCCCCGTGGACTCTCTCCGCTGGTCGATGCCGCGAAAGCAAAGGGCATGAAGTTCGGACTCTGGTTCGGGCCGGATTCCAGCAATCACGCGGCGAATTGGAAACGCGACGCGGACCGCCTCATCGAGCTACACCAAAAGGACGGGATCGACTACTTCAAACTGGATTCGGTCAAGGCCACCACCATCGGCACAGAGCAGAACCTCCGGAAATTCTGGGACCGCGTGCTGGAGAAATCCGATGGGAAAATCGTTTTCGATCTGGACGTGACGGCGGAAATCCGTCCCGGTTATTTCGGAGGGATGGATGTAGGACCGATTTTCGTCGAAAACCGCTACACCGACTTCCACCGCTACTGGCCGCACCAGACGCTGCGGAACCTTTGGAAACTCTCGGAATACGTGGACCCGTTGCGGCTGCGCATGGAGTTTCTCAATAACACACGCAAGACCGAGATGTATCCCGGCGATCCGCTCGCCCCCGCCTGCTATCAGCCGGACTACCTTTTCGCCACCGTCATGTATTCGAATCCCCTGGGATGGTTTGAAACATCGAATCTGCCGGAGGAATACGTCAGTTCTGTTTCAAAACTCGCCCAAGTCTGGAAGCGCGAGCGCCCCGCCCTCTTCGCGGGAACCATCATCCCCATCGGCTCCGCGCCGGATGGTGTTAGCTGGACCGGCTTCGCCTCTGTGGCCAAAACACGCAAGAGCGCCCTTGTCCTGATTTTCCGAGAGCTTAACGACCTGACTGAAAGCACGCTCGATCTGCCGCTCCTCACCGGAGACAAGCACCGGATCACCGTGCTCGCCGGTGAAGGATCGGCGGAAATCGTAAGCAACAGGCTCACCGCGAGCATTCCCAGTCCCCTCCGGTATCTGTGGCTGAAGGTGGCCGCCGCCGACTGATCATGGCAAAAGCTGGCAACCCGCCGCGGCCTTGTCCTTGCTCGGTCCTACGAATGCAACACCGCAGCCGGCTGTCGGCATTGAGGAAGTCACCCCTTGGCCACCAGATGCATGTTTGCAAGCCGTCACACTTGAGCTCACTCAGGTCTGCCCGTCCAGATCACCTGATAGCCGCGCGCTTCCGCCAGCGGATTTCCCTCTGGCCCGAGCACAAAAAGCGCCGTCGCCCAGCCGCTGGCCAGCGCCGCATTCGGACCGATCACCGTCACGCCACAGGCCGGTCGCAGCATCGGTTTGCCCGTGGCTGGATTCAAAAGGTGGCTTGCAAGTTTGTCACCCTCCTTGCGGTTCCATTGCCGGTAATTGCCGCTGGTCGCCATCGCATTGCCGGAAAGCATGACATTTCCGCCTGCGCTTGGATTGTCCGGGTTCTCGATCATCACCGGCCAACTCCCCTCGCCCGCCCGCACTTCCCCGGCGAGTGAAAAAATATAACGTTTGATCCCAAGTTGTCGCAAGCGCTCGCAGACCGCCTCCACGGCGATCCCCTTGCCGAGGGATGATAGATCCACGCCCGTTCCTCCCGGACCGAAGCCCGAAGTTGTTAGCTCGGCCAACAGGCGGTGGTCGAAGGCACCCTGGCTTTCCCGCCGCAGGGCTTCCGCCATTTTCAGAACGCCGTCCAGATCCGGGCTCGCCGGCTCTCCGCGGTTGTAGCGGCTGAGATCCGATTCCGGACGCCAGGTGCTCAGGACCTGCTCCCAATGTTCCAGCACTTTTGAAACTTCCGATTGCACGGAACGCCGATCCCATTCTCCCTCAGCGAGCAATTTCCACCCGCATCCCATCGCCCGGCCGGTAAGCAGCGGCGGGGACGCGCGGTGTTTGAACAAGACCACCGTTAGGACGATGACCGCCCCCGCAATGATGGCCCAGCGCTTCATGAGAGCAGAAACGCCAACCAACTGATGATCACCACCCCGCCCGCGATGCCGTCACGGCGGGTCCAGCGGCCGGGCGAACTGGCGAGGAATTTCAGAACAGCACCGGTCGGGCAGCCATAGTGGCAATACGCCTGCGGAAGGAAAACCGATGCCAACAGGCCCCCGGCGAAAATGAGCACGGGGACGAGGCCGATGAATCCCGCGCTCCAGACTTCGAACGGTTCGGCATCGGCAAATGGAAATCCGATCCCCAGAAACGCCAGCACCCATAACACTCCGAGCGTGAGCCACGGCATCCCCGCGAGCAGGCGGTGCAGCCTCGCAGGCACGGTGAAACGGCGGGACCGCAGGTTGCCTAGCAGTTGCTGAGCGGCACCGTGGGCGCAGAGCTGCGAGCAATAGATGTTTTTCCCGAAGGCGGCGGGGATCAGGACCGCAGCGGCGGTTAGAGCGAGCAGCGGTAAGGCGGAACCCGCCACCGAGCCGCGCATGGCGGACTTGATCCATTGGTCCTGTCCGGTCATCAGGCCAAGCCACAGTCCGCCTAACACAACTGTGGCAACCGCAAAAACCGTGCGCGCCCGCTTGTTTCCCCGCCAGCGGCCGAGGCCCAGCCAGAGGCCGGTTGCGATCCACGCCAGCGCCGCAACCCCGCGCAGGCCCAGCAGCGCTGGTTTCTGTGGAGCGGGTGCAAAATGACGACGGAGCATTTCCCTAACGCTCTCTTCCACCGCTTCGGCGGTGCGGCTGGCTCCGCTGGTCATGAGCGTGGAGTCCGCCGGTATTTCCCGGGATTTCATGGCTTTGTAGGGATTTTCATACAGGAGCGTGTCACGGACATCCAGAATGTAGGGTTCGTTGTCGCGACTGCCGGCCATGGCGACGCCCAGGATGGTTTCTCCAGCGGGATCGAGGGCCACCAGCACATCGGAAGGTCCTTGGAATCCCCTAACTGCCACGCCCATGCGGCTGGAGCGAAGCAGGGTGCCGAGCGACTTACCGTCCGCGTCGATCACCCGCCCGCCGGATGCCTTGGCGGCGGATGGAAACAATTTCCTAACATCATCTACCGGAATCTCTCCGGGAAACCACTCGTCCATGCCTGTCGCACCGAAGCGGGCGGCCACTCCGCGAGCCATTGCCTCGCTGGTGAGTGATGCGCCGCTGACGATCCGCGGCTCACCGGGTCGGCCGAGGCTGGATTGGCTACGGCCGTTCCACTGGTTGAAAAAACCGGAGTCGTTCACGACTTTGGCGACGTGGCCGGAAGTATCCGCGCTTTCCATCAGGGCGACCCCGGCCACCGCGCGGCGGGCATCGAATACGATCAGAAGGTTGGAGGGCCCGGCGTAGCCGATGATGTTCCGGGCCTCGGGATTGGTCTGGGCCGTCCATCCGGCGGGCTCGCCTTTCGCATCCAGCACGGGCGAGACCCGGTCGTCGCCCTCAGCGGGGCCGATGGAAGCCGCACCCGGGAGATGGATTTTCACGAGGGCGAGCGCCTTGGTGGCGTCGAGCCGCTGCGCCCGGCCCGCATCGCGGCGCGTCGTGGCGAGATGGAGACAAAGGAAGGCGGCTGCCAGAAGCCCGAGGCGATAGATCGTTAGGAAAAGCCGTTTTCCACGCCGCCGCAGGTCAGCGGCGGGAGACGGTTCTTTCGGCGATGGACTTGCGTAGCTCATCAATGCTTTCGAAGCGTTTCTGCCCGGGCGTGCGCCAGAGGGTTTTCACTTCATTGAGGTGATCCTCATAAACATCGCGCGGTTTGCAATCGTGAACCTTGCAGATGGCCGCCGCACGCCCCACGGCCACGCCCATCATGCCGATGGTTTTCATGACGCGGATGGTGCCGAGTGCCTCGCGGGTGACGCTGATATTGCGGCCGGCCATGAAGAGGTTCGGCACGTTGCGTGAATAGAAACAGCGGTAAGGAATCGGGTAGCCGATTTTCTTGTCCACGGCGAAGCGTTGGATGTCCTTCGAAATGAACGGACGCTCGGGATTGGCCTTGGTGAAATCCGGATGCGGCACATGCAGATCGATCGACCAGGTGGTGAGCACGCAGCCATCAGGAAACGGCTTCTTTTGATCAATGTCCGTCTCGGAGAGGACCACGTCGCCCAACAATTGTTGTGTTTCACGGGTGCCACCGACGTAGGCGAGCCATTCGAGCTGGGCGTTCTTGTGCTGCTGAGGATCGCGCGCAGCGTAGATTCCGTGGTTCTTGATGGCGTTCCACGCACTGTAGGAGGCCAGCAGGTTCCAGTCGCGGATTTGTTCCAGGTCCCTGATCGGATGGGCATCGAAGCCGCTTTCCCAGAACCACTGGGCATGGTTGCGCTGGGGATAGGGAAAACCGGATTCGTTGAGCTTGAGCATCCAGGGTTCCTCGCGGAAATTCGATGGAGAATCCGTGTTTTTCCACATCCACATATTACTCATGCCCATGCGGCCTTTTTCAGTCATCACAAGGTCGGCCCCCGCCCATTGGCCGATGAAGCCGTGGCCGGTACAATCGGCGAAGAGGGTTCCGTTCACCTGCTTGAGCTTGCCGGTTTTCACTTCCAGCAGATTCACTGCGGAGATTTCCTTGTCCTTCATCTCGAGGCCGTAAGCGTGATGGCCTAAAAAGAGGGTGATGTTTTTTTCGGCCTGGACGACGTTGAGTTTCTTGTCGTCCACAAACTGTTCGGCGGGAGCGGGTGAGGCTTTCGCCTTGTCTTCGATTTCGCGGATGATGTCCGCCATCAGGTATTCGCTGGGTGGCAGATCGCCCATCGCCCAGACACGGATCTCGGAGGAACCATTGCCGCCGAGCACTTCGCGATTCTGGATGAGGGCCACTTTCACGCCCATTCTCGCAGCAGAAATGGCCGCTCCGAGGCCGCCGTAACCACCGCCGATGACCACAAGGTCGTACTCGCCGGCATCCTCAATGGAAGCGGGTGCGCCGGGAATTTTCGAGGTGATGCGGTCTTCCAACAGGAATTTCTGCGGCGGGATGAACGAGGATTCGTTGCTGATCAAAACCGCATCGACGCGGCCATTGTAGCCAGAGAGATCCTGGAGCGAGAGGATGGTTTTGCCTTTTTCCAAATCGACCGCTCCTGCTTCCTGCCAGTTCCACACGGGCATGCCAGAGCCGAGTTCACCACCAAGCGTTTTCCCGCCGATTGCGAGGGAAAAGCGGCCCGCGCCGCCGGGGCGGCCGAGTGCTTCGGACCAGTCGATGGTGCGGACCCAGACCTTGTAGGAGCCGCTGGCGGGAACATCAAAGTCCGTCTCAGCATTCTTCACCGGCTCGCCCATGCCGTGTGCGATGAGATAGGGCGAACCCATCGTTTCGATAAACTGGGTATCGACCTGCCAACCGCCCTTGCGGGTGAATTGTTCCGCTTCAAGGAGCAGGGTGACGGGCGCGGCCTGCAAGAGAGCCGCCCCCAGCGAACAAGCTAATAGAGTGGGTTTGAAATGGTTTTTCATGATTGAATGGCTGCGGATACGCCGGTTTGTGAAGGGATCCTTCATTGAATGGCAGATGGAGATCCAAAGCCCAAGGCGAATAGATCCGGCGGTTTACCGGAACTGGATAGATCCGCGATTCAGTGCCATTTGGACCATGGGCAAAGTGCATTCCGTTTGGAGCGCAGAATAAACAGATTCTTTTCGCAAAAAACGCCGCCCGGCACGAGGCCGGACGGCGGTTGATTTTTTCGATTTTCGCGGGTCAGTCTCAGGCGACCTTCGAAGCGTGTTTCGCTTCGAGGGCTTTCTTCGCTTGGGCGACGATGGCGGAGAAGGCGGCGGCATCGGTGATCGCGAGATCCGAGAGGATCTTACGGTCAGCTTCGATACCGGCGGCTTTCAGGCCTTCGATGAAGCGCGAGTAGGTCATGTCCTCGTTGCGGCATGCGGCGTTGATACGCTGCGTCCACAGACGGCGGAATTGTCCTTTGCGACGCTTCCGGTCGCGATATTCATACGTCATCGCCTTGCGGACAGCGTCCTTGGCGTAACGGAAGAGTTTCGAGCGGAAACCGCGGAATCCCTTGGCACGGAGCAGCGTCCGCTTGCGGCGGGCACGGCTGGCCGGTGAGTTAGTAGCACGTGGCATTTCTTGTTATTTCAGTTTGAACAGACCGTTGTTTTCATTTCCTTCCACAGTCTCGACTGTTCTTGTCTCCCTCTCGGGATCAGGCTGTGTAAAGGCCGTCCGATTCGCGGACGGGGGCGTAGTTTCGTTGCTTCTGGTTTCTCAGCGATGGGAAAAAGGAAGATTCTCTCTGACGTTTCTAAGGTCAGCATCGGAGACGAGAGCAGCTTGCCCAAGACGACGCTTGCGTTTGCTGTTCTTGCCTTGCAACAAGTGGCGAGCCCCTTGTTTCCGACGAAGAATTTTCCCTGTCCCAGTGACTTTGAAACGCTTGGCAACGGCTTTCCGTGTTTTTGCTTTTCCTCCGACTCTTGGCATGGGACGGGCAAACTAGGGATGACCCCCGCCTTGGCAAGGCAAAAATGGCAAATTTTCATGGATCATGAAACCTCGGCGCGGCGCTGGAACGTTTAGGCCAATTTGTAATTCAAATCCAAATAAAGGTGAATAGCCTGCGCCTATGACGAGCCCCACGGAAGCACCTATTTCCACCCGCCGCGATCGGTGGGCTCTGGGCCTGCTGATGTTTCTCCTCGGCGGCTGCGGGCTGGCCTATGAATACACGTTGAGCAAAATCGCCTCCGACCTGCTCGGAAACTCCGTCCAACAATGGGCGACGATGATCGCGACGATGCTCTTCGCGATGGGCCTCGGCGCGGATTTCCAGAAACACACGCCCGCTGATAGACTCACGGACCGCCTGATCACCACGCAGGTCTGGCTGGCGGTGCTCGGCGGATTCGGGCCGCTGATCATGATTCATGGCTTCGCGCTTCTGCCCCAGCTCTACATCATCATCCAATACGGGCTGGCCTTCGCTGTGGGACTATTGATCGGCTACGAAATCCCGCTGGTCATGCGGATCAACGAGCAGACGGAGCCGGAAATGCGCTTTAATCTCGCGCAGGTGCTCAAGATGGACTACGTCGGAGCCCTGGTGGGAGCCCTGCTGTGGACCTTCCTGCTGGTGCGGCATTTGAGCATCGACCGGATCAGCTTCGTGCTCGGCCTCGCCACGATCGCCTCCGCCACCCTTTGTCTTTTCCTTTACCGCAAGCGCCTGTCCCGCCCCCGCGCCCGGGTGCTGGAAATCCTCGGCGGAGCGGCTCTGGTCACCCTCGGCCTGATTGTCGGGCGCGATCTCACCTTGAAGGCCGAGCAGTTTCTCTACCGCGATCCGATCGTCGCCTCGCTGACCACGCCATTCCAGCACATCATCCTCACCGAAAACCGCAGCGGCAATATGCGATGTTACATCAATGGCCACTTGCAATTCAACGAGGCCGACGAGCAGATCTACCATGAAAACCTCGTCCACCCCGCGATGCATCTCTCGAAGCGGCGGGAAAACGTCCTCATCCTCGGTGGCGGCGACGGACTCGCCCTGCGTGAGGTTTTGAAATACCCGGAAGTGCGCGCGGTGACCTTGGTGGATCTCGATCCGATGATGACCGAGCTCGCATCATCCGATCCCAACTTCGTCCGACTCAATGGCGGCAGCATGACGGACCCACGGGTGACCCGCCGCGCGGCACGAGGAATCAGCAAAGGCGATTCCTACAAGAATACCGAGCCCAGCCAATACGACCGATTCCCATCCACCCTCCATGAAACGGCGACCCTCCGTGTGATCAACCTCGACGCCGCCGAGTTCGTAAAATCTGTGAACGAGCGCTACGACGTGGTCATCATGGATTTCCCGGATCCGAATTCACCCGATCTCGCCAAACTCTACGGCCGCCCGTTCTACGACCATTTGGACAATTGGCTCCACCCAGGTGCCGTGGTCGTCCAGCAATCCGGCGGATGCTTCCAAGCGCGCGAGGCCTACCTCTGCATCGGCCGCACGCTCAAGGCAGCCGGCTTCGACGTCGTGCCCTATCATGAAAACGTCCCCTCGTTCGGCGAATGGGGCTGGTGGATCGCGGTAAAGGGGCAACCCGCAGCGGAAACGCGCGCCGCATTATCTGGACTGAATCATCTGGAAATCCCCACCCGCTACCTCACTCCCGAGCTCGTCGCCGCCTCGCTGGTATTTGGGAAAAACCAATTGGTTTCCGTTCATCAAGATTTTACTTCACTTACCGAACCACGGGTCTATCACTACCACCTCCAGGGCTGGAATATCGAAGAAATCCCATGAACTTCCTCACCAAAATCGGCGTCGGCTTATTCGCACTCATCGTGGCTTTCTCCATGATGTCCCAATGCAGCCGCAAGAACCCGGCCCAGAGCGACCGGGAATCTCCACGAGCCACCGAGGTGATCCTTAAGGAATACTCCAAAGGGCTGGATCTTAATGCCGTCACCGAATTGGCGAAAAAGGCCAAGGATGCGCCGGATTTCGAGCGACTCCTCAACAGCCAGTCCGAGGCGGTGAACAACATCGACCTCAATGATGACAAAAAAGTCGATTACATCAACGTGACCGAATACGGCAGCGGCGATAAACGCGGTTTCTCACTCACCACCGAGATTTCACCCGGAGAAACCCAGGAGATCGCCACCATCGATTTCCAAAAGGATGCCGACAAGACAACGATGCAGACCACGGGAAATTCATCGCTCTACGGTCCCGGCGCTTATCACAACTCCAGCTTCGGACTGACCGACGCGCTGCTGGTCGGCTGGCTTTTTTCAAACCGTCCGTCCTACGCCTCACCTTACGGTTACGGCAACTATCCCCCATCATACGGTGGCGGCTGGAACCGGCAGCCCACTGACAACTATGCCGGATCGATGAACTCGCGCAACGCCGGTTCAACCGTGAGCAGATCCTCACAGTCGGTCCTATCACAGCCTGCCATCTCCCCGAATGCAGAGAAAATCGCTGCCAAGTCCCGCGCCATTGCCAACCCGACGCAATCGCAGCGCTCCTTCGCCAATTCATCAGGAACTCCTGCGGGCAAGCCCACTTCTTCTTCCAATGCATCGTCCAGCAGACCCAGTTCCTCAGGCGGCTTCGGGCGCAGCAGCAGTTCCGGCTCCTCCCGCAGTGGCAGTTCCTCCGGCGGCGGCAAATAACCCCAACCCATCCTTCTCGTGACCGAACACCTCCAAGCCTGGCTCGATACCGCCCCCGTTGTCGGAATCTTCACCTCCCCCGCCATCCTTTACTTCGCGGCAGGCGTCGTGCTCGTCTTGCTGGCAAAACCCATCAAAGGCCTCACCACCCGCTATCACCTCAGCGATGAGCTGACGAAACACGATAACAAGGCAGTCGCCGTTGCCACCGCCGGCTACATCTTCGGCGTCCTCACCCTCATCCGCGGCGTGATGATCTCCGGCGGAAATCCTTACCAGACAATTTGGCGCGATCTATTATCCGTCGCCGTCTGGACTGCCATCTCGCTCTCGCTTTTACTGGCCTCCGCATGGATCAACCGCACATTCCTGCTCAATCGCTTCCACGTTCACAAAGAACTCATCACCGACCGCAACGTCGGCACGGGTGCGGTTCTCGCTGGCACCTACATCGGCACGGCTTTCATCGTTTCCGCCTCCATCAGCGGCACAACCGGCGGCGGCTTCCTCATCGAAATCCTCGATACGCTCGTTTTCTTCGTGATCGGACAAATCGGCTTCATCCTCCTGGGCGCGATCTATCAGCGCACCTGCGGCTATGATGTCCATGATGAAATCGAACGCGACAACGAAGGCGCGGGCCTCGCCTTCGGGGCGACTCTGGTGGCACTCGCCATCCTCATTTCCGGGCAGATCCGCCGCAGCGACTCGCTCGTCGCCCTCGCCGTCTGGATCCCGATTTCCCTGCTGGTCCTGCTAGGCAGCCGCTGGTTGGTAGATCTGATCATCCTGCCGAACGCCCGCCTCCACGATGAAATCGCCCGTGATAGAAATTGGGGCGTGGCCCTGATCGAAGGCACTGCCGCCATCGGAATCGCGCTCTTGCTGGACGCCACTTTTTCCTGAAAAAGCCATGCCTGACGAAGACACCGCCGACGTTCCATGGACCACTTCCGAAGAGCAAAAGCTCCGCTTCGCGGGGATTTTCCTCCTCGAGTTCGTGATCAACAAGCCCAGGGTTTTTCAAGTCTGGTTAGAGCGTAACGATGCCGATCTCGAGCCAATCCTCGAATGGCTGCTGACGAAGGAATGGGTCCAGATTCGCGATGCCAAGGAATACATCCCCACCGAAGAAGGCCGCAACGTCATCAAGCGCTTCATGGAGCGCTACGCACGGTTCGTCTATTTCTTCGATGTCTTTTCCGGCGTGGACCTGGGCTCCGGCGAGTTCGCGTTCGAGCGCTATTTTGAAATCCTAGAGCCAGACGAATGGCAGGCTTATCTCCATGACGAACGGTTCGAGGACGTCCGGATCGCCATCGCCGAGCACCTCGGAATCAATGCCGTCGAGATTGTTTTCATGAGCTTCATCCGCGAGGACCGCTTCGGCCGGGATGCGACCGGATGGCAATTCGACCTACTGCTAGGCAGCGTCTGGGACGAGATTCTCGACGTCTGCAACAGCGCCACCGACCTCAGCGAGCTCGGCTATCAGGATGGCAACCGCTGGATCGACGGCTCCACCGTGGCCGAAGACATCCTGCAACAAGGCGGCGTCCTGCTAGGAAAACTGCTGGCCCGCGCCCAGGACGAGCTGAAAGTGGCCGGACCCACCCGTGGCGGAGGAAACGAAGCGGACCGCGTCGTCGCCCCCGTCGAGTTTCCCCCTGCTTCGGATTTCAATTTCGCCAACTACATCGAACCCGCCAACCGCGACCGCTTCTGGGATGATAACTGGAACTGATAACCATGATCGTGCTCTTCTTCCGCCGCTGGTCTTCGCTCCAACACAAGCCAGCGATGCGGGTGGCGACGGCACTGGCCATCGCCCTGTTATTGAACCTGGTGTTCGGCACGCTATTCCTGCTAGCCGAATCAAAAACCCAGTCAGGACTCGGCTTCTGGGACGCCGTCTGGTGGTCCATGGTGACGATGACCACCGTGGGCTATGGCGACTATTTCCCGAAAACTTTCGTCGGCCGATTCTTCGTCGCCTACCCGTGCCTGATCCTCGGAATCGGCCTGATCGGCTATTCGCTGGGCGTCATCGCGGAGTCGATGCTCGAAGCCTTCAACCAACGCCATAAAGGAAAAGCGATCATGCGATTCGAAGACCACCTCGTCATCTGCCAGTGCCCGTCCATTTCGCGGGCTCTCCAGCTCGTCGCCCAATTCCGCGCCGCCCATGCAGACCCGCATCGCCAAGCCGTCGTCGTCACCTCGCGGCTTGAGGAACTACCGGTCGAGTTCCGGGAAAATTCGATTCATTTCGTCAAGGGACTCCCCACTTCCGAGGAAACCCTGACCCGCGCCGGAGTCGCCAAAGCGGCGGGTGTCATCGTCCTCGCCCACGATCCTAGCGACGAAAGCTCCGATGCGGAAAGCTTCACCGCAGGCACCCTCGTCAAGCTGATCGAAGAGGACGGCACGCGGCCGATTTCCCTCGTGATCGAACTCGCGGACCGCAAAAACCTGAGGATGATGGAGCGTGTCGGTGCCAGCGGGATCGTCCCCGTCGAGGGCATCACCGATCTGCTCCTGATGCAGGAAATGATGAATCCCGGACTAACCAACCTTTTCGAGAACATCGTTTCCTACAAGAAGGGCAGCGAATTCTACATCGTCCCACAGCGTTTTTCCGGACGCCATTTGCGCGAGATTCAGATCGCGGCCATCGAGCTTCCGGGCAATCTCCAGGTCGTCGGCGTCATCCGGGACGGAGCCACCCTGATGACTTCGGATAAATCAATCACCTTGCACAATCACGATAAGCTCATCCTCCTCGCCGAAAAACGCGCCGACTACGACGTATTCGAAACCCTCCTTCTCAACCGATCTCCTCTACCCCACACCGCATGAAAAACACACTTATCAAACTCCAGCGCGAAGAAGACCTCGCGCACTTCCTGGAATCCCACGGCTTCACGGTCGAGCCGCTCACTGACGACATCCTCCGCGTCCAGCGCGAGGATGAACTGCCTGTCTTTCTCAACGTGGACGACAAGCAGATCTACTTCGAGGTCGATCTCGGCAACATCGACGCCATCGTCACCCAGGAACTGCTTCTCTCCCTGCTCGCCCTCAACACGGAAATCCTTCCTGTCAGCGTCGGCATCGATACCAGCCACTCCGAGGATCATCGGCTTGTGCTCGTTGAAAGTCGCGAAACAGGCGATCTCAGCGACCAGGAACTGCTCGCCGTATTCGACGCACTTGAACTCGCCGTGGATCACGTCACCGAACTCCTCAGCCCTTCCATCAACTCCTAATCATTTATCACCATGAGCATTTTCTCACGCATATTCAAGATCGGCCAAGCATCCGCCAACAAGGTGGTGGAAAAGTTCGAAAAACCCGAACTGATGCTCGAACAAGCGATCGCGGACAAGGAAAAGCAGATCCGCGAAGTGAAGCAATCCGTCCAACAAGTCATCGCCACCGAGCGCCAGACCAAGGCCCAACTCGAAAAAGAGAAGGCGGAAAAATTCCAGTGGGAACAGAAAGCGGAAGCCGCCATGCGCTCCGGCCGCGAGGATCTGGCAGTCAAAGCACTGGAACGCGCCAGTGAACACGAAAGCCGCGCCACGATGTTAGAGCCGAGTTGGCAAGGTCAGCAAAGCTCCGTCACCGAGCTCAAACAAGAAGTCATCAAGATGGAGGCCGAAATCGCCGAATA
Organism: Verrucomicrobiales bacterium; assembly: GCA_038204755.1. Lineage (GTDB taxonomy): Bacteria > Verrucomicrobiota > Verrucomicrobiia > Verrucomicrobiales > Akkermansiaceae > Luteolibacter. The sequence goes on from JBBRCO010000050.1 coordinate 21,901, forward strand.
CCGCCGCAACAAGGATTTCATCATCGCCCAGAGCAAAGCCGCCCAGGTCAAGAAAGACATCTACGAGGCCAAGGCAAAAATGTCCAACAAGCGCACCCCGGACGACTTGATGGCCCGCATGAAAGCCAAAGCCGAGCGCCAAGGCTACGAAGCGGACGCGGCCAAGGAAATGGCGGACAACTCCGGAACCACCAGCCTGGAAGACGAGTTCAAATCCCTCTCCACCGGTGCCGGAAATCCCGATGTGCAGTCAAAGTTAGACGCCCTCAAGGCCAAGCTCGGCACCTCCACCCCAGGCTGATGCTCGGTTTCACACCACCTCCGGCCCCGGAAGGAAGGCACGTTCTCGCTGAGATGACCGGTTGCCCGCCGGAGGTGTTGAATGACGTGGCCGGGCTGGAAACCTGCTTCCGCCACTGCGCGGTGGAAGGTGGCGCCACCTTGGTTTCATCGCACTTCCATCACTTCTCGCCGCAAGGTGTTAGCGGTGTCGTCGTCATCGCGGAGAGCCACGTCACCGTCCACACCTGGCCGGAACATGGCTACGCCGCGGTGGACGTCTTCACCTGCGGCCGCCCCGAAGTCGCGGAAGCCGTCATGGCGCTGATCATCACCGCACTCCGCGCGGAAACAGTCCATCGCACCTCGTTCCGCCGCGGACCGCACGCCGTCCCCGCCGAAGTCCCGTTCTAATTCATTGCCATGCCCCAGTCACTCGCCGACCGCGCCAGCCGCGGAGTTTCCGCCGTCCGGAAAACGCTGATTGCCGAGCAAGGCTGCGAAGCACTGGAGCTCGATTATGAACTCAAGCTCGTCCTCTTCCTCACCGCCCGCATCGATAGCGAGACCAACCACGCGGAAAAGCAATACGCCGCCGCCGTGGGCAACAAAATCGAGTGGTCCGCCGCGCATGACCGGCTGTTGGAAGCCCGCGTGCTCGCCCAGCCAAGCTACGATCTATCAGCATTGCGCTTTGGAAAGATGCATCCGGCGTGGGGTGAGCAGTTGTTCCGCGTCGCCGCAGGGGTCGTGCTCGCAGATGGCATCATCAATCACGACGAACGCCTGTTTCTCGGCAACCTCGCTTTCCAACTGCTAGGCGGCGATACGGCCCGCATGGAGCAGGTCCTCACCTGGCTGGAATCCGGCGAGGAAGAACCGACCGAACCGCCGCCGGTGGAGCTTCCCAAAGAGGATTTGGAAACCTGCCTCGCCGAGCTGACCCAACTGGCCGGCCTCGCCAACGTGAAACAGGAAATCGAAAGCCTCGTCCGTTTCCTGGAAATCAACAAAGCCCGCGAGCAGCACGATCTCAAGGGCGCGGCGATGTCGCTGCACATGATTTTTTCCGGCAACCCAGGCACAGGGAAAACCACGGTCGCCCGCATCGTATCCCGGATTTACGCGGCCCTCGGCGTTCTCCAAAAAGGCCACCTCGTCGAGACCGACCGTCTCGGCCTCGTCGGCCAATACGTCGGCCACACCGCGAAAAAGACCGATGATCTCGTGCGCCAGGCGCTCGATGGCGTGCTCTTCGTGGACGAGGCCTACGCCTTGGTCGCCGGCGGCGAAAACGATTTCGGCCGCGAGGCCATCGACACCCTGGTAAAGCGCATGGAAGACCACCGCGAGCGGATGATCGTGATCGCCGCCGGTTATCCAGACGACATGAAAACGTTCATTGATGCGAATCCCGGCCTGCAGTCGCGATTCACGATCCACCTGAATTTCGAAGACTACACCGCACCCGAGCTGGTTAGAATTTTCAAAGGCTTCTGCGAAAAAAACCAATACACCCTCGAAGCATCCGCAGCAGCCGCGCTCGAATCGCAAATCGCCACCGAACTCAAAACCGCAGGCCGCGGATTCGGCAATGGCCGCCACATGCGCAATCTTTTCGAAAAAGCCATCCGCAAGCACGCCGTCCGCCTCTGCCTGCGGAAACGCGAGTGGACCAAGGACGAACTCAGCGAACTCACCAGCGAGGATCTCGCCTGAACAGCCTTCGCCGCCGGTATGGCAGAATCCGCGCTCGCTTCCCGGCCATCGCCCCGCTTTTATCCGCCCGCCGATGGCCTCCTCGTTTTCTTTCGACTCCCTGAACAAAGCCCAGCGCGAAGCCGTGGGCGCACTCGATGGTCCCGTCATGCT
>JBBRCO010000051.1:0-23882 GCA_038204755.1 Verrucomicrobiales bacterium
CTGCCACCAATACACCCTCCGCACTCAGTCTTTCCTGGGACTTCAACGACCTGAAAACCGCCGACGAAAAACGCGACAAGGCGATGCTCGACTGGCTCGGCGGCGGCAAACCGAAGGGCTCTTTCACATTCGTGAAATCATGGGACGAGAAGACCGAGGGTGGAAAAGCCCAGGGCAATCTCACGATCAACGGTGTTTCCAAACTGATCGCCTTCACCTACTCGGTGAAAAAGGATGGAGAATGGCTGACCATCGACGGTCATGTTACAATGGACTATCAGAATTTCAAACTTCCCATCATCCGCGCCATGGCCCTGATGACGGTGGACCCGAACCTGGTCATCCGTTTCCATATCGTCGGCAAGACCGAGTAATCACCCACCCATCCTCGATCTATCATGTCTATTGAAACATGGCGGCGCCCGCACTGGTCAACCGCGGCTATGCGCTGATGTGGTAGGGAATTTCCCACGCGGATCCTCAACGCCGCGCGATGGCCGGCGAGTGGATCGACACGCGGCTCGGCATCGGCGGTGTGATCGGCGGCCAAGCCTACGATCTCAGTGGTTGGCGCGGCGATCAGACGGCGGCGGAGGTTTCCGAAGTCGCGGCCCGCAAAACGGGCGATCTTCTTCGTCTCACGCTGGTGCTGCCGGCGATCGTGGGCAACGGCACGCCGAGGGAAATCTGCTTGCTCGACCGCCTCGCCCTGATGCGTGGCCTCGCCTATCAGGCGGCGGACGATTTGAAGGACGTTTTTTTCCCCGAGGAAAATTCCGGGAAAACCGCAGGCCGCGATGAGGCGCTCGGCCGCCCGAATTTCGTGGTCGCGGAAGGCCTGTCTGCGGTGCTGCGGCGTTTCCGGCGTCTGACAGACACGGCGGATCGCTTGCAGGCAGCCTGGCCGGGAGACGCCGAGCGGTGGAGGATGTTGGACATGCTTCGCGTGCCCATGCCGCTCGCGGCGGCGGAGCGCGGATCATCGCAGTTCTCAGCGGTTCTCAGCGGCGATTTGAGATCCTAACAACACCCGGCATTTCGAATGAGTCTCTGGAGAATGGATTTGAAAACGGCGGGGTCTTCATGCCGCTGCTCGCCTGCCAGAAGGCGTTTCACAAGGAGGGCGTCTGTTCGGTGGTGACCGTGGCGCTCGCTGATGGACACGAATCGTCCGAGGTGAAGGCATGGATGGGCAAAAACCACCCACGCCTCAGCGCGTTGGAAAACGAGGAGTTCAGCCGCAGTTACTCGCAGTTCAAGATCATGAAGACCACTGCTTGGGTGGTGGGAGGATGTGCATTCCTGCTAGGCGGACTGAGCGTGACGAACACGATGATCCTCTCCGTCTTCGGGCGGATCAAGGAACTCGCCATTGCCCGCGTCTGCGGATTTTCGCGGAGCCAGGTGGCGCTGATGATTTTCGGCGGGTCGCTGCTGGTTTCCGCCATCGGGACGGTCGCCGGATGGGGCTTGAGCGCGGTGGGACTGCGTTTGCTCGCAGCCATCCCGCAACTCCAGGGCTACATCGAGCCGAACATCGGCTGGATGGAAGTGGCGGGTGCGATGACGCTCGCCGCGCTAACTGCACTGGTCGGAGCGATGTATCCCGCATGGTATGCCGCGCAACTGAAGCCGGCACAGGCATTGAGATTTGAATAACAGAAGGAAACGAAATGAATACCCAGGTATTGGTAGAGGATGTTTGGAAGAGTTTCGACCGCGGCCGCATCGAGGTGCTCAAAGGCGTGGCGCTGACCGTGCCGCAAGGCGGGGTGGTGGCGTTGTGCGGCACTTCCGGCTGCGGGAAATCCACGCTGCTCAACGTGATTTCCGGGCTGGAGGAGGTGGACCGTGGAAACGTCCGGGTCTCCGGCTTCGCTGTCGTTAGGGAATCGACGCGCGTCGATCTGCAGCGCCATCACATCGGCTATCTGTTCCAACTCCATCACCTGATGCCGGACCTGACGCTGGCGGAAAACTGCATGGTGCCAGTCATCGCCGTGGGCGGAAGCCGCGCGGAAAGCATGGCCCGCTTGCAGGAACTCGCAGTGGCCACCGGCGTGGAGCACCGGCTGAACCAGCGGGTGCGCGAGTTGTCCGGCGGTGAACGTCAGCGCGGTGCCTTGGTGCGTTCGCTGATGAATGATCCGGAACTTTTGCTTTGTGATGAACCCACCGGCGCTCTCGACGAGAAGAACCGCGAGAAGGTATTCGAATTGCTGTTGGAATTGGTTCGCTCCCGCGGGCGGACTTTGGTATTGGCCACTCACGATCCTGGACTCGCCAGCCGCTGTGACCGCACCGTGAGGATGCGGGATGGCAGGATCGAAGGCTTTTCGAACTGATGCCAAAAGCTCCGGTCATTCAACCAGACGAAGGTGTTTCCACCGCAGTGAAGCATGCCTTGGGATGGTTCGTGATGGGAAACGCGGTCGGGCTCTATCTCTCGCTGCTTTTGCTCAAGCCGCAGTGGCAGCTCGGCGAGTGGACGTATGGGCGCTGGGTGCCGGTGCATCTGAACGTGCAGCTCTACGGATGGACGGCGCTGCCGTTAGTGGCGTGGTTGTTTTCGATTTATGAAGTGAACCGCAGCAAGGCCGCAAGCTGGGCGAGCGCGGCGGTGTGGGCGTGGACGGCAGCTCTGGCGGTTGGCGCGATGCATTGGCTGCAAGGCGTGAGCAGCGGGAAAATTTTCCTCGATTGGAAGGACGGTGCGCTGTGGGCATTCGTAGCGGCGCCCGGCATTCTATGGCTGGTGCTGGCGGGGGCGTGGCTGGAGCGGAGACAGGCGTGGAGCAAAATTCGCCGGTGGCTTTCGTTCGGTGGATTGTTAGCCCTGGCGATGGTGCCCGCTTCAATTGTAATAACCGCTTCGTCGAAAATCTATCCGCCGATCAACGTGAAGACGGGTGGGCCGTCGGGAGCGAGTTTGTTAGTGTCGTCGATGATCGTGGTCGGTCTGATGTTGCTGTTGCCACGGGTGGTGGTGGGAACGGGCAAGGGCAAGGCAGGGTGGGGGACTTGGGGCTATTTCGTCTTCTGCTGGCTGTTTTTCGCGGCTGCGGAAACGGTGGGCGGTACGCATTTCAACTGGTGGCAAAATGTCTCGTTGCTGCTGATGCCGCCGTGGGCATGGCTGTTGTTCCGCGATTGGACGGGTTTCGGCTGGCAGCGCGGATCGAGGGTGTGGCGGTATTCGATGTTCGCCTGGTGGGCGCTGCTGGTTTCGACGGCCTATCTGATGTATTTCCCGTTCATCCTTGATCGGATCAAATTCACTCAGGGACTCGTCGCTCATTCGCACCTCGCGATGGCGGGAATCACGACGTCGTTCTGCGCGCTGCTGGCGGTGTTGTTGACCGGGCGGAGGCTTGCTGGAACATTCACCGTGCTGATGTGGAATCTTGCGGCGCTGACGATGGTCGTCACTCTGGCGTTGATAGGCTGGGGCGAGGGCGGTGGGCCTTCGTGGATGATTGAAAATCCGCTCTGGCGCGTGCTCGGATTGCTCGTGAGGTCTCTTTGCGGCTTGGTGATGCTGGGAGTTTCGGTGATATGGCTGAGAAACTGGAGGGTGGTGGAATGAAGGTCAAATTCCTCAGATATTGGAGCCTTGCGGTCGGTGGCCGGCACGATGCGGTGCGCGTGTCCTTCCAGCGCTGGCGTGGGTGCTGCTCGCGGTGGCGGCGCTGGCGGTGAATCAGGAAACCACGCGCCATTACGCAGGCTGGTTCTATCCGGCGGCGGTCTCGCTCTATTCGACGGCGCTGGTGGCGTGGCCGGGATGGTTTCCCGGTGCGGACGACTCGCAGAAAGCCGGATGGCGGGCGGCGTGGTTGTTTGCGATCGCGGGCTGGTTCGGTTCGGCGAACGGAATCGGCATGGCGCAGACACTGCAAACGGTGCCGCCGGTTTTCGTCGCCGGAGCGGGCGTGGTGGCCATCGGCGTGATGGTGTTCTCGGATCTGAATCGCTGGCGTTCGGCTGTGGCTGTCGGAGCCGTAATCCTGGTGGGTGCGTTCTTTTCGAAAAACGAATCCCCATCACGCGGAGACGCCGCCCAGCGAGGGCGGCAGGTCTATCTGGCGGAAGGCTGTATCCACTGCCACTCGCAATACGTCCGGCCCGGATCTCCTGATGAGGAAAACCGGGGACCCATCCGGAAAGCGGAGGACGTTCTGAAAGGCGAGCCCGTGCTCATCGGTAACCGCCGCCAAGGTCCGGATCTAACGAACGTCGGTGCGCGTCGCTCCGAAGCCTGGTTGAAAATCCATTTCATCAACCCGCAACTGCTGGCACCGGGCAGCGCGATGCCGTCCTACGCCCATCTTTTCGATAGTGGAAAAGGCGAAGACATCGTCCGCTATCTCAAACAATCCGGCGTCGATCACATGTCTCATGTGATGGCGAAAGCCTCCGCTTGGAAACCGACAGATACCGCTGTGGGGGATGGTGAAAAACTTTTTTCCAGCCACTGCGCCGCCTGTCACGGACCGAACGGCTTCGGCAACGGTCCTGTCTCGTTAGGGCTTGCCCGCAAGCCGGCCAACCTTGTCGCCGGGCCCTTCGTCTGGACGCCATCGAGCGGAAATATCGAGTTGCGCATCGCCCGGATCATCAAGTTCGGCCTGCCGGTCACCGATTATGCCCGGCCATGAAACGATGAAGGACGCGCAGATCCTGGCCCTCCGCGACCATGTTTTGGAACTCCGCCGGAAGCCCGAGGAACGCGGCCAAAATAACCACGGCAACTGAGTTATGAGTAGTGCAAAGCACCTTGGAGCATGTCGGCCTGACAGCAGACTGTCTCGGCCACAGCGGCAGCAGGCTGCGCACAGTCCACGGACTTCGTCTCAAACTCGATTCAAAGCGTGCCTATTTTTGGCTGAGTTCCTTAGACCGCTGCGGCCGAAGTCAGCTCGGCGGGATAGTCGCCGCTTTCGATGAGTTTTAGGATCGACGCAACTACGTGCTGTTTGTCTTCTGGATAAGTCACTCCGAACCAGTGGCTGCTCGTGTCGAGCACCGAGCAATCGGCATTGCACGAGCGAATGAGCGCATCAACGACGGTAGGAATGTAGTTCTCCGATTTTTCCATCGTGCCGAAGTTCTTTATGAACGACGCGAACTCGATTTCAAGGTGATCGAAGAAACAATGCGTGAAGGCCCAGAAATTCATCGAAACCGGCGATTTCTCGCAAAGTTCGCGCCGGCTGCCGTCGAGGGACGTGCCACGGACGACGCCGTCCGCCTCGCGCTCGATTTTCACATACTCCTCGACGCTGCTGAGCAGGCCGTTGTCGCTGCGCGTGCAGATGCCGCGGTTCACGTCGCCGTGATCGGATAGAGTGTTGACCAGCGGATAGCCGATCATCGCATAATGCGCCTTGTCCTGTTCCGATCGTGGCTTGGCCAGAAACTCCGCAGCGCGAACGTAGGCATCATTGCCGTAGAAATCGTCCGCATTGATCACAGCAAAGGACTCTTTCACCAGATGGCGGGCGGCGCGTACTGCGTGGGCGGTGCCCCAGGGTTTCGTCCTGCCTTCTGGAATACTGAAAGCTTCCGGGAGGTCGCCGAGTTTCTGAAACGCATAGTCCACTTGGATGCGGTCGGCAAAACGTGCCCCGACACCGCTCTTGAAAGCCTCGGCGAAATCCTCGCGGATGATGAAAACCACCCGACCGAAACCGGCGCGGATCGCGTCATAGACCGAGTAGTCCAGCACTGTTTCACCGTTCGGGCCCATCGGGTCCATTTGCTTGAGGCCGCCGTATCGGCTGCCCATTCCGGCTGCGAGAACTAGGAGTGTCGGTTTCATGAATCGATTAGAGGCTGGATTGCTACAGAGAAAAATCCTCGTGACGGCCCTGCAATGCCAATTGCCCGGCCGGCTTGCAACCCAACAATGGGCGGAGGAATCCCGGAATATGCGAATTTTCAAGCAGCCGCGTGATTTGAACGGTCATTTCCCGCTTCGAATGAAACAGCCCGGCTCCAACGGGGTCCGCCATTGGAGAGATTCAGTTTTCCGGACCGCCGAGGGCGAGTAAGGCGATGGACGGCAACGGCAGTGGTTTGCCGACGATGAGGTCATCCAACAGATTTTGCAACCACGCGCGCGAAGCGGTCACCTTTTCCACCGTGATTGTGTGGGTGCCGCTTGTGCCGTCGATCCGGTATCGCTCGATCAGGATGGTGATGGGAATTTCCTCGCCTTCCAGAACCACCTCGGCGGTGACCGATTTTTCCCGGCTGCGGATATGCAGATCGGTGATTTTTCCGTAGCGGTCGATGCGCGAGGCCAGGAGGGCTTTTGCCGCGACCGATGAGAGACTGTCTTTGATGCTGCCGAACATGTAGGAGAAGGATAGCGGGGCGGGAGGAATTATCAACTGCGGGTCGGCAGCGGCCATGTCATCAGTATTCCCGACACGAGAATCAGCAATTCACGGAGGGAAATGGTGGAAACCTACGCTAAAGTTTATTCATGATGGAAACCCGATACTATCAGATAAAGACGGAGATTCTGACCCTGGCGGATGAATTCCTGGAAGGTGATGAATTCACCAGAGAGCGCTTGAGACTCGAAGCCGATTTTTTCCCCATTTACCGGCCCGACGACATGGCCCCAAAATTGCGGGCGATGTTGATCCGTAAGCGGGGTGAGCTCTTTCTGATTGAGGACACGGTGGGCGGTGAACGGGGAGTATTTGCGCTCTTGCAGCCCTCGATGTGAAGCTGCGCCGGGCGTGAGAGTTCCGTGGGTGGGTTGGTTCCTGCGGGGCTCAACACCGGGAAGGCAGCCAACCATTGCTCGGACTTTTTCCCGCATGGCGGGCGTCAATTCTTTGGCTGATGGGAACTTCTGGACTGTTCACGAAAGAGACAGTGCGGAATGCCAAAAACTGTGTAGCCGGTTCGGGCATACTGCATGGGGTGGAGGTCGTTTTGGGAGTTCGATTCTTTCTGTAAGTCATTCTTGATAAATGGTCGGTGACCCCCGTGGATACAGTGGCACGCCGCACGCTATTCAATCTTCAACCGGCCAGATGCTGGTGTCTAAAAATCCAACCCCACACCGCCATGTTACACTATGCTATTGTATTTCTCGTCGTCGCCCTCATCGCCGCATTGCTCGGCTTCGGCGGCATTGCTGGCACCGCCGCCGGGATCGCCAAGATCCTGTTTGTGGTGTTTTTGGTCCTTGCCCTTCTTACCTTTATTACAGGTCGGAAAAGCGTATAAAGCTGCTAACTAGCAAACCACCCAGTCCGCCATGAATCCGAAAAACAGATTGTTCATCGGCATTGCCGTCCTATTATTGGGAGTTGGCATGCTTGCTTACCGAGGCATCTACGTCACCAAGGAGGAAACTGTGCTCAAAGTGGGAACTCTCGACGTCAAGGCGAGAACCCAAGAGCGCGTACCACTGCCACCGGCACTCTCTTGGGTGCTCGTGGCCAGCGGTGCCATTTTGGTTCTCAGCGGCGCACTCGCACGCAAAGCCTGACCCTGTCTTTGGGTTGAAAACCCCGCTTCCATGGTTGTTGAAGCGGGGTTTTTTGCATTCAATTAAATCAGGCGTTTGGACCATCGACGGCGTCGTCCAGAAGGTGGGAGTCCGCTGTCCTGCGTGCGACGGCGATGCGTTGCTTCACGAGAAAGCAACCCACTGCTAGTGCTCCGACCAGAAGTGTGCCGCCGACGATGCTTAGAGAGCATGTGCCGGACGGCATTGCTACCTTCGGCAGCCGGGAGCGGGCATAAGCCTGTCCGACTGAAAGTTGCTGCCGCGCGATTTTTGAAACCTCGCGGGCACCTGCCGGGATTGCGCGTTTTGTAGTGTCGCCTAGCAGCATACCGATGTCACCCTTCAGTCGGGCTACATCTTCTGAAACACGGTGGAGCAGGCCGATAGTATGGCGATCTTTGAGCAATGTCATTTTCATAGGGTTGAGCGATTGGTTGTTTAATTCATGGCGTTCTGCCCTTCAGTGCCCGCGCGAACGCAGAAATGACGAGTAGAACCAAGAAAATGTAAAACAGCACCTTAGCGATGCTTGCCGCAGCTCCTGCGACGACGACAAATCCAAGCAGCCCTGCCACGAGGGCGAGCACAAGAAAGGTGATGGACCATCCTAGCATAATAATGAGGTGTTGGAGTTGGGCGGCGCGTGTGAAGGTCAGCAGGAACCACGCAAGGATTCCATCGCACGCCGGATGCCAGCTTGCGTCTGAATCACTTTGAATCGCTATCGTTTTATAAACAGTGGGTTGTGCGGAGGATGATCCAGTTCTGAAGATGGCTTCCTCGTGCACAATGCGTTACGCAAACCAAGCTAAGTGCATCTTGCGATGGGCCGGTTGAGCGGGCTGGTTTAAACCGTCCGCCACTAGCAGAATTCGCGCGTGGTTTCCCTGATGGACTGGTCGCAAACATCACTTGCGGAAGCCGCTCGGGTGGCAATGATGTTGGCAGCCGATGAAAAAGTTTTTTTGCGCCCAGTGCAACGGGCGGGTGTTTTTTGAAAACTCCCGCTGCCTTTTCTGTCAGGCGGAACTCGGATTCATCGCCGCAGACGTTTCCATCGCTACATTTCAACCCGCCGGGCCGGACAAGACGCAGGAGCGCATCGGCGACAGCGGGCTTTATCTGCGTTGCGGGAACCTCAAGACCGCCGGCTCGTGCAACTGGATGGTTCCCGCAAACTCTCCCGACCCTTTCTGCCCGTCCTGCCGTCTGAACCGCACCATCCCAGATCTATCAAAAACCCCCAACCAACAGGCATGGCTAAAGCTGGAAACCGCCAAGCGCCGGCTCCTCTACAGCCTCCTCACCCTCGGACTGCCGGTCGCCTCGAAGGTGGAAAATCCCGTGCAGGGGCTGGCCTTTGATTTTCTAGAAGACACCCCGCCGGGCGTGCCGGGCAATGACCACGTTTTCACCGGCCACGCCGAAGGACTCATCACCATCAACCTAGACGAGACCGACGATCCGAAGCGTGAGAAGGCCCGCCAGCTCATGGGCGAGATGTACCGCACCGTGCTGGGCCATTTCCGTCATGAAACCGGGCACTACTACTGGGACCGGCTCGTCCGCAACACATCGAAGTTAGATATTTTCCGCACCATCTTCGGCGACGAGCGAGCGGATTACGCCCTCGCCCTGGGTAATTATTATCAGAACGGACCACCGGTCAACTGGCAGCAGAATCACGTCTCCGCATACGCCGCCTCGCATCCTTGGGAGGACTGGGCGGAAACCTGGGCGCACTACCTCCACATCCTCGATACGCTGGATACGGCCGCTGCCGAGGGGCTCATCATCCAGCACGATCAGAATCAGACTGTCATCCTGCCACCTATCGGCTGCCCCTTCGCCGACATCGCCTCTCAGTGGCGTGACGTGCGGCTCCTCCTCAACGGCCTTAACCGCAGCATGGGGCTGCCCGATCCCTATCCGTTTGTTCTGGCGGACCCGGTTATCGCGAAGCTCACGCTGATCCACGATTGGATCGCCGGGCGGGTCCCTGTGGCTGGGCCTCGGAGCTGACCTTCCAGCCTGCCGGAGAATACTCCGTGATACAGACATTCTTGTCTGTTCTTCCTCCTGTGCCTTGTGAAAGAACAGACACGAATGTCTGTATCACGACATCCCGGCCTAACTTAGTCAGCAGCCACTTCCGCGCGTGGGGAAGCCATCGCCGGAGTTTCTCCGCTGTTTCCCCAACTGCGCCAGCCTTCCTTGAGTTCGAGGACGCCCCAGCGGGCGAGCATTGGGAAAAGCCGGAGCATGTTAGCCCGGTTGAGTTTGAATCCGGGAATGAGGTTGCGCTTGCCGCGGTTCATCAGACCGAGTCTGCCTTCCCTGCGGCGGAGGCGGGCGATTTTCGCGAAGCGGCGGTTGTAAGTGCTCATCAGCGCGGAAAAGATCTTCCCACTGGGCGGCGAGAACGGCGGCGTGTGCAACGCGGTTTCCCCCATGTTGAATGGTACTTCGACGACGCCCCAGTAGTAGAGCCCGAGATCGAGATTGAAAGCCAGGCCCATCAGATCGTATTCGCCCATATAGTCATACTTGTCCTTGTAGAGCGCGTTGAACCAACGCTCGTGACTGACGGAGAAATCGCGGTTGTAGTTCTCGTAGGTCTCGGGCGTGTTCAGGCCCTTGCGCTGTTGGGTGATCAGGTTCGCGGCGCTGCTGCTGGTGAAGGAAATCCAGTCCATGCCTGGGCTGTAGAACGGATCCATGAAGGCGGCGGCATCTCCCACTAACACAAATCCGTCACCGGCGAAGGTGGTGCTGTAATAAGCGAGGTTCCTCCGCAAATGCTGGTCGTCCCCATAATAAGTAGCATCGGCAAGCATCTCCTTTCCAACAGGATGTTCCATTAGAAATGTCTTCAGCCTCTCGCCGATGCTGCCTCCGTCTCTCGGGAAATCGACGAGGCGCTGATCCCACACGACGCCAACGCTGACATCTCCGCCCTTGAGCGGGATCCACCAGCTCCACCAGCCGTCGCCGATGATGTGGTTAGTAGCCGTGTTGCGCATGCCGTAAACCGCCTTCGACCACTCGGGATATTTCAACGCCAGCTCACGGCTGTCCCAGTCCTTCACACCTTTCCAACGTGCCCAAGCGGAGGCGGTGGGATGTGCGGTGTTGGACTTCCACCAGCCTTCTTTTCGGGCTAACAGGGAGACGGGCCCCGAGCCGTCCACGACCCAGCGGGCGGTCACGGTCTGGCGACTTTCGCCATGGCGGACCTCCATCGTCTGAACGCCGCCGGGATTGAGCTGGACTTTGGAAACGGTCGCCGGGCGCAGGACGATGGCCCCGGCCTCGCCCGCCCGGCGCAGGACTTCTTCGTCGAATGCGGCGCGGTCGAGCTGGAAGGAAGGAACGCGGGAAAGGTATTTCGCGCCGAGTTCGCTGGATTGATCGAGTGATTTCACTTCGTCGTTTTGAAACCAGAAGCGCAGCCCCTGTTTCACGAGGTGGTTTTCATTGAGATACTGCGTCATCCCTAACACGCGGCACATGAAGTAGCCGCTGATCTCCACGGTGGCCTCGCCGACGCGGCGGGTGAGCTTTTCAGATTTTTCCACGATCAGCAAGCGGATCCCAGGGTTCTGTCGGATGAGCAGGGTGGCCGTAGCAGCGCCGGAAAGGGCGCCGCCGATCACGACGACATCGTAGCTGGCGGTTTCGGGAAAATTGTCAGAACTCATCGTGGTGATTCTTCGTCGAATCGGCCGGAAAAGCAATACCCGGAGTCAACAAGCGGTTGCGCGGAGATAGGCAATCTTGCACAGTGCCGCCGCATGCCAGCCTCCGCCGCCTTGAAATCCGCTGAAGAAAAATGGGACGCCATCGTCATCGGCGGCGGTCCGGCGGGTTCCACGGCGGCCACCACGCTGGCGCAGGCAGGGCGGAAGGTGCTGGTGCTGGAAAAAGCGAAATTTCCGCGCTTCCACATCGGAGAATCGCTGCTGCCCTATAACCGGAAAGTTTTCGACGATCTCGGCGTTTGGGAAAAAATCGCGAGCGCGGGGTTTACGAAAAAACGCGCTGCCCAGTTTATCATGGGCAACGGCTCGCGGACCATCCGTCTCGATTTCTCGAAAGGCGCATTCACCGAATATCCGGAAGCGGTGCAGGTGGAGCGCGCAAAATTCGACGATATCCTGCTCCACCACTCGCGTGAAAGCGGAGCCATCGTCCGCGAGGAAAGCACCGTGCTCGAACACCGTGTGGAAAAGGACCGCGCCGTCATCAAATACCGCGCGGCGGACGGAACGGAGCATGAAGTGGCCGCGCCCTATCTGATCGATGCCAGCGGACTCACCAATTTCACCGCGAACCGCGAATCGCTGCGGAACTACTATCCGGGGCACCGCAAGATCGCGATCTTCAGCCACTTCTCCGGCGTCGATATGCCGACGGGCGAGCAGGAAGGCGATATCCTTATCGTGCGGCGGGAGAACTCGTGGTGCTGGCTCATTCCTCTATCAGGCGAAAAGACCAGCGTCGGACTGGTCATCGACGCAGCGGATTTCAAGGCTCTTGCGAAGAAACCGCAGCAAGTTTTCGACGATGCGGTCGCCGCCACCCCGGCGATCCAGGAACGTTTCGCGAATGCGGAAATGTCGGAGGAACTCCATGTCATCGTCGATTTTTCCTACAAGAACGAAACTCTCGTTTCACCGCGTGTCGTGAGGGTGGGGGATTCCTCGGGCTTCATCGATCCGATGTTTTCCAGCGGTGTTTTGTTAGCCATGACCAGCGGTCAGCAGGGCGCGCAGGCTGTGCATGATGCGTTGAAAACCGGCAAGGCGGTCACCGCCGGTATGAAACGCTACGAAAAGGACAACCGCAAACGCATCGCGATCTACTGGGAGTTCATCGAGAATTTCTACAAACTCCATTTCGCACAGATCTTCTTCCAACCGTATAACCGCTGGGGACTCGTCTGTTCTATCAACGCCGTGCTCGCCGGCTGCACCACGCTTTCCTTCGCCATCTGGTGGCGCCTGCGCGTGTTCTTTTTCCTCGCCTGGCTGAACAAGCACGTCCCGGTGGTGAAGCGGATCAAGGTGAGCTGATTTTTTAGGCGGGCGGTGCTTTCCAAATCAGGCGCACGGCATCGAGACGGACGCGGGCGTTGCCGATGGCTTCGGCGAGTTCGCTCTCGCGGTGTTCGAGCGCGGCGATTTCCTCTGGCTTGATGTGGTCGTTCACTTCCGCCAGATCGCGGAGGCGGGTGATCTCCCTAGCCATCTCGCGGCGCATCAGCGTCATGGCTTCGTCGATGGCGGCGCGTCCTTTCGCAGCGCCGAGGGCGTGGGCTTGTTCGAGCATCGCGGGCAGGAAAGTCCGCTTCACTTTTTCGTTCCGGAGCAGGCCGGCGGCATCGCCCTTGCGAAGCGTTGGTCGGGAAAAGGCGGCATTGTCCGAGTGGTCGCCGCCTTTGTGATCGACCACTACACGGATCGGAATTTGCGGCAGGAAACGTTCGACGTGCAGGCGCGCGGGAGCCACACATTCGACCACGATCCATGACTCCAACAGAATGATCTTTTCGCCCGCCGCATCCCAGACAGCAAAGGATGCGTTGCCCGCCTCTGATCCTAACATGAGATCGAGCGCAGCACGGACCATCGGATGGTCCCAGGTGAGGAACGCCTCCTGCTCGCGTTCCAACGCGCGTTGCCGGTCTAACGTCACCGTCATGCCTTCGTGCGGCAGCGAGGGGAACGCGTCGGACTTTAAATTTCCCGGCAGCAGGAAATAGCGGCGGCTGCCGAGTTCCTCGATGTGCAGGCCGGAAAATTCGAACAGCCGCATCAGGAAATCCTCGAAGCCGGCGTCGTTATCCCACTCACGGATCCTCTCCACCAGCCAGGCCGAACGTTCCGGACGATGCGAACTCCGCTCTAGCAGGCGGTCCTGGCCGCGAGCGAGGCGTTCGGAAATCCGTTTCCTTGAGGCGAGCGTTTTTCCGATCAGCGCGTCGATTCCCTCGCGCTCGCCGATCGCTTCCTCCAGATCGATGCGCAGCTCTCGCTGGATTTCCGCTGCGCCTGGCGGGCTGGCGCGGAAGGCGTCGAGTCCTTCGTTCAGCCAGCGCATGAGGATTTCGTCCGGTCCGCCGGGCTGATAGGGGACGTGGATGTTGATGGCGCCTTTTTGGCCGATCCGGTCGAGCCGGCCTATCCGCTGCTCCAACAGATCGACGTCTTCCGGTAGATCGAACAAGACAAGATGCCGTGCGAACTGGAAATTGCGGCCCTCGCTGCCGATTTCCGAGCAGACGAGAATCCGTGCGCCGTCCGCTTCGGCGAAGAAGGCTGCGTTGCGGTCGCGCTGGAGCAGGCTGAGATCTTCGTGAAACAACACGCCTTTCACGCTGGTGGTCGAAGTGAGTTCCTCCAGCACCTCCTCCGCCAGCTCGCGGGTCCGGGTGATGACGAGGACTTTTTCCTCACCGAGTTCTGCCAAGAGTGATTGCAGCCATTTCACCTTGTCCGGCGTCGGATAGAAATTCGGTTCGCGTTTGGGAAATCCACCGAGCCGTTCGCGTGTGTTCCGGAACATGACACGGCCGATGCCGAAGCCGTCCAACAGATCGGCGGCGAGTCGTTCCCGTGCGCCGGGTTTTCCAGCTTCCAAATCGGCAACACGCTGCTCCAGCCTCGGACGTCCTGCGACGATCCCCTTCAATCGTGACACAGGCAGTGCTGCCTGTTTTTCCGCCGCTAGAGATTCCACTACATCTGCCACCTCCTCGTAGTGCAGCGTTTCCTCACCATATTGCGCGAGGTCCGCATAGCGACTTGGATCGAGCAACTGCAGCCGCGCAAAATGCCCTTCCGGCCCGAGTTGCTGCGGAGTGGCGGTGAGCAGCAGCAGGCTTTCCGTGGTTTCTGCGAGACCCTTGACGATCTCATAGGCTGCTCCCGCCGCTTCCGGAGTCCATTCAAGGTGGTGTGCCTCGTCCACCACCAGCACGTCCCATCCGGCGTCGCGCACCTGTGCGGCGCGCTGTTCGTTTTCCGCGAGAAAATCGACGGCGGCGAGGATCCACTGGCTGTCGAGAAACGGATTGCATTCGGGATCGCCATACTCGATCGCCTCACAGCGCACTTCATCGAACAGGCTGAAGGAAAGCTGGAAACGCCGCAGGAGTTCGACGAACCATTGATGCACCAGCGGCTCCGGCACAAGGATCAGCACCCGCTCGGCACGGCCTGTCAGAATGAGCCGGTGTAAAATCAGACACGCCTCAATCGTTTTTCCCAATCCCACCTGGTCCGCTAACAAAACGCGCGGCTGTGGTCGGTTCGCCACCTCGTCTGCGATGAAAAGCTGGTGCGGAATCAAATCCATGCGTGCGCCCGCCAGGCCGCGCACCGGCGAGCGGCGCATCTCCGCGCGGCGTCTCAGGGCCTCGCCACGCAGGTCGAAATCGCCGGGCTCGTCGAGTTTTCCGCCGAACAGCCGGTCCTGCGGCTTGCTAAAGCTGATGGAGTCGGAGAGCTCGGCTTCCTTCGTTTCGCCGGAGTCAGTTTGATAGACCAACAGGCCGTTTTCCTCCCGCACGCTTTCCACGGTCATTTCGGCACCGGAGTGGACCTTGATCCGGTCGCCGGGGGAAAATCTCACCCGCCGCAGCGGTGCGGTGTCGGTGGCATAGATCCGCGTCTCGCCCGCAGCGGGGAAGGCGATTTCCACCCGCCCGTCGCCGCTCTTGCGGATGATGCCGAGACCGAGCTCCGGTTCGCCATCGCTCACCCAGCGCTGTCCTAGCGCCCATCTGTTTGTTGTCCTGCCTTGATCCACCATTTTACCCAAACGAGCGGCTTTTGGGGAAAAAGGAAAGCGCAAAGAGCGCATGGAGCGCTGGCTTTGGCCGCATCTTGACTCAACCTCAGCCCATGGAAAGCTTCCTCACCACCGTTGCCAGGCTGATGGTCGAAAAGGACCTCCCGGCCCTGATGATTGGCGGGCATGCGGTGACCGCTCTGGGACATCCCCGCGCGACGTTCGTTCTGGATCTCATTATTCCGCGATCCTCCGCCGGAAAATGGAGGGACGAACTCGCCAAACTCCGCTACCGGCTGTTCGCCGAATCTCTGAATTTCAATCAGTATGAAGCCAGTCCTGAGCTACCCCTGCCGCCTCTCGATCTCATGATAGTCGCTCGCAGGCCGTGGGAATCCCCACGGAATTGAGATTCGAGGGCAAGCAAGTCTCGATCCGCCGCCTTGGCGACGGTTTGCTTCTGGTCCCGGTTAATGCTTCCACCCGGGCGGAAGGTCTTTCGACCTGTGGATAGGAATGATGCGGGTGACTGCGATACGGAAAGCGAAGGCAGCCGGGTGGATTCACCGTGGCGACAGGCGGAATTCGTTAGGGAATCGGCTGTTTCCACCAATCACCTCGCTGCGTCGGGCCTTTTCAATGGCGGCAGCGTGGCCTTCGGGCGGGCCGGCGCTGGTGGTGCGGCGGCTAATGGAACGGTGGGGGGAGGCGTCATTCTCACGGGCGGTGCGGGCGGCTTGATCTGTGCCGTCGCGGCGGCAAAGTCGGGCTTGGCGAGTTCCTTGCTCGGTGTGGCTGGAGCCTCCTCGGGCAGATCCAGTTCGGGTTGCACCGGAGCATTGGGCGCGCCGAGTTCGGCATCGAAGAGACGATCCTTTGGATGGACGCGGTCTATCGGGATTGTCACGGCGGGTGGCGGGCTGGGCTCCGCGCCTTTTTCCGGTTTTTGTTGATAGAGATCGTTGGTCAGTTCCTCGCCGGGTGAGGGCTTGAGGCTCGGCAGATTCACCGGTGTGGTGTGGTGGTTGATCCGGCTGGTTAGTTTCATCGCTTCCTTTGGGTCGCGTTTCATCCAGGGGAGTTCGCCGAGTTTGGGACGCCGGTTTTTGAAATCGCCCCAGAGCGTTTCCTCGTCGTCGGTCCAGAGGATGAAGTGTTCGAGATCTGGATTACCGAGCGAGGGATCCGCCTCCAGCGCCGCGCCGTAAAAGCGCGCGGCTTGCAGCACCATGCCGTGGTGGAGCAGGGCGTTCGCGAGTCCGAGATTCTGCACCGCCTTGCCCCGGTTGTGCTCTAGCAGGGCGGTGAGCAGGCGGATCGCTTTCCTTGGAGTGCCCTTGGCCAGGATCCGCGCGGCGAATGCCAGCTCAACATCGATGCTCGGAATTTCATCGACCTCCCAAACGACGTTGGAGGCTTCAAGGAAGTTTCCCTCATCATAGAGGAGATGGGCCAGTTGCTTGCGGGTCTCCCAGTCGGTAGGATTTTCCTTCAAGGTTTCGCGCAGTTTCTTCTCGTCGGTTGGTTTAGGGCCGGTGCTCATGGGTTTTGGGGTTGAGCGTTCAGAATCGCGCGGTTGACGGGTTCGGCAAGTCCTAAAGTCACATCCTGCGGAGGGAGGTCAGGGCTTTGCGAAGAGCACTTACGAAGGGGACGCGTGCTTTTGTGGATCGTCCGTTGACTGGTTACCTGGAATCGGGTATAGACCAGCTATGATAACGCCTTTGTTTACAAATGGTCGCTCACAGGCGGTGGGAATCCCCAAGGAGCTGAGATTCAAGGGCAAGGAGGCCTCGATCCGCCGTCTTGACGACGGGGTGCTGCTGGTGCCGGTCAAAGCGTCCACTTGGCCTGACGGATACCTCGATAGTATCCGCATTGATGACCCCAACTTCGCACGGCACGACCAAGGTGAACTCCCACCTGCCGTGGACTTCACCACATGATTTACCTCCTCGATACCAATGTTTGCATTGGTGCCATGCGCGGAAATCCGAAGGTAGTTCAGGCTCTTCACGCCCGCAGTCCCGAGGATTGTGCGGTGTCCATGGTGAGTGTCTTTGAGTTGTTTGCCGGTGTTTTCCGTTGTAACGAACCTGAGCGCGAGGGGCAAAAAGTCGTCACGCTTCTAGAGCCATTCCACCTGTTGCCCTTCGATTGGGGCGCGGCTATCAAAACGGCGGAAATCCGTTATTTACTTGAAAAAAGTGGCATTAAAACCGGCCTCTACGACCAGCAACTGGGCGGCCAGGCTCCCTCGCTTGATCTGACCCTCGTCACCCATAACACCCGGGAATTCCTACGGGTGAACGGCCTGCGGGTGGAAGATGGGGATAGCGAAGGAGGATGATGAGAGCATCCGGCAATAAAAACGCAAAGCCATTCATCTTGGTGAATGCTCCGATAACACTCTCAATGTTTGTTTTTTGGAGCGGTAAAGGAACTCCGTGCCGAACTTATTGAAGTCCCGTTTCGACGGATACTCCTCGCCGTCGCAAGGCAGGTTAAGGAGGCCGAAGTCAAACCATCCCGGCTTTGCCTTGCTTTCCTGGTTAAAGAGATCAGCAACGCGACTAGCGTCACTGTCGTGACACTCAACGATGAGCCGAAAGCTATTCCCTTGAAGCTGTACTCCCAAGGTCACAGGAGGAATCGAGCCGAGTCCACCGGATCCGATCAGAGGATATTTGAAATCGAGCATACCAAGACTCCTGGTCATTCCAGCCCAAACCAGGACGGAATCATCTCCGGTCCGCCAATAGCCGGATGGATCCGTCACGGTTTCGCAAAAAGCTCATGACATAGCAGACACCGTTTCCCATCACATCCTCTCGCGGAGCAATGTTCGCGGCCGTAGAAGATGATCTGGAGGTGGAGGCGGTTCCACGAGGCGCGGGGAAAGAGTTTTTTCAGGTCGCGCTCGGTTTGCTCGACGTTTTTTCCAGAGGTGAGTTTCCAGCGGGTGGCGAGGCGGTGGATGTGGGTATCGACGGGGAACGCGGGGACTCCGAAAGATTGCGCCATCACGACGGACGCGGTTTTGTGGCCTACGCCGGGAAGGGCTTCGAGGGCGGCGAAATCCTGGGGGACCTCGCCGCAGTGTTGCTCGACGAGGATTTTCGAGAGCCCGGAAATGGCGGCGGACTTGCGAGGTGATAGGCCGCAGGGACGGATGATGGCTTGGATTTTCTCGACCGGGACGTGCATCATGTCGTGCGGATTTTCGGCGAGGGCGAAGAGGGCGGGGGTGACGAGGTTGACGCGCACGTCGGTGCATTGGGCGGAAAGCAGGACGGCGATGAGCAGGGTAAAAGGGTCCTTGTGATCGAGCGGAATCGGGGTTTCCGGATAGAGTTCGTCGAGTCGGCGCAGCAGGTGGTCGGCGCGTTGTTGCTTGAGCATGCGGGGAGTTTTCGTGGCGGGCGGGGGAAATGCAAGGGCAGCGGATGCCGAGCGCGGATGCCGGTGATCGCCTCGTTCAGGCGGGAAATCAGCATGTCCAGCGCCGGGCTGGCGTTTGCGCTATCCGGCTCATCCAGACAGCCGGTCGCCCTGCAGGATCTGCAGAACGCTTACCTAACTTCGCCTTCGCCGGTTTCAATCCTCCTTGATGACGCGACCCGGCAGAACCACCCCGGCGAAATTCCCCACCAAGCCATCAAGCTCCCCAACTGCCTCCACGGCCGGGACGGTGCGGGCGAAGAATTCCTCGAAAAGCCCGCCGAAGCGATGAAATAGAAGCTTTCCGGCGCCAAAGGTGAATTTTTCGGAAAATCGGTTTTGCGAATCCAGCCTGGGTAGCGATACTCCGCCAGTCCTTCTCCATGATCACCTACACGAAGCAGCCCCACCCGAGAGAATACCGTCTCATCTTTAAAAATGTGGACCGCGAGGGATGGGACCCGTCGATCGACTGCTACTTGCGTGACGGCGGCTACGATGAGCTGAAAAAGGCGTTCACCATGCAGCCCAAGGACATCACCGAGGAAGTGAAAAAGTCCGGCCTGCGCGGCCGGGGCGGCGCAGGTTTTCCAACCGGCATGAAGTGGACCTTCATCCCACCGAACAACACCAAGCCCGTCTATCTGATCTGCAACGGTGACGAATCCGAACCCGGCACTTTCAAGGATCGCTACATTCTCCATCAGGATCCGCACCAGCTCGTCGAGGGCATGGTCATCTCCTGCTTCGCCGTCGGTGCGCACACCGCCTACATCTACATTCGCGAGGAATTCCCGGAAGCTGCCCTGATCGTGGAGCGCGCCATCGAAGAAGCCCGTGCGAAAAATTTCCTCGGGTCTAACGTTCTCGGCTCCGGCTTTGATGTGGAAATCTACGTCCACCGCGGCGCTGGTGCCTACATCTGCGGCGAGGAAACCGGCCTTATCGAATCGCTCGAAGGCAAGCGCCCCTATCCGCGCATCAAGCCACCGTATTTCCCCGCAGCCCTCGGCCTCTACATGTGCCCGACGATCGTCAACAACGTCGAGTCGCTCTGCCATGTGAAACACATCATCCGCATGGGCGGCGGTGAGTATGCGAAACTCGGAGTTGCTAGAAACACCGGCACCCGCATTCTCTGCGTTTCCGGCGATGTGAAAAATCCCGGTTATTTCGAAGTCGAAGTCGGCAAGATCACGATGCGCGAGCTGCTTTACGACATGTGCGGCGGGCCGAAAGACGGACGCGAATTCAAGGCCGTTATCCCTGGTGGATCGTCTTCGAAAATCCTCAAGTGCAACGAGGTTTTCAAACTGAAAAACCCCGACGGCACCACCAAGGATCTCGATTTCTGGGACATCCAGATGGACTTCGACACGCTCGCCGCCTGCGGCTCCATGGCCGGTTCCGGCGGGGTCATCGTGCTCGATAACACGCGGAAAATGTCTTGGGTGCTGAACAACCTGAACACCTTCTACGCCCACGAATCCTGCGGTCAGTGCACGCCGTGCCGCGAAGGCTCGACGTGGATGAAAAAAATCTCCGATCGCCTTGTCGATGGTACGGCCAGCCCGTCCGATATCGAGACCCTGGAAAGCGTTGCCTATCAGATTGACGGCCGCACCATCTGCGCGTTTGGAGAGGCATCGTCATGGCCTGTCGAAGCGATCATCGCGAAATTCCGCGACGAGCTGCTGTCAGACACCAAATCATCGAACGAGACGATTCCGCATAATCCCGAAGAGGAAGCGCAACGCCGATTCCTCCAGCCTGTTTGATATCCAGCGCCCTCTGGATATAAGGGGCCTGCCAGGACGGCATGGTGCCCGTCAAATCATGCAAGAAGACGGGCTCCTGTTCTCCATGGTCACAGATAACGGGCCTGGAGGTGGGCGAGGTAGTCGGCGGGCGAGGGGGCGCTGCCGGTGGCCTGCTGGATGAGTTCGGACGGATCGAGCGTCGCCCCGTGCGAGTGGACCTTTTCCCGCAGCCAGCCGAGCAACGGCTGATAGTCCGCCTTGTCGATGGCGGCGGCGATGGCCGCGTCCTTGCGCGCTGCGGCGAAGAGCTGGGCGGAGTTGATGTTGCCCAGCGTGTAGGTGGAGAAATAACCGAGCCCGCCCATCGCCCAGTGGATGTCCTGAAGGCAGCCATGGCGGTCGTCCTCGGGTGTGAATCCGAACAACTCGCGGAATCCCTCGTTCCACGCGGCGGGCACGTCGGCCACGTCCAGGCTGCCGTTCACCATGCGGCGTTCGAGGTCGAAGCGCAGAAGGATGTGCAGGTCGTAAGTCGCCTCGTCGGCCTCGACGCGAACCGGTGAAAATTCCGCACGCCACAGATAGATGAGGAAATCCTCCAGCGGAAACTTTGCAAGCTGCGGAAAACATTCCTGCGCCACCGGATACCAGTGGTTCCAGAATCCGCGCGAGCGCCCCACATGGTTTTCCCAAAGCCGCGATTGCGATTCATGGATTCCTAACGAAACTGCGCTGCCAGACGGCAGACCGAAATCCTCCGCAGGCAGACCTTGTTCATACATGCCGTGGCCGGCCTCATGCAGCACGCCGAAGAGCGAGGAGGTGAAATCCGATTCCATGTAGCGTGTTGTTAGCCGGATATCGCGCGGGCCGAGTGTGGTGCAGAATGGATGCGCCGTGGTGTCGATCCGGCCCGCTTCGAAATCAAATCCGACCGCCGCGGCCACTTGGGCGTTGAATCGTTTCTGCGCTTCTATCGGATACGGCCCGGCGGGAAGCGTCGGCTTGCGCGATGAGGAAATTTCCACCGCCTTCGCTGCGATTTCGCGCAGCGCGGGTTTCATCGTGTCGAACAATTGTGCCACTGCGGCCGTCGAGGTCCGGCGTTCATATCCGCCGAGAAGGGCATCGTAGGGCTCGTCCTGATAGCCCCAGAGTTCAGCCTTCTCGCGGGCGATCTCCAGCAGCGTTTTCAAATGCGGTGCGAATCCGGCGAAGTCCGATTTCTCCCGCGCGGCCACCCAAGCGTGCTTCGACATCGAGCAGGCGGTGGATTCGCGGGCGACGAGCTCGACGGTGAGCTTGTTCGAGCGGTCGAACTCACGGCGGAGTTCGCGGAGGTTGGCGGTGAGTTTCGGGTCGCTGCCGTCGTTCGCGTTTTCGGCGGCTTCGAGATCGTTTTTCCAAGCCTCGGAAGTCGCGAGTTCGTGCGCCCGCGAAGAGAGCCAGGAAAGCTGTGCCGCGCGGTGATCGGCGGCGGCGTTGGGCAGATAGGTTTCCTGATCCCAGCCGATGACGGCTGCGGACGAGTTGATCACCGCGAGCTCGCGGGCCTTTTCAAAAATCGGCATGCGCGATTTCTGAATGAATCCCCGCCGCGCGCAAAGGCCGAAAATGCTCCAAAGTTTCAGCGCGTGAAGCGCTTGGCGATGTCCGGGGGCACGTTGTTTGAAACGACCCACTGTTTTACTGCGCCGGCATCGTGCTGCGCCCATTCGCTGAGCATGCGGTAATAGAGGCGGCGTTGCTTATCCGGATTCGCCACACCGGCGATCCATGCGGCGGATTGTTCGGGTGCGCGGGTATTGCAACTCCAGACGAATTCCTCGACCGCATTGTCGTAGCCGGGCGTTCCGGCAAGGGACGAAACCCACTTGGCGGTGCCCGCGATATCCGCGCCGGACATGATGGGAATGACACCGCGTGCGGCTTCGACCCGCGCTTCGGGCTTCAGGCTGGCGACCCAGGCGGTGGCCTGGGTGGTGTCTTCCCTGGCGAGCGCTGCGGCCACGTCACGCGCCGCGCGGTTTTGAATGTTGCCGTCCGACATCGCCGCGATCCATGCGGCTGCTTTACCCGGATCCTTGGCGCTCATGCGGTTGGCGATGGCGGAAACAAATCCGCCTCGCAGGGCGTCGTCCTTGATGGAGGCGGGGTAAGCCATCGCTGTATCCACGCCTTGGAGGAAAAGCGCGCGGGTGATGGAGTCCACCGCTTCGCCGCGTTCGCGGCTGAGTGGCATGGCTTGAGCGAGGCGGGACGCTTCGGATAGATCGGTTCCTGCAAGTCCACGGATGACAGCGGCCATGTAGGGATTGGGGCCGTCGCCTTCATGGTGATCGAGCGCCCATTTCTCGGCAGCGGCTCCGTCCTGGCCTGCCCAGGTGGATAGAATGGTGGAGCGTCCGCCACGGCTGTTGGGAAACTGGCCGACGTATTCCAGCGCGGCCAGCGGATCCGCCTTCGCCCAGCCGCGCAGGATGAGATCATACTCACCGCCGGAATCGCCAAGGTGGTCGAGCTCGCGGAATTTGTCCGCCACTGCCGCGAACTCTCCGGGTCCGAGTCTATCGACGAGATCCATCAGCGCCCGCTGGCGGTCGAAGGGGTCCGTCATGCGGACGATGTCGGCGAGGTGCTCTATCGGTTGTTTGGCGTCCTTTTTCGAAAGGGCCCGCGCCTCTGGGCTTCCACTGCGATGGCCTGTAGAATCGCCAGAAGCCGTGTTTTCAAACGAGCCCGAACGTGCCGCGCGGGTTCTGCTTTCGCCATTGACGGACGGTGGAACGGATGAGTCGCTGACCTTGCTCCCGACGACCGCCACCGCGATGCCGACGGCGAAAACAGACGCATGGGTGAAAAAGAGGTTGGAGCGTCTCATGGGATTGGTCCGTTCCATACGTGGCCATCGCGGCGCACGTTTCAGTCATTTATGGAATAGATCACTCTCTTACTGCGGGATTTGGATGATGTCCGGTTCTGTCTCCAGATCCCCGCGAGTTTTATCTTGTGCAAATGAACTTTGATAGGTTTCCTATCCATGTCCGCTCCGGCGGATGGGGACTTCAAAATTCTCTCAACAAGCGGTCGGCATCGACCGCCAAACGATGCCGCCAAACCGACTCAAGGGCCGGGGGGGCGGTGGCGCATGTCCAGGCCGCCTTTTCGGAGACGGCTAAAGGCCACGGCGGTCGTCTTGTTGCGACTTTTGAACTCCCCGTCCACCAGGAAGGATTTTTCCAAATCAATCCATCCGCCCTCATGAAATCAATATTCGTTCTCTGTTTCCTCGGTTTGATCTCCCCGTCCTTCGCCCGCGACCTCACTCCCGTAAACTGGCAGGAAGAAGTTCC